>NZ_JAMJFM010000015.1:0-167285 GCF_023544705.1 Streptomyces sp. MCA2
GGCCTGGCTTCAACGTCTGGTCGTTCGCCCGTAGGGCGCGCCGGACGCCGCGAGGCGGACGGGACTTTGCGGAAACGGCCTGGGAGGCTTCTGAACGCGCCCGCTCATGGGACCGACGGGCCGGTGCGGCGGCGTGTGCGGGGCAGGGCGGCCGGGTCCGTCCACCAACCGTGTGAAAGCCGCCGTCGTGCCTCTCGGGGACCGGTCGGCCGAGGGGCCGAGGGCCGAGAGTGGGGGTGCCCGAAAGCCGGTGCGGCCGAGCCCCTGGAGACCCGCGTGGATGGCACCTTTTCCCTGGTCCTGCTCCTGCTGTTCCTGTGGTGCCTGTGTTCACGGCGGATGGAGCGCTTCGAGCTGACCGCTCCGGCCGCGTTCGTCCTGCTGGGGCTGCTGCTGGGCGAGGGCACCGGCGTCCTCGACCTGCCGCTTCCGCACGAGACCGTGAAGGTACTCGCGGAGATCACCCTGGTCTGGGTGCTCTTCACCGATGCCTCCCGGCTCTCCTTCCGCGCCCTGCGCCCGGAACTCGGCCTCTACGCACGGCTGCTGGGCATCGGGCTGCCCCTGTGTGTATGCCTGGGCACACTGGTGGCGGCCGTCCTGCTCCCCGGCGTCTCGGGATGGGCCGCGCTGTACGTCGGGGCCGCGCTCGCCCCGACGGACGCCGCGCTCGGCGCCACGATGATGGTCAACCCCGTGGTGCCCGCGAGGATCCGCCGGCTCATCAACGTGGAGAGCGGCCTGAACGACGGCATCGCCACACCCCTGGTGGTGCTCGCCCTGGCCGGAGTGTCCGCGGCCGAGGGTGCCGCCGGACCGGATGCCACCGGCCATGCCCTGGTGCAGCTCGCCGTCGGTGCGGCATACGGGGCGGTGGTCGGACTGGCCGCCGGATGGCTGCTGCGGACCACCCTCCGCAACGGCTGGGCGGCCGAGGACTTCGCCGGCGCGGGCGTACTGGCCCTGGCCCTCCTCGGCTACACCTCCGCCCTCGCGATCGGCGGCAACGGCTTCGTCGCCGCCTTCGTCGCCGGCCTGGCCTTCGGATCGACGCACGGTGCCCCCCAACGGGTGCTGCTCTACGTCGAGCAGACCGCCTCGCTGTTCTCCGTGCTGGTCTGGCTGGTCTTCGGCGCCCTCCTGCTTCCGGAGGCATTCGGCCACTTCACCTGGCACACCGTGGTCTACGCCGTACTGAGCCTCACGGTGATCCGCATGCTGCCCGTCGCGCTGTGCCTGATCGGCAGCGGTCTGGACGCCAGAACGGTGCTGTTCGTGGGCTGGTTCGGCCCCCGCGGCCTGGCCTCGATCATCTTCGGCCTGCTGGCGGTCGAGGAACTCAAGACCCCCGACACCCAGGCGGTGGTCCCGGTCGTCGCCTGCACCGTCCTGCTCAGCGTCCTCGCCCACGGCCTCACCTCCGCCCCCCTGGCGAACCGCTACGGCAAAGCAGCAACAACCAAGGACCACGGCCCGGCCGGAACCACACAGGACGAGCTGCCCGTGAGGGGGATGGCGGCGGGGGGTCTGCACCGGGGGTGGCGACGGGGCGGCGGCCCGGCGCCGTCGTGAGCGTTGCCCACCCGCTGCTCCCTCTTCTCCCGCCCGCTTACGGGTAGAGGAGGACCGCCCCCGCTCCGCCGCCCACCCGCCAGAAGTTCAGAGAGGCTCGGCCATACCGTCCAGCACGGATCGCAGCCGGCGCAGCTCGACTTCGGCCGTCATCATCCCCAGTCCCGCCCCGTCCGCTTTCTGGCGGCTGAGGGGGTGAGCCACGGACTCCTCCCGGGCACGGTCTGCGAGACGCACGGTGACCGTCCGGAGCGCGGATACCTCCTCGACCAGGAGCCTGACCTTCCGCTCGAGTTCCTCGGCCAACGCAGGAAGGCCCGAGACGCCGTCGCCCTGGGGAGCGGAACCGTGCGCGCCAGGGCTCCCCGCAGAAGGGGCATCCCCGGACAGGTTGTCGGCAGCGGCGAGGCCCATCGGCTCCCCGGACGTGTGGGGTCCGCTGTCCTGTCCCGTGGCCGAGGCATTCTGGCCCGCTGTTTCGTGGCCCCCCGCCGCGTCTCTCCCGGTGCCGGCCGGTGTCCCAGGGGACGGCGAACTGCCGGTCGACGCGGTGGGCGCAGGGCCGCCCGAGCCGCTGCCCCGGGTGCGCGCCACGGAGGATCCTCGGGTTCGTGCGCCCGACTCCTTCGGGAACTCGCGGTTGAACCAGGCGCGGTTCATCGGCTCGACGAGAGGCTCCCCGGACTCCGCCACCTTCCGCGGCCTCCGGTCGCCCTCGTCCATCGCGGATGCCAGCTCCCGCAGTACGCCGACGGCCTTCCGCCGGTGGTTCCGCATGGCCATCAGGTTGTTTTTGACCGTTCGCCGCACTCGGGCGGCCTGCGTCCCCTCGTCGTCGGTCTTCTGACCGGTCAAAGACCCCCGGTCTGCGTCGATGATGTCGAAGGCGGCGAGCCAGTGTGCGGCGCGGAAAGCGATCAGCTCTTCAAACGCTCCGTCATCATCCTCTGCCGCGGCGAGCAGTTCCGGCAGCCGCCTCCGTGAGGGGTCCAAGCCATCGCGGATATCGGCGAGCTGAAATACCTCCGCAATGCGTGGATTCCACGGATTGGGATAGCTTTCGGACGTGAGGGCGGACCAGGCGCGTGCGCGCCTATTGACCTCTGGTGCGCTCAACTGGGACGGCGGAGACTCGCTGAGGGCGCGCCGGATCAGCAGGCGTTTGCGCCGATCGACGGGGAACAGTTCCCTCAGGAGCTGCATCGACCGGATATCTCGCATTTCGGATACCTTGGCATCCGACGGAATGCCGGGAACGTCCGAGATGGGGGCGCTGCCTGAGAGGACCGCGGCCATTTCCTCGTCAAGGGCCCCCTCGGCCACGTAAATACCCAGTGTGCTGCGCCCCAGGGCACGTCCGCGGTCGTTGGGGGTGAATTCCAGTGGAGGATGGACGTGGTCCCGCCTGTTGCTCATCTGCACGATGCGATAGAGCCTGCGAGGCGTAGGGCATCCGACGACCAGATGGGATTCCACGACCGCCACCTTGGAGGCACGGACGGCTCGGGGAACTTCGTCCATTTCCTTCGCGCCCGCGGTCTTCAAGTGCATCGCATATTCCGCGTTGAGTAACTCGGACAAGCGAGTCAGCCAGATGTTGGGATCAAAGATGATTTGCTCGCCGTCGCCGCCGATGTGCTTGACCGGCATTCCGGCGAGAACTTCGGCGGACGTCACTCCGTAGATTCGCTGGCGCCGCTCCGTCCTGTTGTTTCCTCGCACGGCCATCCAGTGCCAGTGTTCCGTGGGATGCCGGAAATTACCCTCGGAGTCCCGCAAAGGGGGTTCCTCAATGCGTACGTGCTGGGCGAGGTAGAGGCCGGGCTCCTGCTGTCCGTTCAGGATGAGGTCTTGCTCCAGGTCGTAGGGGCGCGACCCTTCCCTCTGGGACAGCTCCTTCGCGGCTTTCTCCAGGTTTGCGACCAGCACTTCACGGCTCGCCGTCACACTCTCCACGGCGGCCAGTATCTCCGCACTGCCGTCGCTCTTCACCCGCGTGTACGGGCGCACATGGGAGAGCGAGCGTTCCTCCTCGCGCAGCGCCGCGGGGTTGGCGAGAGAATGCCAGGATGAGCTGATCCTCTCGTTGTACTCCCAGACGCTGCCACCGGCGCCGTGCATGCGTACGACGGCTACAAGCATTTCTCCGGCTTCTGTGTGCACATTTCGCAGTGCGCTCTCGGTGAACCGTCGCTTGCCGTCTCTGTCGGGTGCGGTGAGCATACCCTTCAAGTCGACAACGAAGGGAGCAAAGCTTTCCAGGGCCTCGCGTGCCGTATTCACGCCCGGGGTATTCAGGCCGGCATCGACCCATTCCCGCTGTTCATCTGGTGGGGCAGGAATGGGAAACGGCCCGTCAGGAATTCCAGTCATCTCGCTACCTCGCATTTTTCCGGTCGTCAAAATCAGGTGCGCAGAATATCGATCAGGAATTTAAGGCCCTGGACGGCGGCTGAGAAGAAAGCCGGCACCCGCTCCAGTTTAGACTTCCTAATCTGTTGCTCCTGGGCCTGCTGAATCTCCGTCAGCTGCTTCAGGATGGACTCCAAGCCTTTCGAATTACTCAAAGGTGCCGAGTCCTCGTCCCTGCCCTCTGTGGATGTCGCCACGCACGGCTCCCCTTGCTCACGGCGCGACGGAGATCGTCGAGCCTTGACGGGTGCCCTGATGCGTGCGACCTCGTCGAGACACATGATGTGACAAAACATTGCGAGGTGCCCGCAGAAAGTGAGATTCGCGCAATGGTGTCAGAATTCACCCACTGTGTGATCGCTTTCTGGCTTTTTCTGTCCGCTCGGCGTAAGCGTCTGACTGTGCACGCCGCACGGACCCAGAGTTCGAGTAAGCCGTACAGGCTTGAAGGGAGCAGAGGAAGCGGCACTCGCTCGACCTTCGTGACTTCACATGCGTAGAACGCTGCGGCAACTTAGAGATTTTAAGTGTGAGCGTCGAAGAGGCCCATGGAGGCCCCGAGTCGCCGTTCGAGGAGCCGCCAGGCCCGAGTGCCCCGGCCTTCGCACCCATGCCACAAAAGAAGACCGCACCCGCTCCGTCACGGACGCCCTGTGGGGCGGCATGCGGACCGGGTGCGGACAGGTGGCGGCGACGCCCGTGAAAGTGCGGGTCAGGCCGCCCAGCCGGAGATCAGGCCTTCTTGGTCTCCCAGAAGATCTTGTCGATCTGGGCGATGTAGTCCAGGGCCTTCTGGCCGGTCGCCGGGTCGTGGGACCCCTTGGCGGCGCTGAGGGCCTTGAGGGTGTCGTTGATCAGCTGGTGCAGCTCCGGGTACTTCTCGAAGTGCGGCGGCTTGAAGTAGTCGCTCCACAGCACCGAGACGTGGTGCTTGGCCAGCTCGGCGCGCTGCTCCTTGATCAGGACGGCGCGGGTGCGGAAGTCCGCGTCCTCGTTGGCCTGGTACTTCTCCTGGACGGCCTTGACGGACTCGGCCTCGATGCGGGCCTGGGCAGGGTCGTACACGCCGCAGGGCAGGTCGCAGTGGGCGCTGACCTTCACCTTGGGGGCGAACAGGCGGGAAAGCATGTTCAGTCCTTCCTCGTGATCGTCTTCTCAGGTGCGAGATTACTCGGTGCGGGAAGGCTTTTCGTGGTCGGCCCGGGGGTCTTAGGGCAAAAGTCCGGGGCCGGGGCGGGACTGATGGAGGATGGACCGGTGAGCGGGTCGGACCGGGGCTGGGCCGGGAGGTACGGGATGCCGGAGCGGGTACATGAGCGTGGGCCGGAGCGGGGCGAGGACCCGGAGGCGGGGCACGAGCGGGGCGGGCTCCTTCGCGCCTTCGGGCTGGCCGAGGTCTACAACCCGTCGATGGTGCCGACGCTGCGGCCCGGCGATCAGCTGGTGGTGCAGTACGGGGCGGCGGTGCGGCCCGGTGACGTGGTCGTGCTGCGGCATCCGTTCCGGCAGGATCTGCTGATCGTCAAGCGGGCCGTGCAGCGGCGTGACGGCGGCTGGTGGGTGCAGGGGGACAATCCGTTCGTCGAGAACGACAGCCGGGAATTCGGGGTGGTTCCGGACGAACTGGTCCTCGCCCGTGCCTGGGTGCGGGTGCGGCCGCCGCGGGGGATTCAGCGGTCGGTCGCCGGGGTGCTGTCCTGGGTGGTGTCGGCGGTCCGGCCGGTGAGGGCCGAGCGCTCGCTCTCCAGGCGCTTGCGGGCGCGGTAGGCGGCGACATTGGCGCGGGTCGCGCAGCGGTCGGAGCAGTAGCGCCGGGAGCGGTTGGTCGAGGTGTCCAGGTAGACGTTGCGGCACGGCCGTGCCTCGCAGAGGCCCAGCCGGTCCACGCCCAGCTCGGTGAGGTGGAAGGCCAGTCCCATACAGGCGGTCGCGGTGAAGCCGGCGGTCGCGTTGGCGGCGTGGTCGGCGATGTGCATGTGCCAGTCGGGGCGGCCGTTGTCGTCCCGGTATTCGTGGCCGGAGATCTGCGGGCTGACGGGGAACTCCATCATCAGGGCGTTGAGCAGGTCCACGGCCAGCACCTCGTCGCCGGCGTCGGCGGCCTCGAAGACGGCGCGCAGCCGGGCGCGGACCGTGCGCAGCCGGGTCACGTCGCTGTCGGTCGCGCGCCGGGCGGCCTGCTGGGCGGGGCCGAAGAGTTCCCGTACGACCTCGACCGAGGTGAGGCTGTCGGTGCCGCGCTCGGGCTGCTCGGTGTTGACCAGTCGCACGGCATAGTCCGAGTAATAGGCCAGTTCCACTTGTAGTCCTTACGGGCGGGGGCTAAGGTACGGGTACTTGCTCGTAGTAAGGGGTGTCCTTAGTACGAGGGTATTACGGCCTGGAGGGGAAGCGATGACCGAGACCGTCGTCGGCGCCGATTGGCAGGCGTGGCAGAACAGTTGGGACCGCCAGCAGGAGTGGTACCTCCCCGACCGCGAGGAGCGGTTCCGGGTGATGCTGGACATGGTCGAGGCGCTGGTGGGCCCCGAGCCCCGGGTTCTGGACCTCGCGTGCGGCACGGGAAGTATCTCCGACCGGCTGCTGAAGCGGTTCCCCAAGGCCGAGAGTGTGGGCGTCGATCTGGATCCCGCGCTGCTGGCCATCGCGGAAGGGTACTTCGAAGGCGAGTCCCGGGTCCGCTTCGTACGGGCCGATCTCAAGGACCCCCGGTGGACGGAGAAGCTGCCGCACGACTCGTACGACGCGGTGCTCACCGCCACCGCACTGCACTGGCTGTACACCGAGGACCTCCGGGGGCTGTACGGGCAGCTCGGCACCCTGGTGCGGGACGGCGGGGTCTTCATGAACGCCGACCACATGCCCGAGGAGGGCACCCCGCGGATCAACGCCGCCGAGCGGGCCTTCCGGCATGCGCGCAGGGAAGAGGCGAAGGCGTCCGGCGCCGTCGACTGGGCCGAGTGGTGGCAGTTGGCCGCTGCCGACCCGCGGCTGGCCGCGCCGACCGCCGAGCGCTTCGAGATCTACGGCGAGCACGCGGACGGCGACACCCCCTCGGCGGCATGGCACGCGGCCGTCCTGCGCGAATCCGGCTTCGCGGAGGCCCGGCCGGTCTGGGCCTCGCCCACGGACGGGCTGGTGCTGGGCCTGAAGTAGGGCCATGACGCGCCGCGGCGGCGCCGGGGCGGAACGGGAACGACGAACCGCGGCGGGACGCTCTCCGGAAGGAGAGGTCCCGCCGCGGCTCGTCCCGGGCCGTCGCCTTCCTACAGCACCTTCGACAGGAACGACTTCGTCCGGTCGTGCTGCGGATTGCCGAGGACCTCGCGCGGGTGGCCGGATTCGACGACCACACCGTCGTCCATGAAGACCAGCGAGTCGCCGACCTCGCGGGCGAAGCCCATCTCATGGGTCACGACGATCATCGTCATACCGTCCGCGGCCAGATCCTTCATGACGTCCAGGACGTCACCGACCAGCTCCGGGTCGAGGGCCGAGGTCGGCTCGTCGAAGAGCATCAGCTTGGGCTCCATCGCCAGCGCACGGGCGATGGCGACGCGCTGCTGCTGGCCGCCGGAGAGCTGCGAGGGGTAGTTCGCGGCCTTGTCGGACAGTCCGACGCGGTCCAGGAGCTTGACCGCCCGCTCCCGGGCGGCGGACTTCGACTCGCCCTTGACCTGGATCGGCGCCTCCATGATGTTCTCCACCGCGGTCATGTGCGGGAAGAGGTTGAAGCGCTGGAAGACCATGCCGATATCGCGGCGGCGGGCGGCGACCTCCCTGTCGCGCAGCTCGTAGAGCTTGCCGTGGTGCTCGCGGTAGCCGACCAGTTCGCCGTCGACGGACAGCCGGCCGGCGTTGACCTTCTCCAGGTGGTTGATGCAGCGCAGGAACGTCGACTTGCCGGAGCCGGACGGGCCGATCAGGCAGAAGACCTCCCGCGGCGCGACCTCCAGGTCGATGCCCTTGAGGATGTGGGCCGCGCCGAAGGACTTGTGGACGCCCTCGGCCTTGACCATCGGACCGCCGCTCGTGCCGGCGGCCTTGCTCGTCGTGATCTTGCTGGTCATCCCATACCTCCGGGGCGGTTGAAGCCGCCGGACAGCTTCGACTTGGCGCGTTGCAACGGGGTGAGCGGGAGCTGGCGGCTGGAGCCGCGAGCGTAGTAGCGCTCGAGGTAGTACTGGCCGATGCTCAGCACCGTGGTGGCGATCAGGTACCAGACGGCGGCGAGGATCAGCATCTCCACGACGACACCGGAGTCCCGTCCGACGTTCTGCGCGGCCTGTAGCAAATCGTAGTACTGGACGGCGATGACCAGCGAGGACGTCTTGAGCATGTTGATGACCTCGTTGCCGGTCGGCGGCACGATCACCCGCATCGCCTGCGGCACCACGATCCGGCGCAGCGTCTTGGCGTGGCTCATGCCCAGCGCGTGCGCCGCCTCGGTCTGGCCCTCGTCGACGGCGTTGAGGCCGGCCCGGCAGATCTCCGCCATGTACGCCGCCTCGTTGAGGCCGAGGCCCAGCAGCGCGCACAGGAACGGGGTCATGAAGTCCGACCACTCGTCCTTGTAGATCGGCATGATGTCGATGTACTGGAAGACGAGGCCCAGGTTGAACCACAGGAACAGCTGGACATAGACCGGCGTACCGCGGAAGAACCAGACGTAGAACCAGGCCACGGTCGAGGTCACCGGGTTCTTGGACTGGCGCATCACGGCCAGGATCACACCGAGGACGACACCGATGATCATCGACAGCACGGTGATCAGCAGGGTGTTGCGCAGGCCCTTGAGGATGTCCGCGTTGAACATGTACTCGGGGATGGCGTCCCAGTTGACGTTCCCGGAGGCGAAGGCCCGGCCGAGCAGGGCGACCAGCCCGATGACGACGATCGCCGCCACCCACCGGCCGTAATGGCGGACCGGGATGGCTTTGATCGGCTCGGGCTGGGGCGGCGGAGCGTCCGCCGGCGACTTGTCGACGTCAACTGACACGGGTGTTGCCTTTCAGCATTCGGCGGGAGGGGCGCGGAGGGGACGGGACGGCTTCCGGCGGCTCAGGAGCCGCCATTGAGCTCGACCTTCTTGACCGCGGCATCCTTGACGTCCCACTTGTCCAGGACCTTGGCGTACGAGCCGTTCTTGATCGTGAGTTCCAGCGCGGCCTGGAGCGCATCACGCAGCTGCTGCTTGCCCTTGGGAACCGCGATGCCGTACGGGGCCGCCTTGAGCGGCGCGCCGCCGACCATCTCGAAATCCTTGCCGCCACCGGAGACCTTCACCGCGTACGCCGCGACCGGGTAGTCGCTGGAGACGGCGTCCACACCGGCGGTGCGCAGCCGGGTCTGGGCCTCGGAGTCGTTGTCGAACGCCTCGATCGCGATCGGCTGCTCGCCGTTCTTCTCACAGGCCTTCGACTTGTCCTTGGCCAGGTCGTGCGAGACGGTGCCGCGCTGCACCGCGATCTTCTTGCCGCACAGGGTTTCCCAGCCGTCGACGCCGTTGGCCTTGCCCTTCTGGACGTAGAGCGAGACGCCGACGTTGAGGTAGTCGATGAAGTCGACGCCCTCGCCGATCTTCTGGCCGTTGTTGCTGTCGATGCCCTCCTGGCGCTCCTTGGTGTCCGTCATCGCCGACATCGCGATGTCGTAGCGCTTGGACTTCAAGCCGCCCATGAGGGTGTCGAAGGTGGCGTTGTTGAAGTTGAGCTTGATGCCCAGCTCCTTGCTCATCGCCTCGGCCAGATCCGGATCGATGCCCTCGACCTTGCCGTTGGAGCGGAATTCCACCGGCTTATACGTGATGTCCGAACCGACCTGGAGCATGGCCTTTTCCTGGACGTCCTTGGGCAGCTTCTTGAACAGCGGCGCATTGACGTTGCGGTTCTTCTTCGCTTCACGTTTGGCGATGGCCGCGTCCGTCTGGTCGCCGCAGGCGCTGAGCAACAGCAGCGAGGCGGCGACCGCGGTCGCCGCGGCCACGGCTGTGCGAGACCTGCCGACGGCCGAGCGACGGGTGGTGCTTGCGGTCATGCTGATCCTCCTGCGGATGGAGAAGCCGACGTGACAAAGACGTGACAAAAGGGCCGGAGGCACACCTTCGAGCGTCGTGACCTCGGTTGGTGACGGAATCCTGCCATCCGTACTCCGGAATGCGGACTGTCGTTATGGTCAAAATCGGATAACGGACGGAGTGGCGGGGGCAGCGGCCTTGTGCCGCAAGGGGATCCTCCGTGCCGCGGTATGTCCCGGGCCGTCCGGCGGCTCCGGGTGTCTCGAAGTCCGGACTGGCGAGGGATAGCTCTTCTGAGTTTTTTGCGCATTTCGCGGTTATTGTCGGAACTCTGAAGCCGAGGGTGGGCAATCTGACTCGTCGGGCCCCGCGCCCGTCCGGTAGAAAGGTGCGTTACACCCCTCATCCGGGGCTCAGGGCGCGTGTGCGGCGCGCCCGGCGTCCGTACCTCCCCGCGCGCGGCGGCCATCTGCTGCGCACGGCGCGGACGCGGTGCCCGCCCACCCCTCAACCAGGGAGTGGCCACCCTCAGCAGATTTACGATTAAAGGGGTAAGACAAGTGGCAGCGGAGATCGTCAATCCTCGCAGCGACAGCAATACCGGTGCGGGTGCGGGCAGTGCGCCCGACGCCTTCGATCCGGCTTTCGCGCTGCATCGCGGCGGCAAGATGGCCATCCAGGCGACGGTGCCGGTCCGCGACAAGGACGACCTGTCCCTCGCGTACACACCGGGCGTCGCCAAGGTGTGCAGCGCCATCGCCGAACAGCCCGAGCTGGTCTACGACTACACCTGGAAGTCCCAGGTCGTCGCCGTGGTCACGGACGGCACCGCGGTGCTGGGCCTGGGCGACATCGGCCCGGAGGCCTCCCTCCCCGTGATGGAGGGCAAGGCCATTCTCTTCAAGCAGTTCGGTGGTGTGGACGCCGTGCCGATCGCGCTCGGCACCACCGACACCGACGAGATCATCGAGACCGTGGTCCGGATGGCCCCGTCCTTCGGCGGAGTCAATCTGGAGGACATCTCGGCGCCCCGGTGCTTCGAGATCGAGCGCCGGCTCCAGGAGCAGCTGGACATCCCGGTCTTCCACGACGACCAGCACGGCACCGCCGTGGTCACGCTGGCCGCGCTGCGCAACGCGGCCAAGCTCACCGACCGGTCGCTCGGCCAGCTGCGGGCGGTCATCTCGGGTGCCGGCGCGGCCGGGGTCGCCATCGCCAAGATCCTCATCGAGGCGGGCATCGGAGACGTCGCGGTCTGTGACCGCAAGGGCGTCGTCTCCGCCGACCGCAGCGACCTCACGGACGTCAAGCGCGAGGTGGCCGGCTTCACCAACAAGGGCCGGCTGACCGGCTCGCTGGAGGAGGCACTGGAGGGCGCCGATGTCTTCATCGGTGTCTCCGGCGGCACGGTGCCGGAGGAGGCGGTGGCGAAGATGGCGAAGGACTCGCTGATCTTCGCGATGGCCAACCCGACCCCGGAGATCCACCCGGACGTCGCGCACAAGTACGCGGCCGTGGTCGCCACCGGGCGCAGCGACTACCCGAACCAGATCAACAACGTGCTGGCCTTCCCGGGCATCTTCGCCGGCGCCATGCAGGTGCGGGCCACGCGGATCACGGAGGGCATGAAGCTCGCCGCCGCCGAGGCGCTGGCCGCCGTCGTCGCCGACGAACTCAGCGCCGACCGGGTCATCCCCTCGCCGTTCGACGAGCGGGTCGCCCCGGCCGTCACCGCCGCCGTCGCGGCCGCCGCCCGTGCGGAAGGCGTGGCGCGCCGCTGACCGCGGCGCCAGGTGTCGTACGCCAACGGGCCGGGCCCGCACCCTCACCGGTGCGGGCCCGGCCCGTTGTGGTGCCGGTGGCCGGTGGCCGGTGGCCGGTGGCCGGTGGCCGATGGCGTGTGGCGTGTGGCCCGTGGCCGGTGATCGCGCGGGCGCGGTGCGTGTCACACCCGTACGCGGTACCGCAGCGCCCGTCCGCGGCCTACGTTGGGATCATGTTTGCTGCCTATGCCGCCCGCATCGACCCTGACCAGCCGCTGAACGGCCTCGAATTGGGGGAGCGCCCCGCCCCCGACGTACGCCCCGGCTGGACGACCGTCAACGTCAAGGCCGCCTCCCTCAACCACCACGACCTGTGGTCGCTGCGCGGAGTGGGGATCACCGACGACAGCCTGCCGATGATCCTCGGCTGCGATGCCGCCGGAGTGGACGCGGACGGCAACGAGGTCGTGCTGCACTCCGTCATCGGGCAGACCGGCCACGGCGTCGGCCCCAAGGAGAAGCCCTCCATCCTCACCGAGCGCTACCAGGGCACCTTCGCGGAGCAGGTCACCGTCCCGGCCTGGAATGTGCTGCCCAAGCCGAAGGAGCTGTCCTTCGCGGAGGCCGCCTGTCTGCCGACCGCCTGGCTGACCGCGTACCGGATGCTGTTCACCAACGCGGGCGTACGGCCCGGGGACAGCGTGCTGGTGCAGGGCGCCGGCGGCGGCGTCGCGACGGCCGCCATCGTGCTGGGCGCGGCCGCGGGCCTGCGGATCTTCGCCACCAGCCGGGACGAGGCCAAGCGCAAGCGGGCGCTGGAGCTGGGCGCCGAGGCGGTGTTCGCGACCGGCGAGCGGCTGCCGCAGCGGGTGGACGCGGTGATCGAGACGGTCGGCGCCGCCACCTGGTCGCACTCCATCAAGTCGCTGCGCCCCGGCGGCACTCTGGTCATCTCGGGCGCCACCAGCGGCTTCACCCCGAAGAGCGGGGAGCTCAACCGGATCTTCTTCCTGGAGCTGAAGATCGTCGGCTCCACGATGGGCAGCAAGGAGGAGCTGGCGTCGCTGCTCAGCTTCTGCGCGGCCAAGGGCATCCGGCCGGTCATCGACTCGACGCTGCCGCTGGACCGGGCGCGAGAGGGCTTCACGAAGATGGCGGCGGGCGAGCTGTTCGGCAAGGTCGTACTGACGGTCTGACGGTGGTGGGTGACGGCTGACGGTTCGTCAATTATCGAGGGGGCGGAACGGTGCGGATCCTGCGGGCGGAAGGGCGCTCCGCCATGCCGTGGAGCAACGGCGGCGGGGTGACCCGGGAGATCGCCGTCCATCCGCCGGGCGCCGGCTGGGACGCCTTCGCCTGGCGGGTCAGCCTGGCGGACGTCACCCGGGACGGGCCGTACTCGCCGCTGCCCGGCGTCCGCCGGATCCTCACCGTCGTCGACGGCGCCGGGCTGGAGCTGACGGTGGACGGCGCCCCGCGGCTCCTCCCGGACCGCTGCCGCCCGTTCGCCTTCCCCGGCGCCGCCGCCACCGACTCCCGGCTGCTGGACGGTCCCGTGGTCAACCTCAATGTGATGCTCCGGGAGGGGCGGGCGGCGGCGACCGTGGAGATGGTGCGGGGAAGCCGGGTGGTGTGGCCGCGGCGGCGGCCGGCTGACGGTTGTGCCGAGGGAGCCGACGGTCCGCAGGAGGTTCTGGTGGTGGCGGCCGAGGGACGTACCCGGCTCGCGGAGGACGGTGCGCACCGGGCGCAGCTGGAGCGGTTCGACGCGGCGCTGCTGACGGGGCCGGACGCGGCCGCCGCCGACCTGTGGACGGACGGCACCGCGGCGGTGATCGCCTTGTCGGCCGCCGGTCCCGAGCCCCTCTAGGGGGAGGCGCCTCCAGACCCAAGGGGAGGGGCGCCCCTAGGGCTGCCGCCCGTCTGTGGCTGCGGTCCCGGCGGCCGTTGCGGGGATGTTGAGCAGGGAGGCGTGCAGGCGGTACTGCGGCACGTCGGGTAGGCCGGGCGCGTCGGGCACGTCGCGCGTCTCGGGCGCGTCGGGGTGTTCGCCCGTTGGGGGATCCGCTGATGCGGGCGCCGCGGATACGGCCGGAGTGGGCGATACGCCCTCCAGGGCCTCGATCGTTGCCCTCAGGCGCGCGGACGCTCCGTGGCCGGTGGATTCCCGCCACGCCGAAGCGCCGGCCCACTCCTGGTAGAGGAGCACCCGTGCACCGTCCTGGCTCAGGTGCACATGAACGCCGAGCAGCCCCGGCACCGGTTCGCGGTCCAGCGTCCCTACGACGGTGTCGGCGAGGGCGCGTTGGGCATCCGGGCCGGTCGTGGCGAAGGCGGGGGTGACCAGGAGGGCGGGGCGCGGGCCGGGCCCTTCCGGGACATGGCTGCGGTGGCGGCGGTAGCGGGTCAGGCCGGGCCGCCGGATGCCGGTGACCGCCGCGTCGATCCGGCCGACGGCCGCGGGCCGTACGGTGCGCGCCCATTCCCGGTGGGCGCCGTCATCCGTCCACTGCGCGTAGTTGAGGACGTGGCTGCCGTCGGTGCTCAGGAAGGTGGTGAGCGCGAGCATGGCGTCCGGGCGCTTCTGGCGCTCCCACTCGGCGAGCACGGAGTCGGCCGCGGCGCGCTGGAGCGCGGCGGCGGGCACGAGCCAGGGGCTGACGAGGACGGTCGCCGCGTCGCCCCGGCGGGCGTCGGGGAAGTCGGTGGTGCGGGGCATCGGGGCTCCGTTCCGTGTGGGGAGGGCGGTGCGTGTGCGGGAGCCTGCATCGTCAAGTGCGGTTGAGGTCAAGGGGAGTGGGGGAGCCGGGGAACTGGGGATCCGGGGATCTGGGGATCCGGGGATCTGGGTGTCAATGATGGTTGACACTGTTCGGAGTGTCAACGTAAATTGACATCCATGACCGAAGCAACGGATCTCGCCGAGCGGGCCGGCGACCGGGACCCCAGGATCGGGCTCCGCGCCGTGGCCGCGCTCCGTCGGCTGCTGGAGCAGCTCGAAGCCGTACAGGTGCGCAGCGCCCGTGCGAAGGGCTGGTCGTGGCAGGAGATCGCGGCGGAGCTGGGTATCAGCAGGCAGGCAGTGCACAAGAAGCACGGGAGGCGCTGATGTTCGAGAAGTTCACGGCCGAGGCGCGTGCGGTGGTACGCGGCGCCGTGCAGCAGGCGGACCGTATGGGCAGCGGCACGATCGGCGAACCGGAGCTGCTGGTCGCGCTGCTGGACCGTACGGATTCACCGGCCGCCGGGGTGCTCGCCGCACTCGGTGTCCATGAGCGGCGGGAGTCGGTGACGGACGCCCTTGCGGCGGTGCGCCGGCGCGGCGGGGTGTCGACGGCCGACGCGGAGGCGCTGGCCGGGCTCGGGATCGACATCGACGCGGTCGTGGCGCGGGTGGAGGAGGCGCACGGGGAGGGCGCGCTGGCCGACGACGGGCGGGCCGGGCGCCGGAAGCGGACGCGCCGGTCGTTCACCGCGGAGGCGAAGTCGGTGCTGGAGCGTGCCCTGCGGATCGCGGTCGGCCGCGGCGAGCGCTACATCGGCGACGAGCATCTGCTGATGGCGCTGACCGCCAGGCCCGGACCGGCCGCCGCGGTGCTCGCCGATCACGGGGTGACGTACGGAGATGTGATGCGGGTGCTCGACGAGGCCCGGGGCAGGCGCGCGAGTTGAGGCGGCCGGGGGCGGGTCCGTAGGCGAGGGCGCGCCCCCGGGCTGTCCGGCAGTGCGCCCCTGAGGCAGGCCTGTCCGGTAGGTGCCCCCTACGGCTGCCCAGGCAGGGTGTGCCCTACGGCGCCCCGGAAGGGCGCGCCCCTACCGCCGCCCCGGCAAGGCGCGCCCCTACGGGTAGCCGACCTTCACCGTCCCGATTCCCAGCGTGCCGTGCCGGGGCAGATATCCGGCCTCGAAGACCGCGCCGAGGACGGGGTGGAGCAGGTGCGCCAGCCGTTCGGCGCGGGAGTGGCCCAGTGCCCGCCACGGGCCGGCCGCCAGCCGGTCCGTCGTCCGCTCGATCGCCTCGCGTTCCTTGCGGGCGCGCTCGGTGGCGGTACCGTCCGGAGCGATCCAGCCGCGGGCGGCGAGGCGGTGCCGGGCGTCGCTCCACTCCTGGGCGCTCCAGCCGCGCCCCACGAAGGCGGCGGCCGGCGCGGCACCGATCGCGGCGAACGACACCAGGGCCTCACAGGGGTCGAGTTCGCAGGTCAGCAGGGCCGCCAGATGGCCGTCGCCGCGGTGTTCACGGAGGACCGTGGCGGCCTGCCAGAGCACCAGATGCGGCGCGTCCGGCCAGGGCAGATCGCGATTGGCGGCGGCCAGCGGGCGGGCGGCCGTCCCGGCGTTCTCGGCGGCCTGGCGGGCCAGCCGGGCGGCCTCGGCGAGCTGCGCGGCGCTCAGCCGGCCGTCGGTCAGGGCGGTCAGCGCACGGTCCATGGCAAGCAGTCGCGCGTCCAGCACCTTGGCCGGGTCCGCGACGGTCCAGATCCGCGGGAGGTGGCGGGCGATCATCCGCGGGCTGAAGGAGTAGTACGTCGCGGCCACCAGCTCGGGCCCGGCGGCGCCCAGCGGAGCCGTACGCCAGGCGAAATAGCTGGGCCAGCGGGAGGACACGTCATGACCGAGGTCGGCGGCGACCTGGCGGGCCTCGGGGGCGAAGTACAGCGTGGCGTGCAGTGGCTCCAGCAGGTGCCACATCCGGCGGGCGACCGAAAGGTATTCCGACATCGCTTTACCTCATGGCCTTCACGATGCGTGCGCAGACAGAGGGGAGACCGGGGTCGGGAACACGGCTGTCGGTCCGCGGAATCGGGCAGTCGGGGCTCCCTGGAACCCGGTGCCGGGCGAAAAGCCGTGCGAAGTAGTGACTTCCCCGATTACGCGGCGTGAATCCAGGCCGCGGATGGCAACTGTGCGTAGCCGGGGCCGGGTTGGGGCCCCACCGCTTTCGGCCGTCGCGGCCCGGTGGCCGGATTCCTCCGGGCCCCGGATATTCGATCGTGTCCGGGTGGCCCCGTACGTAGGGTGACCCGGCCGACGGCCCACGGGGGGCGAGGTGCCCGTTGAGAGGAAGCGCGGATGACGTGCCACGGATGGGCCGACGAGGGGTACGGAGCCTTCGCGGACGAATGCGCCCGCAACTTCGCCGAGCGCGGTGAACTCGGCGCCGCCGCAGCCGTGTTCGTGGGCGGGCGCAAGGTCGTCGACCTGTGGGGCGGGATCGCCGACGACCGGACGGGCGGGAGTGGCAGGAGGACACGGTCCTTCCCGTCATGTCCCTGGCCAAGGCCGTCGTCAGCTTCTCGGCCCATCTCCTCGCACAGCAGGGGACGCTGGACCTCGACGCCCCGGTGGCCCGCTACTGGCCCGAGTTCGCCCGGCACGGCAAGGAGGGGATCACCACCCGGATGGTGCTCGCCCACACCGCCGGAATCCCGCTCGTCGAGCGGCAGTTGACATTCGAGGAACTGACCGCCTGGACGCCGGTGATCCGTGCCCTGGAGGAGCAGAAGCCCCTCTGGGAGCCCGGGACCGCGCACGAGTACCACGCCCACGTCTTCGGTTTCCTCGTCGGCGAGGTGATCCGGCGCCTGACCGGCCACACACCCGGTGCCTACTTCCGTACGGCCATCGGCGACGCCCTGGGGCTCCGGACCTGGATCGGGATGCCGCAGGAGGAAGTGCCGCGGCTGGCCCGGCTCGTGGAGGCCGAGGGGCGGGCCCCGATGACGAACCTCGACCTGCTGCCCGTACGGGCCCTGACGATGAACGGCGTACTGCCCTTCCCCGGACTGGACGATCCGCACGGCTACAACTCACCTGCCCTGCTGACCGCTGAATTCCCCGGTGGGGGCGCGGTGTCGTCGGCGTGCGGGCCGGCGGCCCTGTACGCGGCGGTCGCGACCGGCGTGGACGGCGGGCCGCGACTGCTGTCCGAGGACACCGTCACCGACGCGCTCGTCCCGCTGTCGGGCGGCCCTTCGTGGTCCGGCTTCCCGGACCTCGGCGCGCGCTGGGGTACCGGCGTCCTCCTCGACTCGGCGTTCCGCCGGCTGCTCGGCCCGCGCTCCTTCGCGCACAGCGGCGCGGGCGGCCAATTCGCCTTCGGGGACGATGAGTTCGGCGTCGGCTTCGCCTATACCGCCAACCGGATGGGCGTCAGTGGTGACCAGCGGGCCGAGCGGCTCATCGGGGCGCTGCGGAGCTGCGTCGGGGCCCCGGAGCTCCCGGGCGCCGGGGGCTGAACGGGGCGGCCGTGCCGGGACGGGCGCACATGCGGCGCACCCGCCCCGGCACGGCCCCGGACCGCTCGGTTCGCCCCACCCCGGCACGGCCCCGGATCGCTCAGTTCGCCCTTGTCCGCGGGGACGCGTACTGCTCAGTTCGTCCCGGTCCGCGGGGGACGCGGCCGCTCAGTCGTCCCGGTCCGTGGAGGACGCGTACTGCTCCGGATGACGCAGCAGTGCGCCGATATGGGCGGCGGCCGTCGACAGCCGGCGGCGGGACTCCTTCAGCTGCTCGGCGGTGACGCCGTGGTCACGTGCCGCGTCCCGCAGATCGTCGCGGAAACGATCCAGCAGCCGGTCGAAGTCGCGGGCCGGGTTGTCGCCGGCCGGTTCCCGCGCCCACTCCGGGGCCGGCGGAGCCCCGGCTGCCGGGCCCTCCTCGGCGCCCTCCTCGGCCAGGTCGACGCGCTCGACCGTCACCCGGGTCCCGTTCTCCGCGCCGCCGCGCCCGGCCCCGTCCGGTGCGCCGCCGTGCCCGGCGCCGGACTGGCCGCCGGTGAAGCGGCCGACCTCGCGGGACACCTCGGACAGTGCCTCGCGCACCGCGCCCGACCAGTCGCCCGACCGCACCGCCCCCTGGGTCTGCTCCTGTACGCGCTTGATGACCCGCTGGACCTCCTCGCGCGCGAACACCTGGGCGTCCCTGGCCTGCTTACGGGCCCGCTGGGCGTCCTGCCGGGCGCGCCGGCTCTCCTCCTTGGCCCGCCGGGCCTGCTCCTTCCACTCCTCCTTGGCGCGCCGGAACTCCTCCTTCGTCTGCCGCCAGGACTCCTTGTCGCCGAACGCGGCGTCGAAGTAGTCGGAGGCCTCCGGGAAGGGCCGCCCGGCCGCGTCGTCCTGGGCGTCCGTCGTCCCGTCGCCGTTCCGCCCGGTCTTCCCGCTTCCTCGCGCGTCCTTGCGGGCCTGCTGGGCGGCCTCCCGGATCTCGCGGCGCAGGTCCCGCGCCGAACCGCTCACGTCTTCCCGGATGTCGGAGGCGAGCGCGGCGACCGACTCCCGGATCTCCAGTTCCAGGTCCGCCAACTCGCCGCCACGGTCGGCGAGTTCGGCCCGTCCGGCATCGGTGATCGAGTAGACCTTGCGGCCGCCCTCGGTCGCATGGGTCACCAGGCCCTCGGCCTCCAGCTTGGCCAGCCGGGGGTAGACCGTGCCGGCGGAGGGGGCGTAGAGGCCCTGGAAGCGTTCCTCCAGGAGGCGGATGATCTCGTAGCCGTGCCGCGGGGCCTCGTCCAGCAGCTTGAGGAGGTAGAGACGCAGGCGGCCATGGGCGAAGACGGGGGGCATGCTCAGAGCACCTTCTTCTCGGCGGGCGGGTCGGTGGGGGAGTCCTCGTGCGGACCGGGGGCCGGGCCGCCGCCGGGGGCGCCGTGCCGACCGTCCTCGTCCCCGAAGGAGGGGCGGCGCAGCAGGGCCAGAGCGCCGGAAACGGTGGTGACCTTGAGTCTGCCGGTGCCCGCGCCCAATGAGCCGGTGATCTTCTTCGCGCCCCACTGGCCGCTGACCCGCAGATCATCGAAGGCGTTGGAGACCGTGCCGCTCGCGGTATTGGCGTCGACCGTGGCGTCCGCCGGATCGGGCAGCCGGATGGCGACCTCCCCGGAGACCGTCGTCAAGGTGATGTCGGCGCCCTTCGCGGGGTCCAGATCGAGAACCATGTCGCCGCTGACGGAGTCGGCGCGCACCGCGCCGCCCGCACCGTCGATGACCGTCAGATCCCCCGAGACGGAGTGGAAGCGCAGATCGCCGCTGACCGACTGCACCTCGACATTGCCGGAAACGGTGTCGGCCCGCACCCCGCCGGTCAGCCCGACGAGCGTGCTGTCACCGGAGACGCCGCGGACGTCCGTACGCCCCGAGATGCCGGAGACCACCGCGCCGGCCCCGACCACGCCGACCTCGACCCGGGTGCCGGCCGGCACCGTCACCGACACCACCGCGCTGCGGTTCCACCCCTTGCGGTCGAGGAGCTTCAAGAAGCCCTTCCAGGGGAGGTCCTCATAGGCGATCGAGAGTGTGCCGTCGGTGCACGAGACGGTCAGCGGCGGGCCGTGCAGCTCGCTGATCTCCAGGCGGGCCGGGCCGCCGTCCGTGGTGCCGACGACGTTGACGGTGCCGTTGACCACGCGCACGTTCACGGCGTCGACGGGTTCGGTGACCTCCAGAGTGCGTGGTGAGGTCACCTGCGTCGGTTGGTGCGACCACTCGGTCCCGGCTGACATGCCTGCCTCCCCTGCCTTGCTGCAACGCAACATATCGCGTCTCTTTCAGACACGATATATCGCGGATGAGTGAAGTCAAGTGCCTCGTTCGGGGGAGTGTGTCCGGGGTGCGCCGTTCCTTGCGTCCTCGGTCGTCTCGGGCGCGAAAAGGGGGAACCGTCCGGTGCCGTGGCGCAGTCTTCAGCGGTGTCAGTTGACGTCGTGGCGCATGCCATGAAGGAGTCGAACACATGCGTAAGACAACGGGGTTGCTCTCGGTTCTGGTGCTCGGTGCCGCAGTGGCCGGGCCGGTCGCGTCGGCACACGCCGCGCCCGCCACCGCTTCCGCGGCCTCCGCCTGTCACCGCCTGGTGGTCAAGGCGAACTCGTCGAACAACAAGGCGCTGTCGGCCGACAACCGCCACAGCTACAAGAAGGCCATCGGCCACAACAAGGCGACCCAGAAGTACGCCGACCAGGCGAAGGCGGCCTGCCGGCGCGCGCGGCACGCGGCGGAGATCCGGCGCTCGCTCGACGGTGCCCAGGATGGAGCGCAGGCGGCTGAGCACTACAACAAGCGGGCCTACGTCGAGCACGACTCGCGGGCCGGGCGCGCGGCGGCCGACGCCGAACGCAACGTGAAGGCGCGGCTGCGCATCGCGCTCCACTACTCCTGATACGCCTGATCCAGGTCCCTTCGTGAACGGTCCGCCGCCCGCGCGGCGGGCCGTTCCCGCTCCGGGAACGCCGCACGGTCCGTGCGGACCGCACGGACCGTGCGGCACCTGCCGCCCGGGGCCGGGGCCCGTGCCGGCACCCGCCCCGCCGTACGCCGGGGCAGGCCCGGCCCGCTACTCGTCCTCGTCCTCGTCGTCCAGCCGGGCCAGCCAGGTGGCCAGCCGCTCCACCGGCACCTCGAAGTCCGGGTTCAGATCGACGAACGTACGCAGCTGCTCGGCCACCCACCCGAGGGTGACCTCCTCCTCGCCGCGTCGGTTCTCCAGTTCCTCGATGCCACGGTCAGTGAAATACACGCGCTCTCCACCAGGGGTCATGGGCTATTCCCGGCCAGGATAGGCAGGCTCACGGACCTCTCGCGCCACAGGCGCCCGAAGGCTAGCCTGATCACCTGTCAACGGTCCTGCGGCAATGGGGGAATTGCCGCCCACGGGGAGCAGGAGGCCGTGATGCAAGATCGCGCGCAGCGGATCGAGCTGCCGGACGGTACGGAAGTCTGGGCCCGGGTCTCCCGGCTCGACGCCCCGGGGCTCGACGGCCCGGACGACATGGACGGGACCGACGGCGAATTCGAGGACGTCGGCGCCTGGGACGCGCTCGGCGCCCGGGTCGAGGGGCTCCGCGAGGTGATCGGCGGGGTCGCCGCCAGCGTCCGCCGGGCGACCGAGCGGGTCGCCCCGCACGAGACGAGCGTGACCTTCGGCGTGGAGCTCTCGGCCAAGCCGGGCAAGGCCGTCGCCCTGCTCGCGGACGGCGAGGCCAAGGCCAACCTCTCCATCACGCTCACCTGGCGCCGCGAGGACGGGACGTCGTCACCGGAGGAGGCGCACGGGGGACCCGCGGCCGTCCGCCGGGAGCCGGATGATGCGAGCCGCTGATGACGACATCCGAGGGCCGGTCCGCCGTCCGCGGTGACCGCGCCCACTACGCACAGCTCCTCGACCACGCCGGACGCACCACCGTCGGACTGCGCGCCGCACCGGGCGCGACCGCCACCCGGTCCTGGGGCAGCGGGGTGCTGATCGCCCCGGGATGGGTGCTGACCTGCGCCCATGTGCTGGCGGCGAGCGATGGGCGACGCCGCGACACCGGCCCGGACGGCGTCTTCGGGGTCGTGTTCGGCGGCCGGGTGGTGCCCGCGCGGCTGGCGTACGACCTGAGCCGCCCCGCCCCGGAAGCCGGCCCCGCCGCCGCCCGCGCCGACCTCGCCCTGGTCCGGCTGCTCGACCCGGAGACCGACCACCCCTGCGCCTGGCTCAGCGATCAGCCGGCCACGCTCCTGGAGGACGCGTACATCTTCCGCGGGCACGAGCAGGCCGGCGGGGGCGCGGGCGCGGGCGGGAGCGAGGAAGGGCGCGAGGATGCGGACGGTGCCGGGCGGGGCCGCCGGGGCGGTGGTGCGGACGAGGGCGCGGCCGCGGGTCGGTCCCGGGAACGCGCCATGCGTGACGCATGTGACACAGGCGACACAGGTGACACGGGTGGCGCAGGCGGCGCAGGAAAGCCACGCGACGGACGCCGCGGCCACGGGGCGGGCGAGGGCCGCGGTGCCCCTGAGGCGGACGGCGGGCCCGGCCGGAGCGGCTCGGACGGCGAGCAGGGCCTGCACGGGCCCGACGGCGGTCGTGGTGTGCGCGAGTCGCGCGACGGGCGCGGTGTGCACGGCGCGCCCGCCGCCCCGCGCGCTCCCCTCACCCCCGTCGACACCTTCATCGCGGTCCGCTTCGGGGCCCGCGACGCCCGGGGGCTTCAGTTCGGCAGCGATGTCCGGGTCATGCCCGGCGCCTCGGGCGGGCCGCTGATCGACTGTGACCGCGGCGAGGTGGTCGGCATCGTCAAGGGCCGCCATCAACAGGACCACGTCGGGCTCGCGGTGCCGGTCGCCGCGCTGCGCGGGCTGGGCCCCGAACACCTGGTCCCGGGCGCCGAGGGCCTCGGCCCCGACCCGTATCACGCGCTGATGAGCCTGCACGACCGCTGGCACTGGGCCGGTCAGGACCTCGGCCGTGCCGTCGGGCCCACCTGGTTCGACGCCCAGCACGCGATCATGGCGGGCCGTGGCCGCCTGTGGGGCGTACAGGAGCGGCTCCAGGCGCTGGACCTGCTCGCCCACCTGCCCGCACCGCGCGATCCGCTGGTCGTGGAGGCCGCGGTCGGCGAGGTGCTGGACCGCGGGGACCGGCCCGGGGCCTGGTCGCTGCGCACCTGGCGGGACGGCCATGGCGCGCTCTACCAGGGCAGCGACCCGTACACGGAGCTGCGCGCCTTTGTGCACTACCTGCGGATCGTGGCGCAGCTGACCGCCGACGAGGTGCGCGACGTACCGGGCGAACAGGCCGCCGCGGTACGCGGGCAGGCCACCCGCCTCGCGGAGTTCGTGCAGGCCAAGGCGGTGGTGCTGCTGCCGCAGGACCGCCGCAGGATAGGTCCGGTACGGCGCCGCCCGCGCTCCGTGCTCGTCGAGTTCGAGCCGCTGTTCTACGACGAGGGCGGACAGGAGCTGTTCAACTGGTCGGTCAGCGAGGGCTACGGCCAAGGGCAGTGGCTGCGGGTGGACGTCCAGGAGTCGGCCGGCGGGGTGCCCTTCGAGCAGGCGCGGGAGCAGGTGCTGCGACGGCTCGGCGGACGGCTGCTGCGGGCCGACAGCGACGCCGGGCCGGGCGCCCGGGTACGCCTGGAGGTCGCCGTCCCCGAAGGCCACTGGCACACCGCCGCCGGCCAGTGGGAGGTCGCGGCCTCGACCCGGCGCACCGCCAGGCTGCGGCCGGTGGGCCCCGGGCGCGCCGTGATCCTGCGCGACCAGGGACGGCGCGAGCAGGTCGACCCGGCGTGGCTGCGCCGCTGGCAGGGCCTGGCCGCGGCCCGGGAACTCCAGGCGCTGCGCCTCGCGCCGCGCACGGGCGACGGCGCACGGCCCGGCTCCGTGGAGGCGATCTGGCGGCTGCTGGAGACGGCCGGCGAGGGTGTGCTGCCCACGCTGTGCCATACGGTCGCCGACGGGTTCGGCCGGGACGCGGTCGGCGTCGCCCTGGACACCGGCTTCCCGGCCGGGCTGTGGCCGGCCGCCGGCCACGGCGAGGAGCGGGACTGCGATGCCGGCTGCGAGGAGTTCCACCGCGGGGTGCGGGAGCTGCTCCAGGGCTCGGGCGGGGCGGCCCGGCTCCCCGAGCTGGTCCGGCAGCTGCGGGCCAAGGCCGCCGAGGCCGCGGAGGAGGGCGCGCACTGGGCCCGCGATCTGGTGCTCCTCTACGACGACCCGGAGGACCCGATTCCGCCGCTCTTCACGGACCGCCCGCAGCTCTCTCCGCGATGAACGGACCGGGGAGCCGCCCCCGGAGCGGTTCGGGCGCCGCGCACGCCCCCTACACCTCGCACACGCCCGGTGCCCGCCCCGGCCGTTTCCGCCCCTCGTGCGGCAAGTCGCGCCCCGGTCAGGGCACTTGGCCGCCTGTGATGCCCTCGGGTGAGACCGGAAACCGCCCCGTGCGCTTCCGTCCGGCTGGGTACTGTCATAGCGTCGTGGAAGACGAGTTCGTGATTGCGCACGTGCGTGATCGTGGGTGGCGGACGTGGGGGAGGCCGGGGTGGACGATGCCGACGTCTCCGGCGATCCGCCATGACCATCGCTCCTGACCGAGGCCTGGCCGGCGACGAGGAGTTCCGACGTGAGCGACTGGCTCATCTACCGTGGCGCGGGGGCACCGCACGACGGAATTGAGCACCTTCCGCCGCCACCACCATGGCGTGATTTCGACGGCGGCCCCCTCGTGGCGCCGCCGGCCGCCCTCGACCCCTCCTCCGAGCGCAGGCTCGGCGTGCAGCACCGGGAAGCCAGCCACCACCGCCCCGGCGAGACCGAGCGCGAGCTGGTCAATGCCGCCCTCTATCTGCGCCGGCCGCTGCTGGTGACCGGCGCTCCGGGCAGCGGCAAGAGCACCCTGGCACATTCGGTCGCCTATGAACTCGGCCTCGGCCGGGTGCTCGGCTGGCCGGTCGTCAGCCGCAGCACGCTCCGCGACGGCCTGTACGACTACGACGCCATCGGCCGCCTCCAGGACCTCCAGATCGCCCGCGCCGACCCGGCCGCCGCGGACGGCGCGACGGCGGCGGACGCGGACCCCACCGACGAGCCCGGCGGCGGCATCGGCCGCTATATCCGCCTCGGCCCGCTCGGTACGGCCCTGCTGCCCGCGGCCCGGCCCCGTGTGCTGCTCGTCGACGAGCTCGACAAAAGCGATATCGATCTGCCCAACGACCTCCTGAACGTGCTGGAGGAAGGGGAGTTCCGGATTCCGGAGCTGGAGCGGCTGGCCGGATCCGCCCCCGAGGTGGAGGTGCTCAGCGACGACGGCGCGCGGGTGACGGTGCGCGACGGCCGGGTGCGCTGCCATGCCTTCCCCTTCATCGTCCTCACCAGCAACGGCGAGCGCGACTTCCCGGCACCCCTGTTGCGCCGCTGTATCCACCTGCACATCCCGGCCCCCGACAAGGAGCGGCTCGCGGCCATGGTGCGGGCCCACTTCGGCGAGGGGGCCGCCGAGCGCTACGAAGCGGTGATCGACCGCTTCCTGGACCGTGAGCCCGGCGATGTGCGCGCCGTCGACCAGCTGTTCAACGCCATCCACCTCACACAGAAGGCGGGCTGGACGGACGAGGACGAGGAGGAGACCCGACGGCGTCTGACGGCGGAGCTGATGCGGCCTCTTGATCGGACGAGGTGAGTGCGGTGCCCCTCGGGGAGCCCGGCCCAGGCCCCCTCGACGAACTCGTCGCCCGGTTGACGGCGGCGGGGCTGCCGGCCGATGCCCGCGGGATGGCCGATGCCCTCTGGCTCGCCCAGTGGATCACCCCGGACGGGTCACGGGCGGAGGGCCCCGCGGACGCCGGGCCGCTCCGCGCGAAGGGTCACGACAGTACAGATCCGGCCACTTTCCGGGTGGGATCGGCCGTATCCGTGGCTCCCGCTGGTGCATTGCCGGCGGGCGGCGGCGCCGGTCCCTCCGATGCCGACCCGTCCTCGTCCGCCCTCCGGGACAGCGCCCGGCGCCGCGTCGCGGAGCTGCTGCCCACCCGGGACGAGCGGCTCCCCGACCCGGACCGGCAGCGCCTGGGCGAGGTCGCCGTCCCGATCGCCTCCGCGTTCCCCGGGCTGCTGCCGCTCCAGCGCGCGCTGCGGCCCATCCAGCGCTACCGCCCCCCGGTCGCCCCGGTCCGGCGCACACTCGACGAGCCCGCCACCGCCGAGCTCTCCGCCCACGCCGAAATGATCATCCCGGTGCTGCGCGGGGTGCACCGCCGGGCGGCCGCGCTGCGGCTGCTGATGGACGGCTCGTCCTCGATGGCCGTCTGGGAGCAGATGCTGCACGACCTGCGCCAGGTCTGTGAACGGGTCGGCGCCTTCCGCGATGTGACGGTCCATTACCTCCACCCGCACGGTGCGGACATCGGCGTCGCGGCGGCCCCCGGCCCCGGCCGCCCGCTGCGCCCCGCCGACCAGCTGCACGACCCGACGGGCCACCACCTCACCCTCGTCGTCAGCGACTGCGCCGGCCCCCTGTGGCGGGACGGGCGGATGCAGCGGCTGCTCTACCGCTGGGCGGCCGACGCCCCGCTCGCCGTGGTCCAGCCGCTGCCGCAGCGGATGTGGGCGCGCACCCTGCTGCCCGCCGTCGCCGGCACCCTCGTCCGCCGCCAGGGCCCCTACCAGGCCCTCGACTTCCGGCCGGCCCGCCGTCGCCGGCGTCCCGCCGGGGCACCGGGCGCCCCGTCCGAAGCGCCCCGCGAACGCGCCATCCCGGTCCTCTCCGCCACCCCCTCCGCGCTCGGCTCCTGGGCCCGGCTGGCCGCCGCCGACGCCGGTCTCTCGCTGCGCGGCGCGGCCTCCGTCGTCCGGGCCGAGCACGGCGAAGGGCATCCGGCCGGACCGCCGCCGGTGTCCGGGCCCGCCGCACCGGCCCGTATGGTCCGCGAGTTCGACCAGCAGGCCTCCCCGGCCGCCCGGCTGCTCGCCGTCCACCTCTCGGCCGTCCCGCTCGCCCTCCCCGTCATCCAGCTCGTCCAGCGCGCGATGCTGCCGCAGACCGGCCCGGCCGAGCTGGCCGAGGTGCTGCTCAGCGGCCTGGTCACGCAACTCCCCGCGGACGAACGGCCGTCGGGCGAGCAGGCCGGGGCGAGCGGGCCCTGGTACGACTTCGTGCCCGGCGTGCGCGACGAACTCCTCGGCCGGCTCAGTGCGGGCGAGGCCGCCCTGGTCCTCAAGCACTGCTCGCTCTACGTCGAGCGCACCTTCGGCCGCAGCGCCCGCAACTTCCCGGCCGTCGCGGTCGCCATGCTCTCCGGCAGCGGCCGTGAGCCCGAGACCGGCCAGCGCGCCGTCCCCGAACCCTTCGCCCGGGTCTCGGAACGTGTGCTGCGCCGCTTCGAACCGGCCCTGCGCCCGCCCGCCCGGCAGCCGTATGTGTCCGACGGCCCCGCCGCGGAGGGCGCGGCCCTCCTGGAGCGCTACGAACAGGACCGCGCCGTCCGGGACCTGATCGAGGCCGTCCGGCTGCTGCGCGCCGCCACCGAACGACTGCCCGTGGCCGGTACGGACCTCGCCCGCGCCCTGCTGCACGCCTGGGCCAAGTGGCGCCAGCCGGACGCCCTGGAGGAGGCGGAGCGCGCGGGACGCGCCGCGGAACGGGCCACGGCCGAGGGCGCCGCCGACGACCAGGAGGCCGCCACCGGCCGGGAGGCCGAGCGCACCCGGGCGCTGATCGTGCTCGGCCGGGTCGGCCACGCCCGCGCCCAGGAACGCCGCAGCGCCGGCGCACCCGCCGAGGAGCGCGCCGCGCTCGCCGACGCCGCCCGCCATCTGCACGCCGCCTGCGGGCTGATGAGCCTGCTCGACCCCCGCGTCCTGGAGAGCATCGTGCTCCGCACCGAGGTCCTGCGCCGACTGGCCGCCCTGCCCGCCGCCGACCCTCCGCAGGACGGCGACATGGCGGCCGACGACCCCCTGGACGAGGCGGAACGCTCCCTCACCACCCTCCTCGACCAATGGCCCAGCGGCGAGCAGGTGCCCGGCGAGGTCTATGCGGCCCGGGGCGGCGTCCTGCTCGACCAGGCCCGCCGGGCCGCCCGCGGCCAGGGCGAAGGGCCGCGCCCCGTCGAGGCGCTCGCCGTCCGCGCCGCCGACGACCTCGACACCGCCGCCGTCCTGCTGCGCCGCCGCGGCAGCACCGCCGACCGGCTGGTCTGCGAGACGCTGCTCGATCTCGCGGCGGCCCGCCAGCTGAACGGCGGCGCGGGGCTGCCGTCCGTGCTGCCCACCCTCGACCGCGCCCGTGCGATGGCCCGTGAACTCGACGACCGGGCGCTGGAAGCGGCCAGTCTGCGCCGTACGGCCGCCGTGCAGCGCGCCGTGCACACCCGTACCGGTGCACTGACCGCCCTGGACGCCGCCATTGCCGCGCTGGCCGCCGCGCTGCGTCTGACCACCCCCGATTCGCCCGAGCACAGCTCGCTGCTCGCCGAACGCGGCGCGGCGCTGCTGCTGCGCGCCCGGCTGGAACCGGCCGACGGACCGGGCAAACGGCTGGCGAACGAGGCGGTGCACGTCCTGCGCGAGGCACTGGGCCGGGTCGGGCCGCAGGACCCCGACCTCGGCAACCACCGCCTGCTGTTCGGCCGTGCCCTGCGGCTGCGCTACGAACGCCAGCCCTCGCTCGCCGATCTGCACGAGGCCGACTGGATCCTGGAGCTGGCCGCCCGCGGTGTGGACGTACCGGACGCGGTCTCGGCCGAGGCCTGGCTCGAAGTGGGCGATGTCCAGCTGCTGTTGGACCGCCGCTTCGACTCCCGCGAGCGCCACGACCGGGCCGCCGCCTGCTTCCGCCGCGCCGCCGCGGCCGCCCGGCGGGCCGACAGCCCGCTGCTGGCCGCCCGCGCCCACCACCGCCGCGGCGAGGTCCTGGAGGTCACCGCGGGCCCCCGTTCCGCGCTGCACGCCTACCGCGAGAGCTGGGAGCAGTGGCAGCGCGCCGCCGAGGACACCGGCGACGAGGCCCAGCGCACCCGCGCCCGGATGCGCGCCCTCGAAACCACCGCCTGACCGCCCCGCGCCCCCGTCCGGCTGCCTGGCAGTCCTCACCGGAACGTGTTTCTGTGGACGGGAGTTCGGGAACACACACGTCCAGCCGGCCAGAGGAGAGCAGCGTGGCGACTACCCCCCGCACCGAACCGGTGGTCGCCGACCCGCCGGTGCCGTCGGCCGAGCGGCTGCCGGTCTTCGACGGGGTCGATGTGGCTGCGCTGGCCGAGAGGACCGGGCATCCGATGCTCCGGGAGGTGGCGGCGCTGCTGGTGCGCAATTGGGTGCCGGCGGGCGAAGCGGTGGCCTACTACGACGACGGGCCGGGCATGTGGGTTTCCGCCGACCCGTCCTGAACGACTGAATTTGGGCAATAGGTTAATGAATTCGGCCAGCTGTCGACCGACTTCGGTTGCCTCGTCGAGGGGCGAGCCATGTATGGAGCAGCGGGCGTCGGCCGGGTGTCCGGACGTCGACGGAGGCGGGGGGCGACGTCGTGGTGTGCGAGACCGACCGGGCCGCCGCGGTCCCCTTCCGGCAGTTCGTCCTGAAGCTGCACAGCCGCTGCAACCTCGCCTGCACCTACTGCTACATCTACACCAGCCCTGACCGCAGTTGGCGCCACCGCCCGCGGGCCGCCCCGCCGGGCACCGTACGCCAGACCGCCCTGCGCATCGCCGAACACGTCAGCGCCCACCGGCTGCGTGAGATCCGCATCGACCTGCACGGCGGAGAACCCCTGCTCACCGGGCCCGGCCCGCTTCTCGACCAGGCGCAGGCCATCCGGGCGGCGGTCCCCGTGCAGTGCGCGGTGCACTTCGGGGTGCAGACCAACGGCACCCTCCTCACCGCCGCGTCGCTCGGGGCGCTGGCCGACGCGGGGTTCCGGATCGGGCTGAGCCTGGACGGCGGCACCGCCGGGCTCAACCGCCGCCGGACCGATCACGCGGGCCGGTCCTCCTGGCCCGCGGCCTCCCGCGCCGCACGGCTGCTGTCCGGGCACCCCGGAACGTTCGCGGGCATCCTGTGCACCATCGATCTCACGGCCGATCCGGCACAGGTCTACCGGAGCCTGCGGGCGATGGGCCCGCCCATGCTCGACTTCCTCCTCCCGCACGCCAACTGGTCCAGCCCGCCCCCGGCCCCCGTGGGCGCGGCGAGCTCCACCCCGTACGGAGACTGGCTGTGCACCGCGTTCGACCTCTGGTGGGACGGTCCGGGACAGGGGCTGCGGGTCCGGCTGTTCACCGAGATCATCGGCCTGCTCCTGGGGCGGCCCAGTTCCACGGAAGCGGTCGGACTCTCACCCGTCGTCGCCCTGGTGGTGGACACCGACGGCGCCATCGAGCAGGTGGACTCGCTCAAGTCCGCCTACGACGGAGCGGCCGCGACCGGCCTGGACGTCTTCCGGCACAGCTTCGACGAAGCCCTCGCGCACCCGGGCATGGCCGCCCGCAGACAGGGCAGGGACGGGCTCGGCGACCGGTGCCGCTCCTGTGCGCTGGTGGAGGTCTGCGGTGGCGGGAACTACGCCCACCGCTACCGCGACGCCGGCAGCGGTTTCCGTAACCCGTCCGTGTACTGCGGGGATCTGGAGAGACTGATCCGGCACATCGCACGACGCCTGAAGGCGTCCCTGGACCCAACCGCACGGCTCCCGAGATGACCTGACGCACTGTCGTCATATCGGGGCACACTTGGGTTATCGTGCCAGCCAGCCAGGCAGCTGAGCACGCTTGACCCACCGCATCGCAGGGAGACGGTCGCATGGCCGATCAGTCCAGTTCCGCCGGCGCCGCCGACCACATCACGATCAGCTATGCGGGCTTCGCCCGGCCGTGGGCGGCCTGGCTCTCCCATCAGCTGGAGCAGCTGGGGCACCACACGACGATGCTCCGCTGGGATCCGCAGGCGGACACCGCCCTGGCCGAGGAGCTGTCGGGACTCCTCACCGCCGAGGGCCGGCTGCTGATGGTGCTGGACGACTGGTATTTCCGGCTGGGCCCCAAGACGCAGGAGGAGTGGACGGCCGCACTGCGCGAGGTGGTCTCCCCGCACGCCGAGCGGTTCGCGGCGGTGAGCGTGGCCACCCAGTCCCTGCCCGCCACGGCCTCCCTGTTGCGCCCCGCCGACCTGCGCGACCTGGACGCGACCGAAGCCAACCGCCGGGTGCTGAACCGGCTGGGCATCCCGGTGACCGGCCCGGCCGGGAACGAGGACGCGCCCGGCGCACCGCGCTTCCCCAACGATCCCCCCGAGATCTGGAACATCCCCCGCCGCAACAACCGCTTCACCGGCCGCGACGACGCACTGGAAGAGCTGTACGGCAAGCTGGCGGGCTCCGGGGGGAACTCCGGTCCGCCCCTGGAGACCCGTCTCGCGCTGTACGGCATCTCCGGCGTCGGCAAGAGCCAGATCGCCGCCGAGTACGCCCACCGGTTCGGCAACGACTACGACGTGGTGTGGTGGATCAGCGCCACGAACCGAGGTGCGGCGCGCGAGCAGCTGGCGGAGCTGGCCTCCCGCCTCGGGCTGCCCGTGGGGCAGGAGATCGGCGACCGGATCCGGGCGGTGCACGAGGCGCTGCGTACCGGCCGCCCCTACCGCCGCTGGCTGCTGATCTTCGACAGCGCCGACGACATGGAGCAGATCGAGGACCTGGTCCCCGACGGCCGCGGCCACGTCCTGATCACCACCCTCACCCGCGACTGGTCGGGCTCCGGCAGTGCCCAGGAGATCGAGGTCCTCCCCTTCACCCGCATCGAGAGCGTCGCCTACGCGCGGCGGCGGGCCCCGCGGCTGACGTCGAGGGACGCGGACGACCTCTCCGACGCGGTGCAGGACCTGCCGCTGCTGCTGGCCCAGACCGCGGCCTGGCTGGACGCCAACCCGATGCCGCCGCGGGAGTACATCGAGCTGATCCGCCGGGGCGAGCCGAGCCTGGTCGGGATCCGCATCTCCACCGACTACCCGATGGCCTTCCAGACCAGTTGGGCCATAACCCTCAACACCCTGCGCGAGCGCAGCCCCGCCGCCGTCGAACTGCTCAAGCTGTTCGCCTTCTTCGCCCCCGACGCGATCCCCGTTCCCAAGCTGGCCAAGGCCCGCCGCGGTGACCTGCCCGAGCACCTCGCCGATCTCGCGGCCGAGCCGATCAGCTGGAACACGGCCCTGCGGCGGCTGACCGAATCCACCGCGGTACGCCTGGACTACCAGGTCTCCTCGGGGCAGGACCCGGCCGTCGAAACCGCCCAGATGCACCGGCTCTACCACCGCTTCCTGCGCAGCGACATGACCGAGGAGGAGCGGGACGCGCTGTCCGCGGCGGCCTGCCGGGTGCTGGTCTCCGCCGATCCGCAGAACCCCTTCGACACCCGGGAGTGGGACCGCTACGCCGAGCTCATCCCGCATCTGGAGCCGGCCGGTGCGCTGGACAGCGCGGACCCGTCGGTGCAGGGGCTGGTCGTCAACTGCGTCGAGTACCTCCGGGTGCGCGGCGAGTACCGCATGGGGCTGCGGCTGTGCGAACAGTTCATGTTCCGGTGGAAGACCAGGCTGGCACCGACACAGCGCACGATGCTGGTGCTGACCCACCAGCACGCCAACATGCTGCGGCGGCTGGGCCGTTACCGCGAGGCGGAGGCGGTCGGCAGCGCCATCGTGGACGAGCTGGAGTCCGAGCGTGCCGAGCGCGCGGGGGACGGCGAGGCCGGACGCGTCGAGGCCGACGCGGATCTGCTGCGGGCCAAGGACGGACTGGCCGGGACCCTGATGACGCTGGGGGCCTACCAACGGGCGTGCGACCTTTTCGAAGAGGTCGCCGCGCACTACACCGAACTGCTCGGCCCCGAAGCCCCGCGCACCGTCGCGTCACGCAACAACCTCGCCATCGCGCTGGGGCTGCTCGGACGCTACCCGGAAGCGCTGGCCCTGCTGCGCGAGGTGGTCACGATCCGGGAGCGCGAGCTGCGCGCCCGCCACCACCTGACCCTCGGCACCGGCACGGGCTATGCCCGGATGCTGCGGCTGACCGGCGAGTACCGCGACGCCCTCTCGCGCCAGGAACTGAACGCGCGGCTGCACCGCCAGGTGATGGGCCTGCACACCCCGCAGACCCTGCGCGCCGAGCACAATCTCGCGCTGTGCATGCGCCGCATGGGCGACACCGCACAGGCGGGCGCGCTGATGGCGGATGTCGTCGAGCGCAGCAAGCGGGTGCTGGGCGTGCGGCACCCGGACACCTTCATGATGCAGGCGGACCACGCCACGTTCCTGCGCGAACACGGCGACCTCGGCCGCGCCCGTGAACTGGCCGAAGAGGTCGCCGAGCGCTACCGCACGCTGGTCGGGGAGAAGCATCCGTACGCCCTGGGGACGCTCGCCAACGCGGGTCTGGTGCGCTCGGAATTCGGCGAGCACGCACAGGCGCTGGCCCTGGCGGCACAGGCGCTCGAAGGGATGACCACGGCCGTGGGCGCCGACCACCCCTGGACACTGGGCTGTGCGCTGAACGCCGCCGCGGCCCGCAACCGCGCCGACGACGAGGAAGGCGCCGTCGAACTGGGCCGGGACACCATGCAGCGCGCCGCCGAGGTACTGGGCGACACACATCCGCTGACCCTGTCGGCGAAGACCGCGCTCGCCGACGACCTGCGGGCGCTGCGCCGTGCCAGGGACGCCTCGAAGCTGGAGCAGGAGGCCGTACAGCAGCTCACCGACACCCTCGGCGCCGAGCATCCCCATACGGTCTCGGCCCGCCGCCGGCGCCGCCCCTACTGGGACTTCGAGCCGCAACCCGTGTAAAGGCTCCGTACTACGATGGGGGTCTCGTCGCCGCAGGATGAGGACTGCGGCGAGGGGACCCTACTGGTCTCCCTGGAGGGAGCGTTGTGTCGGATCCTCGTGACGGCGGCCGGCCGGAGCCCGGTCCCGGGGGAGTCGCGCTGTCCGACCGGAGCGCGCTCGATCTGATGGCCCTGCGGCAGCGGGTGGAGCACCCGGTGCTGGCGGATGTGCTGAGCGTGCTCAGCGACCGGGCCCGTGGCGATGCCGTCGCCGTCGCGTACTACGAGGACGGGCCGGGCATCGTCTTGTGACGGGGGCCGTGACCGATCCGCACGGCTGTGCGCCATGGCCGCACGCCCTCCTGGACGTGGCCGGCCTGCGCCGCGACGGGGTCCGGCCGGTGCCGTTCCGGCAGTTCGTGCTCAAGGTGCACAGCCGGTGCAACCTGGCGTGCACCTACTGCTACATCTACAACGGTGCGGACAGCAGCTGGCGGACGCGGCCCAACCGGGTCACCGACGAGGTGCTGCGGCGCACTGCACACCGGATCGCGGAGCATGTCGCCACGCATGACCTGCGCGAGATCCGGATCGAACTGCACGGCGGCGAACCGCTGTTGTCCGGTCCACGGACGGTGACGCACATGGCCTCGGTGGTCCGGCGAGCGGTCCATGACGTGGTCGGGGACCGGTGCCGGGTACGGGTGAGCGTCCAGACGAACGGCACGCTGCTCACCGAGCGGACCGTCGAGCAACTCGCCGCGGCCCGGATCGGCATCGGTGTCAGCCTCGACGGCGGGCTGCCGCACCACAACGGCAGCCGGGTCGACCACGCCGGCCGCCCCTCCTGGACCGCGGTGACCCGGGGGCTGCGGCTGCTGGCCGGGCGGCCGGAGGCCTACGCGGGAATCCTGTGCACGATCGACCTGGCGCACGACCCGGCCGAGACGTACGCCTCGCTGCTGGACTTCGCCCCGCCGGCCCTCGATCTGCTGTTGCCGCATGCCAACTGGGAGGCCCCGCCGCCGGGACTCACCGACCCGCACGCCCACGACCGGGCCACCCCGTACGCCGACTGGCTGGCCCGGGCGTTCGACTCCTGGTTCGATGCCGACCGCGCGGCCGTGCGGGTGCGGCTGTTCACCGAGGTCATCGGGCTGTTGCTCGGGGTGCCGAGCGCGGCCGAGGCGATGGGCGTCTCCCCCCTTGCCGCGGTGGTGGTCGACACCGACGGCGCCATGGAACAGGTCGACTCGCTCAAGACGGCCTATGAAGGAGCACCGGTCATGGGCCTCGATGTGGCCCACCACAGCTTCGACGACGCTCTGGACCACCCGGGCACGGCGGCCCGGCAGCTGGGCCTGAGTGCGCTCTCGGAGTCATGCCGGTCATGTCCGGTCGTCGGTGTGTGCGGTGGCGGGAACTATGCCCATCGCTACCGCCCGGGGACCGGATTCCGGCACCGCTCGGTGTACTGCGCGGACCTGGCGGCCTTTATCCGCCATGTCGACAACAAGCTCCAACAAGCCCTTATTGCCTAGCATGTGAAGTGCCCTCATCATCATGGGATGGCCGTGTCCGGGGGAACAGGCGACAGAACGGCGGTGTCCCGTGTCTGGCGGACGCAGAGCATCTGGTCACAGACGGCGAATGCCCTCAAGGCCTCGGTGGACCGGTCCCGCAGCCAAGGCCTGCTGCTCGGTCTCACGGCTGCCGTCCTCGGTGTGGGCTCCTCACAACTCATGCCGGTCCTGCTGGAGTTGGGCAGAGTCACCGCGTTCCTTTCGCTCGTCGCGGCGGCGCTCATTCCGTACACCCTGAGACGGACATCGGCCCAGCGGCTGGCCGAGTGGGTGCGGGTGCGCTCGGTCTCGGAAGCGCTCAAGAGCGAGACCTACCTGTATCTCGCCGGCCTGGGGCCGTACGGGCAGGACGGCGGTGCTGACGACGCGGCGGAACTGACCCGTCGCACCCGGCACCTCCTGGACGCGGCACCGGACCTGGCGCGCCACACCCGCGACATCGACCCCGTGCGGCGCGAGCTGCCGGCCGTATCCGGAGCCGACTCCTATGTCACCGGGCGGCTGGCCTCCCAACTCGACACGTACTACCGGCCGAAGGCGCACGCCATGGCGCGGAAGGTGCGCACCACGGAGCGGGCGCAGAACGGGCTGGCGCTGCTCTCCGCCGTCCTGGCGGCCGCCGCGGCCGCCTTCGCCGTGGACGAGGCCGCCGCCTGGATCCCCGTTCTGGCCACCGCGGGCGGAGCCGTGACGGCGCATGCGGCCGCGGCGAATTACGCCTATCAGGAGATGGAGTTCTCGCGTACCGCTGCCGAACTCGACCGGCTGATCCAACAATGGACCGACGGCGGGCGTACGGAGGAGGAGGCGCAGCGCCTCGCGGAGCGCGGAGAACACATCATTTCGATCCAGAACGAGGGCTGGATGGCGAAGTGGACGGTGGAACAGGGGCAGAACCAAGGGTGATCAAAGTCTTCATCAGCCACAGCTCCAAGGCCGACCCCTACACCCGTGAGGTCAGGCAGCGGGTGGCCGCGGACCTCCGGCAGCGTGGCTATGACGTGCTCGTGGATGTCGAGGGACTCGCGGACGGCGAGGAGTGGCGGGCGCGGGTCTATCACTGGCTGGCGGAGTGCAAGGCCGCCATCTTCCTGGTGAACCGGGATGCTCTCGCGTCGGACTGGGTGCACAAGGAAGCCTCGCTCCTCATGTGGCGGCGCTTTTTCAACCCGTCGCTGCACGTGGTGCCGGCTCTCGTGGGCGGGGTGACGGCACGGGAGCTGAGCACCTCACGGCTGCGTGAACTGGGCGCGCTCCAGGCGGCGCGGCCGCCGCGGCAGGGCGTGGCGCCCGCCCAGGAGGCGGCGGCGATCACCGCCAACTTCCCCGAGGTGTCCGAGCGTTGGGGCGGTGATGTGGTCGGTGACTGGGTGGACAACATCGCGGCCCAGCTGAGACAGGTCTGGACGCCGGAGCGGCTGACGAAGTTCGGGGAGGCGCTCGATCTGCCACCGGAGGACGTGGCAAGGATCGCCGCGCCGGTGGCCGGTCACGGTTTCCTCGCCGCCCAGATGCTCCATACCCACGAAGTCGTCCGCCTCGGCAGGGTCATCGAAACGATCAGGTACCACATGGACGAGGTGCCCCTCGGGCACCTGGTCACCCTGACCCTGCCGGTGTGGGTGGACGCGGACTCCGCACGGCATGTGCTGCCGACCGGGGAGCCGGCGGGCCGACGGACCGTGGTGCTGAACGTCCGCAACCCCGACACCGGGACGTACTACCTCAGCCGTGCCTACTGCGTGGACTCCAGCAAGTACCTCTACACCGTGGCAGGCCTGGGGAACCTGGGGGAGGAGGACGAGGAGGCCGCCCTGCGGGCGGAGTGCGAGCGGGCTGTGAAGCATCTGCTGGGCATGCATCAGCAGGACCGGTGGGAGGACGCGGTCGAGGAACGGGGGCGCAGCTCGTATCTGATCCTCGACGCCCGGCGCTGCACCCTGGAGCAGGCCGAGCGGGTCGTCTCCTGGATGCACGACCGGATCGCCTGGCTGCACATCCTGCTCATTCCGCCGCAGCCCATCGCCCCGCGCGAGCAGTGGCCCGGCAGGCTGCGGGAGGCGTTCCTGCTGGACCCTCCGTTCGGAGCCGATGATGAGCAGCTCGCCGTGCGCGAAGCGCGGCGGATGACCGAGCGACGGGACACCGGCCCGTCCGTCTCCGGAGGCTGGAGAAGACCGTGACGGATATGCCCGAAGAGCGCCCGGCCGACATGGCGGGCGGGCTCGACACACCGGACCGCAGCGACGGCCTGGTCTATGTGATGTCGGAGGAGATCGAGTTCGCCGTCGAGGTGGCGCTGGCCACCGGCAGGCCACTGCTGCTGAGCGGCCTGCCCGGCTCGGGGAAGTCCTCGCTCGCGCCCCGGGTGGCCCGGCTGCGCAACTGGCGCTACTACGAACACGTCGTCACCTACCGCACCCAGCCCCGGGACCTGCTGTGGAGCTACGACAGCGTGCGACGCCTGGGCGATGCCCAGGTGCCGCGGCCCCGTGGACAGGTACGCGACGACGCCGCCTACGTCCAGCCGGGGGTGCTCTGGTGGGCGCTGGCGCCGGAGTCCGCCCGCCGCCGCGGACGTGCGGCCGGCGGCCGACGGGGCGCCGACTGCAAGGACCCGTTCGAAGAGGTCAACCAGGGACGCGACCCGGACTGTGCCGTCGTCCTCATCGACGAGATCGACAAGGCCGAGCCCGACGTTCCCAACAGTCTGCTCGTACCGCTCGGTTCGCACCGGTTCAGGGTGATCGAGACGGGCGCGGAGATCAGCACGGAGGCTCCCCGGCGGCCGGTGGAGACGGAGCGGGCACGGCACCTCATCGTCATCACCACCAACGAGGAGAGGGAGCTGCCGCACGCCTTCAAGCGCCGGTGTGTCGACCTCACCCTCACCGAGCACGGCGAGGACCTGCTGGTGCGCATCGCCACCGCGCATATCGCGCAATGGCCCGGCGGCGTCGGCAGCAAGGACCGGGAGCTGGCGGAGACCATTGCGCACGAGCTGATGAAGGTACGGGCGCAGGCGGCCGCCGACGGCGTCCGCAGTCCGAGCACCGCCGAATACCTCGATGCCGTCCGTGCCTGCCGCGCCCTGGACATCCGCCCCGGCTCGGCATCATGGCGGCGGCTGGTCCCCCTGCTCCTGGTCAAGCGGCAACAGGCCACCGGGGGCCTGGTGTGAGGGGCGAGGCCTGGCTGGGGGACCTGGTGCGGGCCGCGCGGGAGCTCGGGGTGTCCACCGACGAGGAATGGGAGAGGCTCGCCGCCCTGCTGGGTCTGGGCGGCGCGGCCACCACGGCGCCGCCCGTGGGGCACCGCCGTGCGCCGCAGCCGCCCCCGGCCGCGGACGAGGAGCCCGTCGACGACGAGGAGGCCACCGCCGAACCCGGCAACCCCGCCGCCGATCCCGCCGGCCGTGGTGCGGCACCGGCCGGCGAGGGCGAGGTGCGACTGCTGGCCCCGGTGGAGCGGACCGCTCCGCGCGCCTTCAGCTGGACGGTCGACGCCTTAGCCGCGCCCCGGGACGCCGGCCGGTCCGAACCGCCGCCCCATATGCCGTTGTTCGCGCCGCGCTCCACGGCGGCCCTGCTGCGCACGGCACTGGCCAGGATCGCCATGGAGGGCGAGCTGGACTTCGACCGGGCCGCGGAACAGATCGCGCAGGCCCGTCCGCTGACGGAGATCCCCCGCCGGCCGCTGCCCACACTGCGCCACGGCGTGCAGATCCTCGCCGACGTCTCGGTCTCCATGGAGCCGTTCGCCCGGGACGTCGAGGATGTGATCGCCCGGGTGCGGGCGGTTGTCGGCGCCGCGGGCACACAGGTGCTGCGTTTTGCAGACGTGCCGGCCCGCGGTGCCGGGACCGGCTCCCGCGGCAGCTGGCAGCCGTACCGCCCGCCACGGCCCGGTACGCAGGTACTGATCCTGTCCGACCTCGGGGCGGGCGGCCCGCTCTTCAACCCCTGGCGGGGGACCGGCGCGGAATGGGAGGCGACCGTCGGCGCCATCCGCCGGGGCGGGTGCGAGGCGATCGCCTTCGTCCCGCTGCCCGAGCGCCTGTGGTCCAGGAGTCGGCGCCCTCTCCTCCCCGTCGTCGCCTGGGACCGCGGTACGACCGTCAGCAAGGTGATGGGAGCGCGGCGGTGAGCGGCCCGCGGCGGCCCGCCCGCGAACTCGCCGTGCTGCTGAGCATCGCGACCCGTATCGAACCCGAACTCCTGCGGGCCGTACGGCTGACCGTCGCCCCGCGGCTGGACGTCGGCGCCGAGACCGACCTGTGGTTCGGCGGGCTGGTCGGCAACCGCAGCTTCGGCTCCATCACGCTGCGGGAGGATCTGCTGCCCGGTCTGCGGGCGGACCTCGCGCAGCGGCTGGATGCTGCTGCGCCGGGCAGCGCGGTGCACGGCCTCTGGGACGTCGTCGAGCGGGTCCACCGTGATCTCTCGCCCGCGCTGCTCGCCGAGGAGCATGCCGTCTGGCAGGCGCTGCGCGGCGGGGCCGATGCCGAGGAAGGGATCGACCGTACGCTGCGCCCCGCGCTACGGGCGCTCGTCGAGGAGGGCCGCGGCGGCATCGCGCGCTGGTTCGCGGGGGCCTGGGAGCGCCTCCCGGAGGAGGTGCGCCGGACGACGACGGCCTGGCAGCTCGCGTCGGTCTCCGCCGCGCAGCTGACGGACGGCGGGCCGCAGCCCCCGAGGCCCCGGCAGCTCACCCGCTCCGATGTGGAGATCATCGCGGACCACCTTCCGGAGACCCGGCTGCATCTCGTCCGGACCAGCACCCACCTGCTGTTGGGCGCGGTCGCCGACCGGCCGGGCGCCTGCGCCGTCACGGTTCCGGACAGTGAGCCACGGGTGGTCGACCTGGTCACCGCGTACGGCACCCGCACCCTGCTCATCGGTGCCGGGGAGACGGTCCGCGCCTGGGTCGGACAGCACAGTGTGCAGCTGGTCGGCGGCGACGGGGCGGTCTACGAGATCCCGGCGGCCACGGAGCGGTCCGCGGCGGTGCCCGGGGCCGCGCGGACGCCCGGTGCCACCCGTACGTCCGGAGCCCCTGACCTCCGCGCGGCCCGCAGCGACATCACGATCAGCTATGCGGGCTTCGCCAGGCCGTGGGCGGCCTGGCTCGCCCATCAGCTGGAGCGGCGGGGGCAGGTCACGACGATGCTGCGCTGGGATCCACAGCCGGACGCCGCCCTGGTGGACGAGCTGTCGGGGCTGCTGAGCGCCGAGGGCCGGCTGCTGATGGTGCTGGACGACTGGTATTTCCGGCTGGGGACCCGCTCGCAGGAGGAGTGGACGGCCGCACTGCGCGAGGTGGTCCCACCGCACGCCGACCGGTTCGCGGCGGTGAGCGTGGCCACCCAGCCCTTGCCCACCACGGCCGCCGTGCTGCGCCCTGTCGACCTGCGGGCCGTGGACGCCGACGAGGCCGGCCGCCGGGTGCTGGACCGGCTGGGCATCGCCCCGTCCGGCCGGGCCGTCGACGAGGAGGCGTCCAGCGCACCACGTTTCCCGGACGATCCCCCCGAGGTCTGGAACATCCCCCGCCGCAACAACCGTTTCACCGGCCGCGACGGTGTGCTGGAGGAGATGTACGGGAAGCTGGCGCGCTCCGCCGGACGCTCGCCCCTGGTGGAGACCCGTCTCGCGCTGTACGGCATCTCCGGTGTCGGCAAGAGCCAGATCGCGGCCGAGTACGCCCACCGGTTCGGCAACGACTACGACGTGGTGTGGTGGATCAGCGCCACGAACCGCGGTGCGGCGCGCGAGCAGCTGGCGGAGCTGGCCTCCCGGCTCGGGCTGCCCGTGGGGCAGGGGATCGGTGACCGGATCCGGGCGGTGCACGAGGCGCTGCGTGCGGGGCGCCCCTACCGCCGCTGGCTGCTGATCTTCGACAGCGCCGACGACATGGAGCAGATCGAGGAACTGGTCCCCGGCGGCCCGGGCCATGTCCTGATCACGACGCTGAGCCGGGACTGGTCGGGCTCCGGCGGCGCCCAGGAGATCGAGGTGCCGTCGTTCACCCGCTTCGAGAGCGTCGGCTACGCGCGGCGGCGGGCCCCGCGGCTGACGCCGAGGGACGCGGACGACCTCTCGGCGGCCGTGCAGGACCTGCCGCTGCTGCTGGCCCAGACCGCGGCCTGGCTGGACGCCAACCCGTTGTCGCCGCGGGAGTACATCGAGCTGATCCGCCGGGGCGAGCCGAGTCTGGTCGGGATCCGCATCTCCACCGACTACCCGATGGCCTTCCAGACCAGTTGGGCCATCACCCTCAACACCCTGCGCGAGCGCAGCCCCGCCGCTGTCGAACTGCTCAAGCTGTTCGCTTTCTTCGCTCCCGACGCGATCCCCGTGTCGCTGCTGATCAAGGCCCGGCGTACCGATCTGCCCGGGTATCTGGCCGATCTCGCGGCCGAGCCGATCAGCTGGAACACGGCCCTGCGGCGGCTGACCGAATCCACCGCCGTACGCCTGACGGAGGGACAGGCGTCGCGGCCCGGAGTGGTGACCGTGCAGATGCACCGGCTCTACCACCGCTTCCTGCGCAGCGACTTGGTGGAGGAGGAGCGGGACGCGCTGTCCGCGGCGGCCTGCCGGGTGCTGGTCTCCGCCGATCCGCAGAACCCCGGCGACACCCTGACCTGGGAGCGTTATGCCGACCTGATCGAGCATCTGGAGCCGGCCGGGGCCCTGGAGACATCGGAGCCCTCGGTCCAGGGGCTGGTCGTCAACTGCGTCGAGTACCTCCGGGTGCGCGGCGAGTACGACATGGGGCTGCGGCTGTGCGAGCGGTTCATGGCCCATTGGCGGAGCAGGCCGGCACCGATGCAGCGCACGATGCTGGTGCTGACCCATCAACACGCCAATATGCTGCGGCGGTTGGGCCGATATCGCGAGGCGGAGGCGGTCGGCGGCGCGATCGTGGACGAGCTGACTGCCGAGCGGGCCGACGATGACGCCGATCTGCTGCGGGCCAAGGACGGACTGGCCGGCACCCTCATGGCGCTGGGCTCGTACGACAGGGCCTGTGCACTCTTCGCCGAGGTCTGGCAGTCGTACGCGGTGCTGCTGGGCGCACGGGCTCCGCGCGCGGTGTCCTCGCGCAGCAACTACGGGGTCGCACTGGGGCTGCTGGGCCGCTACCAGGAGTCCCTGGCCACCCACCACGAGGTGCTGGAGATCAGGGAGCGCGAGCTCCAGGCCACCGATCCGCTGACCCTCAACGCCGCCACGTCCCATGCGCATGCGCTGCGCCTCGTCGGCCGGTACCAGGAGGCCGCGTCCCGGCAGGAGGTGACCGCACGGCTGCACGAGCAGGTGATGGGTCTGCATCATCCGCAGACCCTGCGCGCCGAGCACGGGCTTGCGCTGTGCCTGCGGCGCCTCCATGGCGGGGGCCGGGCCGACGCCCTGCTCGCGGACGTCGCGGGGCGCTGCCGCCTGGTGCACGGAGCGAGACACCCGGAGACGCTGATGGTGGAGGCGGACCGTGTGGTGTCACTGCGGGAGGGCGCGGACCTGGAGCCGGCGCTGGAGGCCGCTGAGACGGTCGCCACCAGCTACCGTGACCTGCTCGGTGAGGATCACCCCTACACGGTGGGCACCCTGGGCAACCTCGGCCTCGTACTGGGGGAGACCGGAGACCACCGTGCGGGGCTTCAGATGACGGAGCGGGCGCTGAGCGGCATGGAACGGGCCATGGGCCCCGCCCACCCGTGGGCCCTGGGCTGTGCCCTGAACGCGGGTGGCGCTTTCCGCCTCACCGGTGAGGCGGAAAGCGCGGCGGCCCTGGGCGAGGACACCCTGCGGCGGGCAAGGGAAGCGCTGGGTGAGACCCATCCGTTGACCCTGGCGGCCAAAGTGGCGCTCGCGGACGATCTGCGCGCGCTGCGCGACACCCCACGGGCCGCGAAGCTGGAGGAGGAGGTGCTGCGGCAGCTGGCCGAGACCCTGGGCGGGGCACACCCGCAGACGCTGTCCGCCCGCCGGCGCCGGCGCCCCACCTGGGACTTCGAGCCGCAGCCCTTCTGACCGCAGCCCCGCCGAGCTGCCACCGGCACGGCGAAGGGCCTGTCCCCGCAACCGCGGGAACAGGCCCTTCACTTCACCTATCCACCGGTGCTCCGGCGGCCCGGACGCCTACGCGTCGAAGGCCTCCGCGACCAGCTGTGCCTGCTCTGCCTGGTGGCGCTTGGCGGAGCCGACGGCCGGCGACGAGGAGTGCGGCCGCGAGATGCGGCGCAGGCGCTCGCCGTGCGGGACATCGGCGCCGACGGCCAGGTCGAGGTGGTCGATCAGGTTGAGGCCGAGGAACGGCCACGCACCCTGGTTCGCCGGCTCTTCCTGGGTCCACAGGTACTTCTCGGCGTTCGGGAACTTGGCGATCTCCGCCTGGAGCTCCTTGCCGGGAAGCGGGTAGAGACGCTCGATGCGGACGATCGCGGTGTCGTTCGCGCCGCGCTTCTCGCGCTCGGCCTCCAGGTCGTAGTAGACCTTGCCGGAGCAGAAGATGACCTTGCGGACATCCTCGGCCTTGACCGTGGAGTCGCCGATGACGGGGCGGAAGCCGCCCGTCGTGAACTCTTCCGTCTTCGACGCCGCGGCCTTCAGACGCAGCATCGACTTCGGGGTGAAGACGACCAGCGGCTTGTGGTGCGGGTTGTGGACCTGCCAGCGCAGCAGGTGGAAGTAGTTCGACGGCAGGGTCGGCGCGGCGACCGTCATGTTGTTCTGCGCGCACAGCTGGAGGAAGCGCTCGATCCGGGCCGAGGAGTGGTCCGGGCCCTGGCCCTCGTAGCCGTGCGGGAGCAGCAGGGTGACGCCGGACGTCTGGCCCCACTTCTGCTCCGCCGAGGAGATGAACTCGTCGACGACCGTCTGGGCGCCGTTGACGAAGTCACCGAACTGCGCCTCCCACATGACCAGCGCCTCCGGGCGGGCCAGCGAGTAGCCGTACTCGAAGCCCATCGCCGCGTACTCGCTGAGCAGCGAGTCGTAGACGTTGAAGCGGGCCTGGTCCTCGGAGAGGTAGAGCAGCGGGGTGTAGTCGTCGCCGGTCGCACGGTCGATCAGGACCGCGTGACGCTGGCCGAACGTGCCGCGGCGGGAGTCCTGGCCGGCGAGCCGGACCGGGGTGCCCTCCATCAGCAGCGAGCCGACGGCGAGGGTCTCGCCCATGCCCCAGTCGATGGTGTTGTCCTCGACCTGGGCCGCGCGGCGCTGGAGCTGGGGCAGCAGCCGCGGGTGGACGGTGACCCGCTCGGGGATGTTGACCTGCGACTCGGCGATCCGCTTGACGACCTCCTGGGAGATCGCGGTGTCCACGTAGACCGGGAACTCGGCCTTGGGCTGCGGCACCTCGGGGGCCACCGGGGCCGTCGTGGCGTCGCGGACCTCGGTGAAGACCTTCTCCAGCTGGCCCTGGAAGTCCTGGAGCGCCTGCTCGGCCTCTTCCAGCGTGATGTCGCCGCGACCGATGAGGGACTCGGTGTAAAGCTTGCGCACCGAGCGCTTCTTGTCGATCAGGTCGTACATCAGCGGCTGGGTGAAGGCCGGGTTGTCGGACTCGTTGTGACCGCGGCGGCGGTAGCAGATCAGGTCGATGACGACGTCCTTGTTGAACGCCTGGCGGAATTCGAAAGCCAGACGGGCAACGCGGACGACGGCCTCGGGGTCGTCGCCGTTCACGTGGAAGATCGGCGCCTCGATCATGCGGGCCACGTCGGTGGCGTACATGGACGAACGCGACGACTCCGGGGCGGCGGTGAAGCCGACCTGGTTGTTGATGACGACGTGCACCGTGCCGCCGGTGCGGTAGCCGCGCAGCTGGGACATGTTCAGCGTCTCCGCGACCACGCCCTGGCCGGCGAACGCCGCGTCACCGTGCAGCTGGATCGGCAGGACCGTGAAGTCCGTGCCGCCCTTGTTGATGATGTCCTGCTTGGCGCGCGCGATGCCCTCGACGATCGGGTCGACGGCCTCCAGGTGGGAGGGGTTCGCGGCCAGCGAGACCTTGATCTGCTCGCCGTCGAGACCGGTGAAGGTGCCCTCGGCGCCCAGGTGGTACTTCACGTCGCCGGAGCCGTGCATCGACTTCGGGTCGAGGTTGCCCTCGAACTCGCGGAAGATCTGCGCGTACGACTTGCCGACGATGTTGGCGAGGACGTTGAGGCGGCCGCGGTGGGCCATGCCGATGACGACCTCGTCCAGGCGCGACTCGGCCGCGGAGTCGATGACCGCGTCCAGCAGCGGGATGACGGACTCGCCGCCCTCCAGCGAGAAGCGCTTCTGGCCGACGTACTTCGTCTGGAGGAACGTCTCGAACGCCTCGGCGGAGTTCAGTCGGCGCAGGATGCGCAGCTGCTCCTCGCGCTCGGGCGACTTGTGCGAGCGCTCGACCCGGTCCTGGATCCACTGGCGCTGCTTGGGGTCCTGGATGTGCATGAACTCGATGCCGGTGGTGCGGCAGTACGAGTCGCGCAGCACGCCCAGGATGTCGCGCAGCTTCATCATGGACTTGCCGGAGAAGCCGCCGACCGCGAACTCGCGCTCCAGGTCCCACAGGGTGAGCCCGTGCTCGGTGATGTCGAGGTCGGGGTGCTTGCGCTGGTGGTACTCCAGCGGGTCGGTGTCGGCCATGACGTGGCCGCGGACCCGGTAGGAGTGGATCAGCTCGAAGACCCGCGCGGCCTTGGTGACGTCGTCGTCGTGCGAGGCGTCGATGTCGCGCAGCCAGCGGACCGGCTCGTACGGAATCCGCAGCGACTTGAAGATGTCGTCGAAGAATTCGTTGCCGCCGAGCAGCAGCTGGCTCATGATGCGCAGGAACTCGCCGGAGGCGGCGCCCTGGATCACGCGGTGGTCATAGGTGCTGGTCAGCGTCATGACCTTGGAGACACCCAGCTTGTTCAGGGCGTCCTGGGAGGTGCCCTGGAACTCCGCGGGGTAGTCCATCGCGCCGACGCCCATGATCATGGACTGGCCGGGCATCAGGCGCGGCACGGAGTGCACGGTGCCGATGCCGCCCGGGTTCGTCAGCGACGCGGTGACTCCGGTGAAGTCGTCCATCGTCAGCTTGTTGTCGCGGGCCCGGCGGACGATGTCCTCGTAGGCCTGCCAGAACTCGAAGAAGGTCAGCGTCTCGGCCTTCTTGATGGCGGCGACGACGAGCTGGCGGTCGCCGTTCGGCTTCACCAGGTCGATGGCCAGACCGAGGTTGATGTGCTCGGGCTTGACCAGCGTCGGCTTGCCGTCCTTCTCCGCGAAGGAGTGGTTCATCGACGGCATGGCCTTGAGGGCCTGCACCATCGCGTACCCGATGAGGTGGGTGAAGGAGACCTTCCCGCCACGGGCGCGCTTGAGGTGGTTGTTGATCACGATGCGGTTGTCGAAGAGCAGCTTCACCGGGACCGCGCGGACGGACGTGGCCGTCGGCAGCTCCAGGGAGGCGTTCATGTTCTTCGCAACGGCGGCCGACGGGCCGCGCAGGGTGACGAACTCAGGACCGGCAGTGACCTCGCCGTCGGCCTTCTGAGGGGCCTTGGCGGCCGGCTTGGCCGGCGCGGACTTCGCCGGCGCGGCCTTGGCCGGGGCCGGAGCACTCGCGGCCGGCTTCGCCGGGGTGGCCGGCTCGGCGGCTGGCTTCGGCTCGGCTGCGGCGGGCGCCGCCGGGGACGACTGCGCCGGAGCCGCCGGAGCGGGGGCGGAGCCCTCCGCCGGCTGGCTCGGCGCGGTGGCGCCGCCCGGCTTGTAGTCGGCGAAGAAGTCCCACCAGGCTCGGTCTACCGAGTTCGGGTCCTGGAGGTACTGCTGGTAGATCTCGTCGACGAGCCACTCATTGGGACCGAACGCGGCGGCAGGGTTCTTTCCCTGCCCCTCTTGGTCGGTCGAGATGCTCGAGCTGTTGGGGGACTGTAGCGACACGGCGGCAACCGCCCTCTTCCGCTTCCTAAGGTGGTGGACAGCGGGAATAAAGGCTACGCCTGTTGTGACCCCGGATGCAGGCCGGGAGGGGCACTCGTCGTGTACGTCACATTCCCGGAGGGGTTTCGGGGCATGACTTGGCGGGAAACACACGATGTTTGCCTGCACGCGGGTAGGGGGCATCGCCGTGGCACCCGCGGAGTGAGTGCTTCCACTACCGACCCTACGTCAGCGGCCGTCAGCTTCGAGCTGACTCCAACCCCGGAAGAGTGACCCGGATCCGGCAACCACGTGCAGATTCGGCCACGCCGATGCGTCCGCCGTGCAGATCCACCGCCCAGCGCGCGATCGCCAGGCCCAGGCCCGTCCCGCCGTCGGAGCCGGGGCCCGAGGGCGCCGGGCCGCCACGGTTGAACCGTTCGAAGACCCGGTAGCGCTCCGACTCGGGGATGCCGGGCCCCTCGTCCTGTACGTCCAGCTCCAGGCTCCCCGGCCCCTCGCCGCGCCGCGCATGCACCGTGACCCGGCCGTGCCGCGGGCTGTGCTTGATCGCGTTGTCGATGAGGTTGGCCACGACCTGGTGCAGCCGCTCGGCGTCCGCGTGCGCGGTCAGCTCCGGCGGCGAGACATCGAGGTGGAGGTGGACGTCCGTACGGGTGTGGGTGCCGGAGCCGGCGGCCCCCGACAGCCCCGACAGCGTGGAGGCGCCGCGGCTCATATTGGCCTCCTTGAGCACCCCGGACAGGTACGGCCAGACCTCGAAGCGCCGGGCGTGCAGCGGCACCACCCCGTTGTCCAGCCGGGACAGGTCCAGGAGGTGCTCGACGAGGCGGCCCAGCCGCTCCGTCTGCTTCAGCGCCGTCCGCATCGTCTCCGGGTCCGGCTCGCTGACCCCGTCGACGACGTTCTCCAGGACGGCCCGGAGTGCCGCGATCGGGGTGCGCAGCTCGTGCGAGACATTGGCGACCAGCTCCTTGCGATGGGTGTCCACCGCTTCCAGGTCGGCCGCCATCCGGTTGAAGGCGTTCGCCAGGTCACCGAACTCGTCCCGGCGCTCCGAGCGGACCCGGCGGCTGTAGTTGCCGTGCGCCATCGACCGGGTGACATCGGTCATCTCGTCGAGCGGAGCGGTCAGGCTGTTGGCCACGAACTGGGTGATCAGCAGCGAGGCGATGATCGAGAAGATCGTGATCACCCGCAGCTCGGTCGCCGAGTGCATGGCGACGAACACCAGCAGCGTCGTGATGATCACCGAGACGCTGACCAGCGCCCCGAGCGCGGCCTTCACCGAGCGGTACGGGTCCAGCGGGCGCAGGCCCTCCCAGACCCGCTGCCACAGTGCCTGCGCGGGCGTCCGCCACCACCGCCGCGTCATGCGGCCGGGGTCTCCAGGGCGTAGCCGACACCATGGACCGTACGGATGCGCTCGGCGCCGATCTTGCGGCGCAGCGCCTTGATGTGGCTGTCGACCGTACGGGTCCCGGAGGCGTCCGCCCAGTCCCACACCTCGGCCAGCAGCTGCTCACGGGAGAGCACCGCGCGCGGGGTGTTCGCCAGGCAGACCAGCAGATCGAACTCGGTGGGCGTCAGATGGACGTCCGAGCCGCGCACCCGCACCCGGCGCTGGGCGTGGTCGATCTCCAGCTCGCCCAGCCGCAGAATGCCGGTGCGCGGGGTGTGCGCGGCCAGCGCGGCGCGCTCGACCCGGCGCAGCAGCACATGCACCCGGGCGGCCAGCTCGCGCATCGAGAACGGCTTGGTCATGTAGTCGTCCGCGCCGACGCCGAGGCCCACCAGCATGTCGGTCTCGTCGTCCCGGGCGGTGAGCATCATCACCGGCACCGGCCGCTGGGCCTGGACCCGGCGGCACACCTCCAGGCCGTCGAAGCCCGGCAGCATCACATCGAGGACCAGCAGATCCGGCTGCCAGGCCTCGGCGGTCTCCACCGCGGCCGGGCCGTCGGTGGCCGTCTGCACCTGGAAGCCCTCGGCGCGCAGCCGCGCCGCGATGGCCTCGACGATCGTCGGGTCGTCCTCCACGACCAGTACCCGGCGCTGGGCGCCCGGCGTGGCGGCGGTGCCGCCCTGCGTTGTCTGAGTCTGGTCCATCGCCCGCCCCTGCATCCCCTGCGTGGTCGCGTATTGCTGGGCAGCAGCGTACGGGCATGGTGTGACTGTCGGCTACGCGCCCTTCCGCGCAAGATGGACCACGTCAGGGACGCCTCGGACAACGGGGATCTCTTCCGTATGTACCCCGCTGAAACCGGCATTTCGTAGTGCTTCCTCGAATGCCGGCGAGGGCTGCGCGGACCAGACGGCGAGCACTCCGCCGGATGTCAGACGGTCACGGCAGGCGGCGAGTCCGGTGGGGGAGTAGAGGCTGCCGTTGTCCTCGGTGACGGTCCAGTCGGGGCCGTTGTCGATGTCCAGGCACAGGGCGTCGTAGGCGACTTGGTCCGCGTCCGTCCGCAGGTGCGCGACCAGGTCGGTGTGCAGGATCTCGCTGCGCGGATCGGCCAGCGCGGCCGCCGAGACCGCCGACAGCGGGCCCGTGCGGTGCCAGTCGATGACGGCTTCCTCGCGCTCGACGACGACGATCCGGCCCCAGCGCGGCTGCCCGGCCGCGCGGGCCAGCGAGAAGCCGACGCCGAGGCCTCCGATCAGCACGGAGGGCCGTGCGCGGCCGGGCGGCAGCGCGGCCAGCGCGGCGTCGATCAGCAGCCGTTCGGAGCGGCCGTCGGAGGTGTCCATCAGGAAGCAGCCGTTGGCGATGATCTCGTAGACCACGGGCTGGCCGGGGGTCCCGCGGCCGTCCGCTCCCGGGCCTTCGAGGGGCCCGCCCCGTTGTCGCAGCACCACCTCGCCGTACGGGCCCTCGCGGCGGTCGAGCGTGCGCGGGGTCTCGGGGAGCCCGGTCGTTGCCTGCGTCGGAGTAACGGGAGCCATGGCGTCATGGTGGCCAATACGGGCCGTGCCGGTCCAACGCTTTGGACAGGAATCCGCCGCCGGTGGCACGGACGTGCCTCCTGTGACGACGGTTGCCTGATGTGAGGGATGTCACTCACACAGCTTCTTCATGGGTTGAGCATGCAGGGTGGTCCGGAACGTAGGGCGAGGCAGAGGAATCACGGCCGGGGGGACGGGCGTGGCTGACCGGATGTGCCATGGACGGAAGGGGTCTCGGACAAGTGAGCTGGCTGGGAACCGCCGAGAAGGGACGGGCCGGCCGTGCGCCGTCCGTCATACCGGGGCCGGGTAACGGGACGGGCGCGGTGCCGGACCTGCTGCCGGGGATTCCGCGGCCACGCGAGCCCCGGCAGGCCGGGGGCGTCGCGGCGGAGGCGGTGCCCAGAGGCCCTCGGATGTCCCCCCGGGCGCGGCCGTGGCGGCTGCTGCCCACTCCCGCCGACACCCCCTTCACCTTCGGCTACGCCCTCCTTCTCGTGGCCACCTCGCTCTTCACCGAGTACGCCGACCCGGCACTGGTCTCCGGACTGCTCCAGGGCTCCAGTACGGACGTCGTCCACCTCGCGCAGGCCCCGCTGCTGGTGCTCGTCGCCAGCGCCCTGTGGATCGCGGGCGGCATGACCTCCGCGTACGCCATCGGCTTTCTCTTCGTCCTGACGGCGCTGGAACGGCGGATCGGCGGGCTGTGGACCGCCGCCGTCTTCTTCGGCGGCCATGCGCTGGCCACCCTCGCCACCGAACTGCCCGTCGCCTTCTCGGTCGCCGCGGGACGGCTGCCGGAGAGCTCGCTGCACCGCCTCGACTACGGCATCAGCTTCGGCGTGATGACCAGCATCGGAGCCCTTGCGGGCCTGCTGCCGGCCTGGCTGCGCTGGCCGCTGCTGGCCGGCGCCGGCTACCTGGCCGTGACCGGTCTGCTCGCCTACGCCGACCCGGTGTCCGACTGGGGCCATCTGCTCTCGCTCGCCCTGGGCGCGGCGAGCTGGCCGCTGCTGCGCCGCCGGCGCGCCCGCCGTGCCCGGCCCGCACCGCTCCTGGGCGACCTGGGCCACCCGGCGCTGCGGGGCGTGCGGACCTACTGAGCGTTCCGGGGCCGCGCGCCTACGACCGGACGGTCGCCCGGTACGTATGGGTGATGGCGTAGGCGCAGCCGCCCAGCAGCGCCACACCGGACAGCACGCCGCTGACGAACGGCACCCAGGCCACCGCCGAGGTCGCCGCCATGCCCAGCCCGATCAGGCCGAGCGCGGTCAGCGCGACGCCGGGAACGGCGATGCTGCGCCGCTTCCAGACCGCCATCAGCGCGACGAAGTGCAGGCCGACGATCAGCGCGATCCAGGCCACGGCGGTCTCCTGCGGGGCGCCCGCCGCCCGCAGCGCGAGATTGCCGCCGATCAGCAGCACCACCTCGGCGCCCACGACGAACGCGAACTTCCCCCGGAACCAGTCGGCTTGCGGACCCTCGGCGTCCGCCTCGGCGGGCCGGCCGTGGCGCCCGGCCCGCAGTGCGAGCGCCAGCAGCCCGGCGAAGGTGAGCACCGCGAGCACCCGCAGGGCGATACCGACAGCGGGATTCAGCGGGTCGTGCGCGTTGGCGACCACGAAGATCGTCCCGAAGAGAGCGCCGATGAAAACTCCGGACATCCGCTGCAACATGCCGTGAAGGTAGCAGTCATGACGAGGTGTGAGGGAGGAAGCGGCAGGGCTTTTCCGCGCGGCCCGGCCGGACCGCGTCCCGCCGCTGTCCGAGCCACCTCAGCATGCCGTCCCCCTCGTCCGCCGCCGCGCGGAAGAACGGCCGCAGCAGCTCGGCACGCCCGCTCACACAGTCCAGGGGCTCGCCCCGCTCCCAGGCGATCGGTCGGATACACCTCCGCCTCGGCGAGGCCCTCCGGGCCCTGGCCGCCTGGGAGAATGGGGGCTCGTTCCGAGCGCGGCCTGGTGCGGTGCTCGCCGGCCGCAGGAGTGCACGCATCTTGTCCTCAGACCGCAAGCAACCGATTCCGGACACCGTCGACCTCGGGCTCCAGTCCGACTGCGGAAGCTGTTTCGGGCTCTGCTGTGTCGCGCTGCCGTTCGCGGCCTCGGCGGACTTCGCGATCGACAAGGACGCCGGGCGCCCCTGCCCGAACCTCCGGACGGACTTCCGCTGCGGCATCCACAGCGACCTCCGCACACGGGGCTTCTCCGGCTGCACCGTCTTCGACTGCTTCGGCGCCGGGCAGAAGGTCTCCCAGGTCACCTTCGGCGGACAGGACTGGCGGCAGGCCCCGGGGACCGCCCGGCAGATGTTCGACGTCTTTCCCGTCATGCGGCAGCTGCACGAACTCCTCTGGTACCTGGCCGAGGCGCTGACCCTGCCTGCGGCCCGCCCGGTGCACGCCGACCTGCGCACCGCGCTGGAGAAGACCGAGCGCTTCACCCGCGGCAGCGCCCAGGAGCTCACGGAGCTCGACGTCCCGGCCCACCGGGGCGAGGTCAACGCCCTGCTGCTGCGCACCAGCGAACTCGTACGGGCCGCGGTGCCGGGCCGCAAGAAGGAGCGGCGGGGTGCCGATCTCATGGGGGCCCGCCTCAAGGGCGCCGACCTCCGGGGCGCCAATCTCCGCGGGGCCTACCTCATCGCCGCCGACCTCAAGGGCGCCGATCTGCGCACGGCGGACCTGATCGGTGCCGATCTGCGGGACGCGGACCTGCGCGGCGCCGACCTCACGGGTGCCCTCTTCCTCACCCAGTCGCAGCTCAACGCGGCCAAGGGCGACGCCGCCACCAGGCTGCCGGAGGCGCTGTCCCGCCCCGCCCACTGGTAGCGCCGCCTTCGCTCGCCGCCGGCCGATCGCTGACAGCGAACGCACACCGGGGAACATCTTCAGGGCCGGCTGCATTGAGTGGGTAAAGCTCAACTTGTTTGCCGAAGGGGAGATCATGGCTTCGACGTCCACATCGCTCACTCTGCCCGTGCTGCCCCTCGATGACGAGGTCGTGCTCCCCGGCATGGTGGTGCCCCTGGACCTGTCCGACACGGACGTCCGGGCCGCGGTGGAGGCCGCGCAGGCCGCCGCCGCCACCACGGGTAACAAGCCGCGGGTGCTGCTCGTTCCCCGCGTCGACGGGACATACGCCGGCATCGGCACGCTCGGGCGGATCGAGCAGGTCGGGCGGCTGTCCGACGGCGACCCCGGGGCGCTGATCCGGGGCCTGGGCCGGGTACGGATCGGTTCCGGCACGACCGGGCCCGGAGCCGCCCTCTGGGTGGAGGGCACGACCGTCGAGGAGACGGTCCCCGACCCGCTGCCCGGTGCGGTGGCCGAACTCGTCACGGAGTACAAGGCGCTGGCCACCAGCTGGCTGCGCAAGCGGGGTGCCTGGCAGGTCGTCGACCGCGTCCAGCAGATCGAGGACGTACCGACGCTGGCCGACAACTCCGGCTACTCGCCGTTCCTGACCACCGAACAGAAGGTCCAGCTGCTGGAGACCGTCGATCCGGTCGCCCGGCTGAAGGCCGCCACCGAGGCGCTGCGCGAGCACCTCGCCGAGCAGGATGTCGCCGAATCCATCGCCAAGGACGTCCAGGAAGGCGTCGACAAGCAGCAGCGGGAGTTCCTGCTGCGGCGGCAGCTGGAGGCGGTCCGCAAGGAACTCGCCGGGCTCAACGGCGATCCGGAGGACGAGGGCGACGACTACCGCGCCCGGGTCGAGGCCGCCGATCTGCCCGAGGACGTCCGCAAGGCCGCCCTCAAGGAGGTCGACAAGCTGGAGCGGTCCAGCGACCAGAACCCCGAGGGCTCCTGGATCCGCACCTGGCTGGACACCGTCCTGGAACTGCCGTGGAACGAACGGACCGAGGACGCCTACGACATCGCCGGCGCCAAGGAGATCCTGGACGCCGACCACTCCGGACTGGAGGACGTCAAGGAGCGGATCACCGAATACCTGGCCGTCCGCAAGCGGCGGGGCGAGCGCGGGCTCGGCCTGGTCGGCGGCCGCCGCGGCGGGGCCGTACTGGCGCTCGTCGGGCCGCCCGGTGTCGGCAAGACCTCGCTCGGTGAGTCCGTCGCGCGGGCCATGGGACGCAAGTTCGTCCGGGTCGCGCTCGGCGGCGTCCGGGACGAGGCGGAGATCCGCGGCCACCGCCGGACGTACGTCGGCGCGCTGCCCGGCCGGATCGTCCGGGCCGTCAAGGAGGCCGGGTCGATGAACCCGGTGGTGCTGCTCGACGAGATCGACAAGGTGGGTTCCGACTTCCGGGGCGACCCGGCAGCCGCCCTCCTGGAGGTCCTGGACCCGGCGCAGAACCACACCTTCCGCGACCACTACCTGGAGGTCGAACTCGACCTCAGCGATGTGGTCTTCCTGGCCACCGCCAACGTCCTCGAAGCCATCCCCGAGCCGCTGCTCGACCGGATGGAGCTGGTCCGGCTGGACGGCTACACCGAGGACGAGAAGGTCGTCATCGCCCGGGACCACCTGCTGCCGCGCCAGCTGGAGCGGGCCGGTCTGGAGGCCGGCGAGGTGGCCCTGGAGGACGACGCGCTGCGCAAGCTGGCGGGCGAGTACACCCGCGAGGCGGGCGTACGGAATCTGGAGCGTGCGGTCGCCAGGCTGCTGCGCAAGGTCGCCGCACAGCACGAACTCGGGCAGCAGGAGCTGCCGTTCACGGTCGGTGCGGAGCAGCTGCGCCCGCTGATCGGGCGGCCGCACCACACCCCCGAGTCGGCGCAGGACCCGGCCGAGCGGCGCACCGCGGTGCCCGGTGTGGTCACCGGCCTCGCGGTCACCGGCGCCGGCGGCGACGTGCTCTATGTGGAGGCCTCGCTCGCCGATCCGGAGACCGGGGCGTCCGGGCTCCAGCTGACCGGCCAGCTCGGCGACGTCATGAAGGAGTCCGCACACATCGCGCTGTCCTTCCTGCGTTCGCACGGCGCGGAACTGGAACTTCCGGTCGCCGACCTGAAGGAGCGCGGAGTGCATCTGCACGTACCGGCGGGCGCCGTCCCCAAGGACGGTCCGAGCGCGGGCGTGACGATGACGACGGCACTGGCCTCGCTGCTGTCGGGCCGCCAGGTCCGGCCGGACGTGGCGATGACCGGCGAGGTCTCGCTGACCGGGCGGGTGCTGCCGATCGGCGGCGTGAAGCAGAAGCTGCTGGCGGCGCACCGGGCGGGGATCACCACCGTGATCATCCCCCAGCGCAATGAACCGGACCTGGACGATGTGCCGGCCGAGATCCTCGAAGCCCTGGAGGTCCACCCGGTCGCGGACGTCCGCCAGGTGCTGGAGCTGGCGCTGACCCCGGCGTCGAACGGGGCCGCTCCCGAGGTGCCGGTCGCGGCGTGAGGGCAACGGCGACCGGCCCGGCTCCCGCAGAGGGGCCGGGCCGGCCGCCGCGTGGCAGACGGGGCTTCGAAGACAGTCCCTAGCCGTTGGCGAGCGCCCGGAGGCGGTCCAGCGCGCCGTTGAAGCGGTTGTGGTCACCGACCGTCGGGCCGGACGAGGTGTACTGCCAGATGGTGTGGAAGCCCCAGCCGGCCGGGAGTTCGCCGGCCGAGGAGCCGTAGCGCGGTATCCACAGCGGGTTGACGGAGCCGAAGGCGGCGGAGTTGCCGGTGCACTGCTTCCACCAGCTCGTGGAGGTGTAGATCACCGCATCCCGGCCGGTACGGGCCTTGTAGGTGGCGAACCAGTCCTTCATCCAGTTGACCAGCCCGGCCGCGCTCAGCCCGTAGCAGGTCGCCCCGTAGGGGTTGTACTCCATGTCGAGCGCGCCGGGCAGCGTCCGCCCGTCCTTCGACCAGCCGCCGCCGTGGTTGACGAAGTAGGTGGCCTGGGCGGCACCGCTGGAGGTGTTGGGCGTGGCGAAGTGGTACGCGCCGCGGATCATCCCGGCGTTGTACGAGCCGTTGTACTGCTGCGCGAAGTACGGGTTGGTGTAGCTGGTGGACTCGGTCGCCTTCACATAGGCGAAGCGGACGCCGCTGTTCCAGAGCGTCGACCAGGCCACATTGCCGTTGTGGCTGCTGACGTCCACGCCCTCGACGGACGCGGCGAGCGAGGACGCCGACGGTGCGGTGCCGGCCGCGGTGCCTTCGTGCCGGGCGATCTGGGACCCGGCCCAGTCCTGGCCGGGGTGGCTGGGCTCCGGTGCGTACCGTGTGGCCGCGGCGCCGGCGGTGCCCGGCAGCCCGAGGAGGAGGGAGAGGACCGCGAGAAGGACCCCGGCCACGCTCGCGAGGGAGCGTGCGGGTCGGTGGGGGGAGCCGGATCTGAGCACGGACATACGTGCCTCCGAAGATCTCGGTGGATGACCTGAGGGGGGAGGAGCTGACGGCATGACGCAGGCGTGTGGACACGGAAGTGCGACGTGCATGACGCGCGGCGGAACCGCTGACAGCGGGGGCCGCTTGGTATGGCCATGCCACAAATGACGATACGCGCGTAGAACGACGTGACAAAAGAGGGTCGCGGGGCTGCCGTTGGTCTAATCCTGCGAAATACTGGCCGAGCTGCGGCTTCGGCCGCCGATGGCGGAAACTTTCAGGTGAGGGAAAGCGGGAATGGGCGCTGACGTGCACGACACCGGAGCCGACGGTTCGACGGCGGACGGCGAACCGATTGGTGTGGACCACGTATTTCTCGCCCTGGAACGCGAATTGGCGGTATTTCTCCGCCGGGCCCGTGCCTCTTCCGGCGAATTGGCACGAGAGGTGCATCCCGATCTGGAACCCGCCGCATACGGCCTCCTCGTCCGGCTGGCCGACGCCGGCACCCAGCGGGCCACCGCCCTCGCCGGCTTCTTCGGTGTCGGCAAGGCCACGATGAGCCGTCAGCTGCACGCCCTGGAGAGGCTCGGGCTCGTCGCCCGTGAGCCGGACCCGGCGGACGGCCGCGCGGTCCTGGTCCGTATCACCGACGAGGGCCGCGAGCGCTTCACCCGCGTCCGCACCGGCCGCCGCGCCCAGTACGCCCGCCGTCTCGCCTCCTGGGACCGCGCCGAGGTCGCCGAACTGGCCCGGCTGCTGCACCGGCTGAACGCGGAGCAGGAGGGGGACGAGGCGTAGGGGGCATCCGGGCCGGGCGCGGTGTCCGGCGCCGTCATGGCCCCGGACCGCCGCCGTCGTGGTGCCGTTCCGTCGCGGCGGGAGAATTTCGCCGCCCGCCGGTGATTGTCACGGAGCCACAAAAATCACCGCCGCGTCATCCCGCGCCTTGCCGCGCGGATAGGCCGCACCTTCCGGGTCCGCCGCCTCCGACGCCCGCACCCGGTCGATCAGCGCCTGGGGGCCCTGTGCGGCCACCAGGGCCACGCAGTCGGCCCAGGAGCCCTCGTGGAAGACCTCCGCCCAGCGGCCCGCCCCGTCGCTGAGTGCTGTCAGGGAGCGCAGACCGGAGCGCGGGGTGCTGCCGGACACCGCACGGGCGGCCACCGCCGGGTCGGCGGCCGCGGTGAAGAACCCGCCCTCCGCATTGCGCAGCGACTCGACCGCGCGGACGTACTTGCGGACCGCGGCGGCCCGTTCCGCCGAGCCGCGGGGCAGCGCCCGTACGGCGGCGCGGCGTTCCCGGACCGCGGGGGGCATGTCGTCCAGCCGCGGGTCGAGCACCGGGTGCACCGAGCCGTCCGGCCGCTCCAGGAGCAGCACCGAATCGGACAGGACGAGGTGTTCGACCGTGTCCCCGGACCACCGTGCGGCGACCACGGTTGCCTGCGGAGTGCGAGGGTGAGAAAGGTCACAGGTCGCCCGATGGATATCAGCCGTGCGGGAGATGGCCGCGGCGAGAACCTCAGGGAGTGTCATATCCCGGTGTGAAACCGACAGTTCCAGCATTGCGCCCCCGAGCCGCGCGGTGAACCACGGCACCGAATGGAGGCAGCCGTAGTCCCCCTCGGGAGGCGTCACGCCGTCCAGCAGGACGAGGGCGCCGCCCTGGCCGGAGGCCGGCAGGGCGACCGATGCGTAGTCCTCGTTTGGGCGTTGGGGGTCGCCCGGCTCGGTGGCGAGTTCGATGCGCATGGCCGCAAGTCTGCCGGAGGCACCGCTCCCGCCCCCGGTGGCGGGAGGCCGCGGCGGTGCCGGAGAGTGGCCGGGCGGCGGCGTACCGGAGGTAAGGACCGCGGGGCCGGCGGCATGCGGGCGCGCATCCTTCCAGGAGCGGTCCGCATCTCCAAACCCGTTCGGGGCCGCGCACGGTTGCGGCCGAAAACATTGGCGCACGGAAGTTGATGGCCAAACTCCGATTGATGTTCACTCCTTCAGGTGGCCGGGCATGTGTTGCCGAGCCACTGCGCGGCGCCGGTGGAATGGTCGTTGCCCGGATCATGGGGTGCGGCCAGGACGTTCGTCGCGACGCGCAGAGCCGGGCTGTTTCCCCTCGCGGAAGTGTGTGCTGCTGCGGTCTTCGCGCAGGTCCGCCCCGTGAGCGGAGAGCGAGCCGGGTCCGCGACGCCGGATGGCGTGGACAGGCGAGACAGGAATGCGAGCAGCGGTGCGGAAGATGCGGCTTCGAGGCGGCGCAAGGAAGCCGGGATCACCGGCCGGTTCGGTCTCGGGACCGACCACGGGCTCGGGTCCTGGTAAGGGACCGGGCATGACGGAGGGCGGCGAGGACCGCCCGGGAGGGCGCCCCGCGCGGGTGCGCAACCGGCTCGTCGGGGCGGTGGCCGTTGTCGCCGCCGCCGTGCTGGGCGCCGGTGCCCCCGGGCTGATGGCCACGGCCGACAACGCCACCCACAGCCAGCAACTGGTCGGCCTCGCCGAGCTGAACGCCCGCGCCATCGCACTGGCGCACTCCCTCGCCGACGAGCGCGACGGTATGACCGCATACGTCGCCACGGGACGCGGCAGCCATACGGCCGCGGGGCTGGGCAACGCCGCCACCAACGCGGCGCGGGCCGACGACGCCACGGCCTCCAAGGCCCAGCGCGCCCGCGTGGACCGGCAGATCGACGAGCTGCGCACCGAGGCCCGGGACGGCTCGGGCGGCACCGCCGCGTACAAGGCCGCCGCCAAACTCCTGGACACGCTCCCGCAAACCCGTCAAAAGGCGCTGTCCGGGGCCGGATCGGCCGAGCAGATCCATAGCGCCTACACCCAGGCACTCCAGGCACTCGGTGCGATCGGCGACGACATCGCCCGTGGACTGCCCGCCCGCGCGGAGTCCACCGGAGCCGACACCCGCGCGCTGCCCGCCCTCGGCCGCGCCATCGAACAGGCCGCCGGCACCCGTGCCCTGCTGCTCGCCGGGCTCAAGGCGGGCGGCAGCCAGCCCCGGCTGACGGCCCTCGCCCAGGTCTCCCGTCTGCGCGAACAGGGCGCGCTGGGCGACTTCCAGCAGGCCGCGAGCCAGGGCGCCCGGGACCGTTATGTCCGCACCGTCAACGGCGCGGACGTCAACACCGCCGAGCGCTATCTGACCCGGCTGACCGACCAGCCCCGTCTGGACGCCACCGATCTGCGGCTCAACCGCCAGCGGGTCCAGGAGACCTTCACCAGCCGCATCTCGCTGATGCGCGGCGTCGAATCCGCCATGGCCACCGCCGACATCCAGCGCCTCGGCGTGCTGCGCGACGACGAGGTCACGGAGCTGGAGATCCGCATCGGCCTGGAGGGGCTGTGCCTGCTGCTGGCCGTCGGCGCCGGCATCTGGGCCGCCCGCTCCCTGACCCAGCCGCTCGCCGCGCTGCGGATCGGCGCCAGGCGGCTGGCCGCCGACCCCGCGCACGAGGAGCCCATCACCTACAAGGGCCGCAACGACGAATTCGCCACCGCCGTGCAGTCCGTCAACGCGCTGCACACCCAGGTCGGTGAGCTGGCGCGGCGCACCGCCGAACTGGAGGGCGAGCGCAAGCGGCTGGTCGGCGGCCGCCAGCGGCTGGTCGCCGAGCGCGAGGTGCTCCAGGAGCAGGGCGAGGCGCTCAAGGAGGAGATCGCCGATCTCACCGAGCGGCTGGCGGCCCTGCACGCCGGAGTGCACGGCCGGTTCGTCAATCTCTCGCTGCGCACCCTCGGCCTCGTGGAGCGTCAGCTCGGGGTCATCGAGTCGCTGGAGGAGAGCGAGCACGACCCGGAGCGGCTGGAAACCCTCTTCAAGCTGGACCACTTCGCCGCGCGGATGCGCCGCAACAGCGAGAACCTCCTCGTCCTGGCGGGCGCGGAACAGTACGGCACCAACCACCAGGGCCCGGTACCGCTGCTGGACGTGATGCGCGCCGCGATCAGCGAGATCGAGCGCTACGAGCGGGTGCGCATCCAGTCGCTGCCGCCGCACTCCCAGGTCGCCGGGTTCGCCGCCGACGACATCAGCCACCTGGTCGCCGAACTGCTGGAGAACGCCACCGCGTTCTCGCCGCCGGACGCCCATGTCGAGCTGTCCGGCTGGCTGCTGGAGAGCGGCGAGGTCATGCTCTCGGTCCAGGACGAGGGCATAGGAATGACCTCGGAGCGGATGGCCGAGCTCAACGAGCGGCTGACGGACGTCGAAGCCGCCTCGTTCTCCGAGACCGTCGACGAGGCGCTGGGGCTGGGGCTGTACGTGGTGGTGCGGCTGGCCGCCCGGCACGGTGTCCGGGTCCAGCTGCGGGATGCCAAGCAGGGCGGCGTCACCGCCGTCATCGTGCTGCCCGGCTCGATCCTGCCCACCCGTCCCGCCCCCACGGGCTCCCCGGCCAGTGCGCCCCAGAGCGCGGCGCACACCCCGGTCCTGCCCGGCTCGGTCGCCGAGGCGAACTCCAACGCACTGCCGACGCGGGCGGCCCGCAGGGACCCGGCAGCGGTGGGCGGCACCCCCGCCCCCGCCGCGATCCCGGCCCAGGAGACCGGCCAGGGCCCGGCCCAGGACACCCCCGCGCCCGCCGGGCCGCCCGCCGGCAACGGAGCCGCACCGGCTCCCGCACCCGACGGCACCCCGGACGCGGACCCGGCACCCGCCGCCGACCCGCTCGTCGCCGCCGCGGAGCGCGCGATCGACGCGGCCGGCCTCGGCGCCCCGGCACCGGGCGACGCGCAGCCGGCCGGCCCCACCACGCACTCCGCGTCCGAACCGAGCCCGTACGGCCCGCAGTCGCCCGGCCCCTACGCCGCCACCACCAGCGGCCCCGGCGAGCACCTCAGGACCGAGGACGACGTCCGCCCGGCCGCGGACCCGGCGCCCGCCGGCAGCGGCCGGCCTGCCGCTCCGGACCCCGAGCCCGCCGGTGCGCCCTCGTCCGACCCGTACGCCATCGGCCCGGACGCGCACACGCACGCCGGGACGGACGCGGCACCCACCGACGCGGCACCCACCGACGCGTCCCCGGCCGAGGCACCGGCCGACCCACAGACCGCCGCCGCCCCGTCCGCGGGGGAGCGGCGGACGACCTCCATGGGGCTGCCCAAGCGCACCCCCAAGGTCGTGGCGCAGCAAGAGGCGCCGGCCGCTCCGCGCAAGAGCGGTGCGGCCAACGCCGAGGCGCTGCGGCGCAGGCTCGGCGGATTTCAGTCGGGAGCGCGAGACGGCCGGCGCGAGGTCGAAGCCGAGATCGCGGAACGTACAGCGGAGCTGACCATCCCACAGACGGACACCGACGGAGCGGGGGCCCCGGGAGAGAGCCACGTTGTCGAGGAGGCACGCGATTGAAGGCGCAAGCGCCCACTGCTTACGGTCAAGGACTGAGCAGTCAGGCTCAAAATCTGCATTGGCTGCTGACCAACCTGGTCGAAGAGGTGCCCGGCATCCGCTCGGTCGCGGTGGTCTCCTCCGACGGCCTGCTGCTGCTGTCCTCCGACCCGGACCAGGCGGAAGAAGCGGCACGGCCGGGCGGGAGTGACGGTCCGCGCGGCTCCAGCGCCGACCTGGCCACCATCGTCTCCGGGCTCGGCAGCCTCACCAACGGTGCCGCGAAGCTGATGGACGGCGGGTCGGTCAAGCAGACGATGATCACGATGGACGAGGGCAGTCTGTTCGTCATGTCGATCAGCGACGGCTCGCTGCTCGGGGTGCATGCCACTCCGGATTGCGATATGAGCGTCATCGCCTACCACATGGCGCTGTTCGTCGGCCGGGCCGGCCACGTCCTCACCCCCGAACTCCGCAGTGAATTGCGCAAGTCGATGGAGAGCGCCCAGTGAACGAACGTAGTGAGCGAGCCCTTGAGAGGTACGCGTCGCGCGCGTGCGAGGGCGGGCGAAGCGAGGTTTCGGCATGAGCAGCACCCGCAAACTCCCGGTACGCGGCGGGGACCGGAAACCCTCGCGCGTGCGGCCGTACTCGCTCACCGGCGGCCGCACGCGATTCGGCCATGTCCTGCTCGTCGAGACGTTCGTGGCCGCGCTGGAGGCGCCCGAGGAGCGGCGTGAGCTGACGTCCGGCGGCTGGGGCGACCGCGTGATGCCGGAGATGCGCGCGATCGTCGAACTGTGCCGCCGGATGCGCTCGGTCGCGGAGATCTCCGCGCTCCTCAAGATGCCGCTGGGCGTGGTCCGCGTACTGCTCAGCGACCTCGCCGACCAGGGAAAGATTCGCGTCTACGGCACCGGGCACGGCTCCGGCCGGCCCGACCGCGCGCTGCTCGAAAGGGTGCTGAGTGGACTTCACAGGCTCTGACACGATATCGGCCGGGCCGACGGCGCCCCCTGGTTCCGTGAGCCCGTCCGACCCGGTGGCCACGGCCACCGACGCGGGGCTACAGAGCTGGCAGACCGACCGTTCGCGGGCGCCGATCGCCACCAAGATCGTGGTGGCGGGCGGCTTCGGCGTCGGCAAGACCACGTTCGTCGGATCGGTCTCGGAGATCACCCCGCTCCAGACCGAGGCGGTGATGACACAGGCCAGCGCGGACACGGACGATCTGACCGCCACCCCGGAGAAGACCACGACCACGGTCGCGATGGACTTCGGGCGGATCACCCTCGACCAGGAGCTGGTGCTGTACCTGTTCGGCACGCCCGGACAGCAGCGGTTCTGGTTCATGTGGGACGACCTGGTGCGCGGGGCGATCGGCGCGATCGTGATGGCCGACACCCGGCGTCTGGAGGACTGTTTCCCGGCACTGGACTACTTCGAGAGCTGCGGGCTGCCGTATGTCGTCGCGGTCAACCACTTCGAGGGGACCGAGGCCTTCGCCGTCGAGCACGTCCGCGACGCGCTGACCGTGCCGCCGCACGTGCCCGTAGTGATCATGGACGCGCGGAAGCGGGTCACGGTGATCGAGTCGCTGCTCGCGCTGGTCGGCCACGCCCTGGAGACCACGCCCGAGTAACCGGCCCCTGTTGGGGGGCCCGGCCCCCAGGGGCCGCCCCCTCACCCCTCACAGGGGCTGCCCCGCCCCCCCCACTTCACCCCGAACAACCAGCAGTAGCAGTAGCAGAGAAGAGTGCCGCCATGCGGAAAATACTCATCGTGGGAGCCGGCCAGTCCGGTCTCCAGCTCGCCCTCGGCCTCCAGACCCAGGGCTATGAGGTCACCCTCATGTCCAACCGCACCGCGGACGAGATCCGCGCCGGCCGGGTCATGTCGACGCAGTGCATGTTCGACACCGCGCTCCAGCACGAGCGCGACCTCCAGATCAACTTCTGGGAGAACCAGGCCCCGCGCATCGAGGGCCTCGGCGTCTCGGTCGCCGCGCCCGGCAGCCACGAGGCGCCCGAGGGTTCGCAGCGCGCCATCGACTGGGTCGGCAAGCTGGACGGCTACGCCCAGTCCGTCGACCAGCGGGTGAAGATGGCCGGCTGGATGGAGACCTTCGCGCAGCGCGGCGGCCAGCTCGTCATCCACGGCGTTGCCGTCTCCGACCTGGACTTCTTCGCGAGCCGCTACGACCTGACGCTGGTCTCGGCCGGCAAGGGCGAGCTGGTGTCGATGTTCGGCCGGGACGCCTCCCGTTCCCCGTACGACGCTCCGCAGCGCGCGCTCGCCGTCTCCTACGTGCACGGCATGGGCCCGCGCCCCGAGCACCCCGAGTTCGATGCGGTGCGCTGCAACCTGGTGCCCGGCGTCGGCGAGCTGTTCGTCATGCCGACCCTCACCAACTCCGGCCGCGCCGACATCCTCTTCTGGGAGGGCATCCCCGGCGGTCCGCTGGACGTTTTCCAGGGCGTCAAGGACCCCAACGAGCACCTCGCCCTGACGCTGGAGCTGATGGAGAAGTTCCTGCCCTGGGAGTACGCCCGCGCCACCAAGGTCGAACTGACCGACGCCAACGGCACGCTGGCCGGCCGCTACGCCCCCACCGTGCGCAACCCCATCGGGCGGCTGCCCTCCGGCGGTCTGGTCCTCGGCGTCGCCGATGTCGTGGTCGCCAACGACCCGATCACCGGCCAGGGCTCCAACTCGGCCTCCAAGTGCGCCGCCTCCTACCTGGCCTCCATCGTCGAGCGCGGTGACCAGCCCTTCGACGCGGACTGGATGCAGACCGCCTTCGACCGCTACTGGAACACCGCCCAGCACGTCACCAAGTGGACGAACGCGATGCTGGCGCCGCCGCCGGAGCACATCCTGAACCTCATCGGCGCGGCCGGCCAGCTCCAGCCCGTCGCCGACCGCTTCGCCAACGGCTTCAACGACCCGTCCGACTTCGAGAACTTCTTCTACGACCCGGAGAAGACGAACGCGTATCTGGGGTCGTTTACGGGCTGAAAACCGTTTGCGGCGTTGCCGTTGCCCCCACGTGGTCGGGTGGCACCGCCGTGGGTGTCCCCTCCCCACCTTCGGTGGGGAGGGGTGTTTTTTCGGGCTGCCGCCGCGGCGCGTGGTTCGTCGTGGTGGCGGTGACGGACCTCCGGCGGTGGGGTGCGGGACTGCTTCGCTTTACGCTCCGCTGCGCTCCGCCTTTGCTCTTTCTCGGAGCCTTCGGAAGCAAAGCCCCACAACCCACCCCCTACGGCCCGCCCCCTCACGTGGTTGCCGCGGCTGTCCCTGGTGGGGGATTGGGTGATGTGGTGGCGGCCGGTGAGTCTCTGCGGCTCTCCGGTGGTCAACGGGGCTTGCGCCAGGGCCACTTGAGGACGGCGCGCGGTGTCTTCCCCTCGGGGTCGTACTCGTACTTCCAGCCGCTCGGCAGGCCCAGGCGGCCCACCCGTCCGGGGACGCGCCGGTAGACATGCACCGTCGGCGGCCGGTCGTCGTCGTGCGGTACCGGGACCTCGTACGTCTTCGGCGGCTGGCCGGTCATGCCGACCAGTACGGGCAGTACCCGGCCGTCCAGCGGGCCGCCGACGAAGAGGGTGTTCTCGCTTCTCACGCCCTCAGTGTCACACCACCACGGCCGGGCGGCCGGTCACAGCAGATGCGCGGCGTCGCTCACGACGGGCAGGATGCGGCGGGCCAGCTCGCCGGCCGGGCCGTCGGCGGTCTCCAGCTTCAGCGCCGCCCGGGTCACCCGCGCGGTCTGCGGGTCCGTGGCCGCGGTGGCGGTCAGCAGCGCGACGAAGTGGTCGACCAGCCAGTCCCGCAGCTCGTCCAGGGCCGGCTGCTTGTCCTCGTCGAGCCAGATCAGCGAGGCGGCCTCGACGGCGGTGATCCACATGCGGACGGTCATCCGCAGCCGCAGGCCCGGCTCCGGCTCGCCCAGATGCCGCAGGATCTGGTCGGCCGCGGCGCGCCGCACCTCGTCCACGATCGCGGACGTACGGGTGGTCTCCACGACGCTGCCGCCCTGGAGCAGCGCGCTGAACCCCGCGTCGTGCTCGTCGACGAAGGCCAGATAGCGGTCCAGTGCGCGCGACAGCCGCCGGGTGAGCGGTCCGGTCTCCGGCTCGGCGAAGCAGCGCTCCAGGACGTCGGCCGCGCTGCGCAGCGCGGCCTCGTACAACTGCTGCTTGCCGCCGGGGAAGTAGCGGTAGACCAGCGGCCGCGAGACCCCGGCGGCGAGGGCGACATCGTCCAGGGAGACGTCCTCGGGCGCGCGGTGGGCGAACAGGTTCAGCGCGGCGGTCAGGAGTTGGCTGCGGCGCTGCTCGACGCTCAGCCTGCGGTAGGCGGGTCGGGGTACTGCTGGGGCGGTGCCGCTGCCGTTCATGAACAGCAGCGTAACCGCCCCGGGTTCCGCCTCGCACAGGTGCTCGGGGCGTAGGGGATCCGTGCCGGGGGCTTCAGGCCAGCAGTCCCGAGCTGCGCCACAACCTGCGGCCCATCCCGCGCAGTACGCCGATCTCGTCCAGGAAGTCGGTCAGCTTCCGGGCGCCGGACTGCATCACCTCGCGGCGGTGGCCGCTGGCCTTGACCTGGGCGACGGCCTCGCGCCTGTCCAGGCCCACATGGGCGTAGACGTCCGGATTGACGAAGGCGACGGAGAAGACCCGGGCCGCTTCGCCGGAGCTGATACGGGTCAGCTCCTGCTCCCAGCGCGGCGCGGTGACCATCTGGCGGCGCAGCTCCTCGCGGGCGTAGCGCACATGCCGGGCCTCCTCGACGACGTGGATGCGGGTCACTCCGCGCACGATCGTCTGCACCCGCTCGTCCGGGAACGTCAGCCGCTGCATCCAGTCGAGGATCTCCTCGCCGAGCAGGGTGCAGGCGAACGAACCCGGAGTGGTGGAGATGGTCTTGAGGACGCGGGCGAGGTTGTGGTTGAGCCGGGAGACCGGGTACGCCGGTGCGCCGCCCTTCTGGATCATGCGCGCGAACATCTTGGAGTGCCGGCACTCGTCGGCTATCTCGGTGAGCGCGTAGCGGACGTGCGCGCTGGTCACCGGCTTGTCGTAGATGTGCCGTACGAGCAGCTGCATCAGGATGATCTCGAACCAGATGCCCAGCGAGGCGAGCGAGGCGGCCTCGTGGCGGGAGAGGTCCTGCTGCTGCTCCGTCGACATCTTCCGCCACAGCGGGGTGTCGTAGAGCGAGACCAGCTCCGGCGGCCAGAACCACTTGCCCTCTTCGAGGGGCGCGTCCCAGTCGAGTTCGGTGTCGGGGTCGAAGGAGTGCTTGGCGGAGGAGTCGAGCAACCGCTCGGCGACCTGTTCCCGGTCCTTGAGCAGACCGAGGGCGTCCCGCAGGACTTCGGTGTCCGGCACGGTCATTGCGGTGGGCGCGCTCGTCATGGCTGTGGCTACCTCGCTCGTGGTCAGGGCCTGCCCGCGGTCATCTCTTATGAGACTGCGTGTCAGCAAGGACGTCAATCCCCTGTGCACGACTTATTGACCCGTCGGTAAGAAGCGTGTGAGCCTGCCAACGACCGCCCATGACAAGGCGTTTGGCGAGCCGAGGAGGCGTCCGTGTCGATCCGAGATCTCTATGTGCAGGACCCAGGCGACCGCGTGTGGAAGGTGCCCGCGTCCGGTGCGGCACGCTTCAGCTGGGACTACGACGACGGACGCGACCGGCTGCTGGCCCTCTACCAGAAGGGCAAGGACAAGCAGTGGGACGCCAACCTGCGGATCGACTGGGGTCAGGAGGTCGACCCCCACGATCCGCTCGGCACCCCCGACGAGTCCATGTCCCTGTACGGCACCAAGTACTGGGACAAGATGACCGAGAAGGACCGCGGCGAACTGCGCCAGCACTACACCTCCTGGCAGTTCAGCCAGTTTCTGCACGGGGAACAGGGCGCCATGGTCTGTGCGGCGCGGATCGTCGAATCCGTCCCCGACCTCGACGCGAAGTTCTACTCCGCCACCCAGACCATGGACGAGGCGCGGCACGCCGAGATATACAGCCGCTTCCTCCAGGAGAAGATCGGGATGCTCTACCCGGTCAACGACAATCTCCAGGCGCTGCTCTCCGACACCCTCAAGGATTCCCGCTGGGACATGCCGTACCTCGGCATGCAGGTGCTGATCGAGGGCCTGGCGCTGGCGGCCTTCGGCATGATCCGCGACACCACCACCAAGCCGTTGCCGAAGCAGATCCTCGCGTACGTCATGCAGGACGAGGCACGCCATGTCGCCTTCGGCCGCATGGCGCTGCGCGACTACTACAAGCAGCTCACCGACGCCGAACTGCGCGAACGCGAGGAGTTCGTGATCGAGGGCTGCTATTTGATGCGCGACCGGCTGCGCGGCCTGGAAGTCCTGGAGAACTTCGGCATACCGCACGACGAAGCCGCCGAATTCACCGAGAACTCCGAATTCCTGCACCTCTTCCGCAAGCTGCTCTTCAGCCGGATCGTGCCCTGTGTGAAGGACATCGGCCTGTGGGGCGAACGCCTCCAGCGCGCCTATGTGGACATGGGCGTCTTCGAGATGGGCGACTCCAACCTCGATCTGCTGATGGCCCAGGACGAGGAGCTCGCCGAACAGCTCGACGCGGAGCGCTTCGCGGCCGAGGAGGAGGCCCGTACGGCGGAGGTCGCGGCCGCCGTCGCGGAGGGCGCCGACGGGGACTGAGCGACGGGGCGGGCCACCGGGCCGCCGGACGCCGCCGCCCGGAGGGCCCCGGTCATGGACACAGGAAGCCGAGCACCTGGCGGCCGAGCTCGTCGGTGCGGCTGTACGGCATGGAGTGGTGGCCGACGCCCGGCACGGTCCCGATCCGTACGCCCGGCGTCCGCGCGGCCCGCGCGGCGACCCGCGGCAGGTCGTGCGCCCGGCTGTGCTCCGCCAGCAGCACCAGGGCCGGTACCGCCGCTCCCGCCGTCCCCGTGACGTCCGGGCGCGGCCCCGTGATCACTTTCGCCGCGTGGAACTCGGCGGCGCCCAGGCCCATCAGCCGCACCAGTTCCGGTGCGGGCGGCGTACCCCGCGTCTCCCACGCCAGGAACCGCCGGGTGCTCCGCTCGCCGGGCCGTACGAACAACGGCAGCGCACGCAGCAGGTACGACGGCCGGTACCCGGCGAAACACTGGGTCGGATCGAGCAGCACCAGCCGCTCCACCCTCACCCACGGCCGTCCGGAGGGGCGGGCGCTCCCGCCGGCGGCATGCACCGCGTAACTCAGTGCGAGCCAGCCGCCGTACGAGTGCCCGAGCAGCGTGGCCGACTCCAGGCCGAGCCCGCCGAGCACGCCGTCGAGCCAGGCGAACAGATCCTCCGGCCGCCGCAGCGGACGCCCGGCGTGCACGCTGAGCCCCGGCGCGCCGATCTGGTCCACGGCATGGACCCGGTGCGCACGGGCGAGCGCGGCGACATGGGCGTACCAGATGGCCGAGGTCGCGCCTCCGCCGTGCAGCAGTACCAGCGGCGGGGCGTCGGCAGGGCCGCAGACGGTGACCCGGGTGCTGCCGAACTCCGAGGCCAGATCGAGCCGTTCCACCGGAACCGGCCACAGCGCCATGGCCCGCTCATAGGCGTCACGAAAGGCGGCGGTGGGGCCGGACCCGGGAGGGTGCGGAGAAAAGTCTGCTGTCATGGTGCACCTCCGGAACGGGAACGGGAACGGGCGGCGAGCGAGGCACGGTCACCACAGCTCGTTCGGCAAGTATCTCGCTCAGCGAGGTAATAATGCGGGTGTCCGGGAAAGAGCGGGAGTCCGGGAAGGAACTTCCCGAGCCCGGACAGGGAATCCCGGAGAGAGGCGACGGCGCATGGCGGATCGGCAGGAAACGAGCGAACCGGAGGGGATGGACCTGGTCCATCTGCTGCGTGAGGTGACCTTGCGACTCGACCTCGCGGGTGCGCGGTTCGCGGGCCGCAACGGCCTGCATCCCACCGACCTCCGGGCCCTGATCAGCCTGCTGGACGCGGCCCGCGCCGGCGACGAGTCGACCCCCGGCCGGCTCGGTGAGCGGCTGGGCCTGAACTCCGCCGGCACCACGGCACTCGTCGACCGTCTGGAGCGGCTCGGCCTGATCCGGCGGGTCCGCGACACCCGCGACCGGCGCCGTGTCCTGCTGGAGGTCGACGCGCGTGCGGTCGCCCTGGGGCAGGCGTTCTTCGGCCCGCTGATCGACCGCACGATCGCCCTGCTGGCCACCTTCGAGGCCGGGGAACAGGCGGCGATCCGGCGGTTCCTGGATGGAGTGCGGGACGCCGTCGGGGAGGCGTAGCGGGCGTCCGCCGCGGCCTCGGCGGCGGACGCAGGACGCCCCGAGGAGCAAGCCGGGTTCTGGGAGCCACCGCCTGCCGGACCAGGCCCCGGAAGCTACCGCCTGCCGGACCGGGCCAGCCACCGTCCCTCGTGCCGGGACACCTCGATGGGGCGGCCGAAACAGGCGGTCATCCGCTCTCCGGTGAGCACCTCGTCCACCGGGCCGCGCGCCTGCACCCGGCCGTCGCGCAGCAGCAGGGCGTGGCCGATGGACGGGGACAGCTCCTCCAGATGGTGGGTGACCGTCACGGTCGCCAACTCCGGGCGGTCCAGGGCCAGCCGGTGCAGCGCATCGATCAGATCCTCCCGGGAGGGCAGATCGAGCGCGTTGAACGGCTCGTCGAGCAGCAGCAGCCGGGGATCGGCCATCAGCGCGCGGGCGATCAGGATCCGGGCCCGCTGGCCGCCCGAACACACCCCGAACGGCCGCTCCGCCAGCTCCTTGCAGTCCAGCTCGGCGAGCAGCTCATGGGCCCGCTCACGGGCCGCCTCGTGGTACTTGCGCCACAGCGGCTGCACGGTGCCGGTCGCGCCGGTCAGGACGACCGTGTGGCCCGTCGCGTCCTGCGGCACCTTCTGCGCGCCGGAGACCAGACCGATGACGGCGCGCAGCTTGCGGACGTCCACCGATCCGAGCCGGTGGCCGAGCACCTCGACGGTGCCGACGGTGGGGAACATCAGCGCCCCGACGAGACGCAGGATGGTGGTCTTGCCGGCGCCGTTCGCACCGAGCAGCGCCCAGTGCTCACCGGACCGTACGCTCCAGTCGACGGCGTCGAGGATGACCTGGCCGGTGGTGTACCGGCGGATGCCGACGCCCTCCAGGGCGGCGATCACGCCGGTCGTTTCGGGGGCCGGCTGCGGTGCGGTTCGCGCGGGAGGGGGCACGGACGGCGAGGGCTCCCAGGGCTGCGAAGGCTGCGTAGCGCTCATCGCCGCACAGTAGGTGTGTACGACACCTTTCTGCGGAGGTGTCCGGTGTGCGGACCCTGGGGGCGGGGCGCCGACGGGCCGGGGCCCCGCGGCCGTTACGGCGCGGCCAGCCCCAACAGCGCCCGCACCCGCGCGTACTTCGCCGTCAGCCGCTCCCGCGTCGGCACATCCAGTACGGCCAGCCGCTCCGGATCGGCGTTGTGCGCGAGATCGGACTCCTTGACCAGCAGCGCCCCGGGCGTGGCCAGGATGCGCGCCGTGTACTCCTCGACCGGTTCGTCCGCCCGCTTGGTGACCGCCAGGATCATCGCCTTGGCCGCCTCGCTCAGCGCCGCACCCGCCAGCCACTCCCGGCTCAGCGCCCCGTCCTCGACCGCGTCGTGCAGCCAGGCCGCGGCAATCTGCTCGTCACTGCCGCCCCGCTCGCGCACCCCCGCCGCGACCGCGGCCAGATGCTCGGCATACGGGCGGCCCGCCTTGTCGGTCTGCCCCGAGTGCGCGCGCCGGGCCAGCGCCTCCACCTCGGCCAGGGACAACAACGGGGGCGGAGCAGGTTCCATGGACGGGATCGCATCAGCCATACGGCCATTGTGACCCCACGCCCGGACCCGGGGCCAAGAGCTCAGCCCAGCGCCGCCGCCATCACCGCCCGCGCGATCGGCGCCGCACTCCCGCCACCGCTGATGTCCGCACGGTCGGCCGCCGCGTCCTCGACCACCACGGCCACCGCCACGGCCGGCTCATAACTGTCCTTCGCCCTGGCCCAGGAGATGAACCAGGCATACGGCGTGCCCTCGTTGTGCACCCCGTGCTGCGCGGTGCCGGTCTTGCCGCCGACCGTGACACCCTTGATCGCGGCGTGCTGCCCGCTGCCGTGCTCGACGACGTCGACCATCATCTCCTGGAGCCGCTGGGCCGTACCGGGACCGGTTACCTCGCGCGTGGGGCGGTGCGGACCGCCCGCGACCATCACCCCCCGGGCATCGGTCTCCTTGTCCACGAGCGACGGCGCGGTCAGCCGGCCGTCGTTGGCGACCACCGCCGCGACCATCGCCATCTGGAGCGGTGTGGCGGCGGTGTCGTACTGCCCGATGGCGGACAGCGCGACCTGTGAGACGTCCATCCGGGTATCGAAGTTGCTCGGCGCGACGGGCGAGGGGATGCGCAGCCGACGGTCGTTGAAGCCGAACCTCCGGGCCGTATCGGCCATGCCGTCGAGCCCGATCCCGGCGCCCAGCCGCGCGAAGACGGTGTTGCACGAGGCCCGGAAGGCGTCCTTGAGCGGCGCGTCCTCGCAGCCCTTCGCGGCATTGCCGAGCAGGGTGTCGGTGCCGGGCAGGAGGTAGGGGTCGGGCGAGTCCGTGGGGGCCTCGATATCCGTGACCTTGCCGCTCTCCAGCGCGGCCGCCGCGGTGACGACCTTGAAGGTGGAGCCCGGCGGATAGGTCTGCCGCAGGGCCCGGTTGAGCATCGGCTGCCGCTCGGCGCCGTTCAGCCGGTGCCAGGCCGCGCCGACCGCGGCGCCGTTGCCGGACAGCTCACCCGGGTCGTACGAGGGCGTGCTGACCAGCGCCAGGATCCGCCCCGTACGCGGCTCGATCGCGGCCACCGCGCCCTTCTTGTCGCCCAGCCCGTCGAACGCGGCGCGCTGCATCCGGGGGCTGATGGTGGTGTGGACGCTGCCGCCCCGCCGGTGGGCGCGGGTCAGCCGGTCCCACCAGGGGAAGGTGGCGAGCCGGTCGTCGGCGCCGGAGAGGATGCCGTCCTCGGCGCTCTCCAGCAGGGAGGTCCCGTAGGTCTGCGAGGAGTAGCCGGTGACCGGCGCATACAGCGGTCCCTCGGTGTACGTGCGCTCGTAGCGCAGCCGTCCCCCGCTGTCCCGGGAGCCGGTGACCGGGCGGCCCGCCACGAGCACGGCACCGCGCGGCTGTGCGTAACGGACGATCGGCCCCCGGCGGTTGGCCGGACTGGCGCCGTAGTCCTCCGCCTCGAAGACCTGCACCCGGGCGGCGTTGACCAGCAGCGCCAGCAGGAGAAGGAAGGAGAAGGCGGCGGTCAGCCGAATGCAGCGGATCAACGGCCGGCCTCCGGGGCGGGGGCGTCATCGGCGGGGGCCGTCGGCGGGGCCCCCGGGGGGTGGGTCTGCGCCTGGGCCGACGCGTTCTGCGCCCGTGGCCTGCCCTGCGTATCGGGCGTATCGGGCGCCTGGGGCGGGGCCGGCTTCATGAAGCCGACCACCCAGCTCCCTGCCCCCAGCCCGGTGCCATGTGCGGGAAGATCCGCCGCACTGCTCCTGCCGTCGCCGGCGGCACCGCCCCCGGCAGCGTGCGCCGGACTGCCCCCGGTGCCGTGCGCACGGTGGCCCGGACCGGCACTCCCCTCCGTACCGCTCCCCTCCGTATTGCCGCCCTCCGGCCGTGGCATCCGCGCCCGGTTACTGATCCGCAGCAGCAGCGCGACGATGATCCAGTTCGTGACGACGGAGGAACCGCCCTGCGCGAGAAACGGCATCGCCATCCCCGTCAGCGGAATCAGCCCCATCACCCCGCCCGCGATCACAAAGACCTGGAGGGCGGGCAGCGCCGCGAGGCCCACGGCCAGCAGACTGCCGAACGGGTCCCGCAACGCGACCGCGGCACGATAGCCACAGGCCACCAGCAGTGCGTACAGCAGAAACAGGGCGGTCAGCCCGGCCAGCCCCAGCTCCTCGCCGTAGGTCGCCAGGATGAAGTCGGACTTCATGGCGAAGCCGATCAGATACGAGTGGCCCTGGCCGAGGCCGGTGCCGAACATCCCGCCGGCGGCGAACGCGAACAGCGACTGGGCGAGCTGACCGGGCCCCTTGCCCGCCGCGATGCCGGCGAACGGATGCTGCCAGTCCTCGACCCGGCTGTGCACATGCGGCTCCAGCGTGCCGACGGCAACCGCTCCGATGCCCGCCAGGACCAGCCCGATCGCGAGCCAGCCGGTCCGCCCGGTGGCCACGTACAACAGGACGACGAAGATCCCGAAGAAGAGCAGCGAGGTGCCCAGATCGCGTTCGAGCACCAGCACGGCGACGCTGATCAGCCAGACCGCGACGATCGGCCCGAGCACCCGGCCGGTCGGCAGCCGTAGCCGCCACATCCGGCGCCCGGTGTGCGCCAGCGCGGCGCGGTTCGCGGCCAGGTAGCCCGCGAAGAAGACGGTGATCAGAACCTTGGCGAACTCGCCCGGCTGAAGCGAGAAGCCGGCGAAACGGATCCAGATCTTCGCCCCGTTGACGGCGGGAAAGAGAATCGGCGCCGCCATCAGCACCAGCGCGAGGGCCGCACAGACATAGGCGTACCGCTGGAGCATGCGGTGGTCGCGCAGCAGCACCACAACCGCGGTGAACAGCGCGACGCCGACGGTCGACCACAGCAGCTGGGTGGGTGCGGCGTGGTCGGCGGGGGTGTCCTGGTCGAGCCGGAAGATCAGCACCAGCCCGAGCCCGTTGAGCAGCACCGCCGTGGGCAGCAGCAGCGGATCGGCGTACGGGGCGCGGAAGCGCACGGCGAGGTGCGCGAGCAGCGCCAGCCCGCCGAGCCCGGCGCCGTAGCGGATCGCACCACCCGGCAGGGCATGCCATCGGGCCAGCCCCACGACGACATACCCGCAGACGCTGATGAAGACGGCACCTACGAGGAGGGCCAGTTCGACGCCCCGTCGCTTGGGCAGTGGCGGCAAGGGTGGGGGAGTGTCCGCCGGGCGCGCGGCGACCGTCGCCCTTGCCATTGCCGTCATGCCTGGCAACGTAGCAAGCGGCAGCCGGTATTTCCGTTATGTCGGATACGACGTTCGGGGCGTCGGGGGGCGTATCCCGTACGCGCAAAGTCCTGTGAGGACGCCACCGGCGGGCTGCGGGCCGAGTCGCCGCGCCGCGCCGCATTCTCTCGGCATTCTTTTCGGCGTAGATCCAGTATCGCCGCTCACGGCCCCGCCTGTCACCGTTCTTCGGAATGATCTTCGTGGCGCGAAGAGCCCCTAGCGTGAGGAGTCCGAACCGGCGCAGACCATGGAGCGAAAGTGACGCACAACAACGGCACGGCGGCATTAGCGGCGGAACTCATCCGCATGGCTCAGGCGGACCAGAAGACCTCCCCCGGTGCGAACAGCGAGAACCCCGCGGAACAATTGGCCTGGCGCCGCCTCACCGCCCAGCACGGCGACCGGCTGCACCAGATCATGGACGAGTACGGCTGGCCGACGGCGGAGCTCGTCGGCGAGGACGCCGCACGCGGCGCATGGCTGATCGCGCAGCACGCCGACCGGCAGCTCGATGTGCAGCGGCGTGCCCTCCGGCTCATGGAACAGGCGGTGGCGGCAGGCTCGGCCGCTCCGCGCGAGCTGGCCTTCCTGCGCGACCGGACGCTGGTCAACGAGGGCCGCAAGCAGATCTATGGCACACAGATCGCCGGCATCAAGGAGGGTTCTCCGGTGCCGTGGCCGTGTGAAGACCCCGCGCGCATGGACGACATGCGGGTGGCGGCGGGCATCGAGCCCTTCGACGAGTACGTCGCCAAGTTCGCGACGGGCTGAGGCGCGAGGGGCTTGGCGCGGGGGCCCGAGGCGCGGCGTACGAGCCCCCGTGGCGGGCCTCCGCGGGCTCGTACGGCCCGCCTCAGCACCAGCGGGGCTCCTCCCCGTCGTTCACGATGTCCCGCGCCGAGGACCAGACGTACGAGGCATCGCCGAGCTTGTACCAGACCGGGTTGCCCTCGATGCTCTCCCCCTTGACCCGGCAGACGATCCCCACCACCGTCCCGTACTCCTGCGAACCGATCGCGCGGTACTGGGTGCTGGGCCCCGCTCGCAGCACCAGCCCCTCCTCGGCGACGACACGGGCCTCGTGTGCGGCGAAGGTTTCGCCCCCACCGTCGTCGGAGGCCAGGGCGGGGCCGGCCGTGACGGCCCCGGCCAGCACACCGGACAGAACACAAAGGGCGAACGAACCGAATATGGCGGACTTCGACTGCGGAAACATGTGCTTCCTCCTGCGAAGGGGTGAGTCTCAGGGGAGTCCCTGCGGGGTGAGGTGCCGGGCGTCACCTACGGACGGGTCGGGGCCTGTGCCCCGCCGGTGCGGTGCCTGTCGCACCCTTCCCCGGCCGCGAGTGCGGCTTCCGCAACCGTGCGCCGCTCTCCGGCGCCGCACCGTGCCGCTTGTCTCGCTCCCTTCTCACGCTAGAGAGGCCCCGGAGAGTCCGCAACTCATCACAATCCGTGACGACGGCGGGCGGGCGGCTCCCGGCGATCCGGGTCAGGGGAGGCCACTACGGGGCACCGGGGCCACCCCACCCCAACTCACCCCTCGCAAAGCGGCATTGACACGCCACCCCGTCGCCCCGCCGCCCCATCGGCCCGTCCGCCCGGCTGCGCCCCTCGCTCCCTCGGGCTCGCCGGGGCTCCTCCGACCCACGCGCCCGCGCCTTCCGCAACGGCAGGGCGGCGTACAGGGAAGTGCGGGGTGGCGCGGGGCGGTCCGGGGCGATGCGGGGTGACGGGCGCCCGCGGCGACGGCCATGTCTAAGGGAAGAATCAGGGGCGCCCCAGGGGCCGCTCAGGGTCGATCCGGGTTGTTCTGTGAACGCGCCCAATGGCACTTTGTAAACTCGTCCAGACCGAATAGAAGAAGAAGGCCGAGGCCGAGCTCGTCACGCTGGTGCGGACGACCGAAGACATCGGTCGATGGCATGGACCTGTGCCATGACCACCGTAAGCGAGGGGCTATGGCGTACATCACACCCGTGCACGCCGAGTGGAGGTTCCGTGCCGTCCCGGCCGACTTGGGCCGCGGAGCGCGGATGACCGACCCCCTCGACGAAAGGCAGTATTAGCGTCATGACGACTCTCCGTTCCCGGATCATCGCCTGGGCCGGCCGTATGTATCTGGCGAGAACTCAGAAGAAGGGCTTCGACCTGTCTCGAATGTCTTTCTTGCCCGAGTCCGTCCTGATGCCGCTGCGGCGCGAGGGGCTCAACCCTGTGGGTGATCTGGCCGCCGTCAGGGAGCGGGAGCCCGTCAGCAAGCTCCCCGTGCCGATAGCCGCCAACGTCTGGCTGGTCACCGGCTACGACGAGGTCAAGGCGGTGCTGGGAAAGGCCAATGCCTTCAGTTCGGACTTCACCAACCTCGTCGGCAAGGCCGGTGCCGGTGCCGAACAGAACCCCGGTGGACTCGGATTCGCCGACCCGCCCGTGCACACCCGCCTCCGTCGGCTGCTGACGCCCGAATTCACCATGCGGCGTCTCGGGCGGCTCACCCCCCGCATCCACGAGATCGTCGAGGAACGTCTCGACGCCATGGAAAAGGCGGGCAAAGACGGCGACCCGGTCGACATCGTCCACGCCTTCGCCCTCCCCATCCCCTCCCTCGTCATTTGCGAACTCCTTGGCGTCCCCTACGAGGACCGCGCCGACTTCGAGCGGCTCAGTGCCGCCCGCTTCGACCTTTTCAGTGGTGCAAACGCCTCCTTCGGCGCCATATCCGAATCGCTTTCCTATTTCCGGGACATCGTCAAGAAGCAGCGCGAAAACCCGGGCGACGGCTTGCTCGGCATGATCGTGAAGGAACACGGCGACTCGGTCAGCGACGAAGAGCTGGCGGGCCTCGCCGACGGCGTCCTCACCGGCGGTTTCGAAACCACCGCGAGCATGCTGGCCCTCGGCGCCCTCGTCCTCCTCCAGGACCCCAAGCACTTCGCGGCCCTCCAGGACGGTGACGACGCCGTCGACGGCTATGTCGAGGAACTCCTCCGCTACTTGACCGTCGTGCAGGTCGCTTTCCCGCGCTTCGCCCGCGAGGACCTGGAAATCGGCGGCGTCCAGATCGCCTCCGGAGATGTGGTGCTGTGCTCACTGAGCGGTGCGGACCGGGACGGCAAACTGGGCCCGGAAATGGAACAGTTCGACCCCACCCGCAACGTCCCCTCCCACCTCGCTTTCGGCTACGGAATCCACCGCTGCGTAGGCGCGGAACTCGCCCGCATGGAACTCCGCGCCGCCTACCCCGCCCTGGCACGCCGCTTCCCGAACATGCGCCTCGCCGCCAAACCGGAGGACCTGGAATTCCGCAAACTCTCGATCGTCTACGGAATCGAATCCCTGCCGGTCCGGCTGGACAACTGACCACAACCCCTGCTCCACACCCCCGCTGACCGGGCATTTGGCCGATGGGCCCGGATGCCCGGTCTTCTGTGTCGGGCCGCGCTCCCGGACCGTGCCGCGGGCCGGCGGGCGATGCCTGCGGGGAGCCCGGCCGGTGATGCGGGCGGAATGCGCCGACCTTGGCGAGAACGGGTGTAGTGGCCGCTCGGCTCCGCTGGTAGGACGGGATCAAGATCTGGGCGACGCCGTCGTAGCGGGGGACAGTGGGCTGGCAGGAAGAAGTCGTCTCGGCACTCGACGCCTGGGTGGCGCATGAGGGCGTACCGGCGCGGGAGCCACGCTGGCGCCCGCTGGGCCGGGCGGTACGGGGCCGGACGCCCGGGGAATTCGTCATCGACGTCCGTGGCTCCGACGCCGGGACGGACCAGCTCCACGGCGACGGACTGCGGCTGGCCGGAGCGGAGGAGAACGGCGTCGACGCGGGCCACGCCGTGCTCGACGTGTTCAAGGACGGTACGGCGTTGCGGGTGCGCGTGGCCGAGTTCGCGGATCCCCCCGACCCTCATCTGTGGATGAAGCCGCAGCCCACAGGCTTCCTGGTGAAGGCGCTGCGCGAGGGCATGGCCGGGCTCACCGAAGCCCCGCTGGCGCACCTCATGGCGCGCGGCGAGGCGGGGGCGGGACGGCTGGCACCGACCGGTGTGCCGGGCGACGTCCTCATGCCGGCCCAGGGCCTCGCGTACCGCGCCTGTACCGGCGAAGGCCTGTGGCTGGTGTGGGGCCCGCCCGGCACAGGCAAGACGACGGTACTGAAACGGGCCATCGGTGACCTGGTCGCACGGGGCAAGCGGATCCTGCTGGTCTCGGCGACCAACATCGCTGTGGACAACGCTCTGTGGGGCGTGGTGAAGGAACGCCGGCACACCGATGGCCAGATCGTCCGGGTGGGCCCGCCCCACCTGCGCGAGATCGCGGAGGACCGCCACGTCTGCCTGACCCTCATGGTGCGTGAGCGGCTCGCCGACACCGATGCACAGCGCCGGGCGGTCGCCGCGCAGCTCCTGGCGGCCCGGGAACGAGCGCGACATCTAGCGGAACTGGAAGGGAGCCTCACGGATTCCGACGCGGTGGCGTACGCGGCCGACCGCACCCGCCTCGACGATCCCGCCCGCACCTCCGCCGCCCTGACGCACACGCTCGAACGATCCCACCGCTCGGCGCGGGAGGCGGAGGAGCGGTCCGCCCGCCTGGAACAGGAGTATGCGGCCGCCGCGCAGAACCTCGCCGCGACCGAGCAGGCGCAGGCCGACTGGGCGACGTACGACAAGGAGCAGGCCCTCGCCGCGGAACTGCACGACGCAGTAACCGAAGTGGAGACGAAGGCGCTGCTCGCCGAGGCCGAACGCGGCAAGGCGGAGCGACGGCTCGACGACCTCGACCAGCTCAAGGGATGGGCGAAACGCCGGGCCAAGCACGACAGGGAGGCGGCACGTTCCCGGCTCGAGGCGGCGCGCGAGGAGGCCGGGAAAGCCGAGAAGCGGGCGGCGGACGCCCGCGCCGTACGCGACCGCGGCCAGGAGAAGCTCGCGCGGCGCCTCGCCGGCCTTCGCGCCCGGATCCCCTTCAGCAGGCAGGAGATCGCGCTCAGGCAGGAAACCCTGTGCTCCGTGGAGGGAGAGCTCCGGAAGGCCGGACGGGCGGCGAACGCCGCGAGCGCCCTGCTCGTCCCCCTCGGCAAGGAGATCGGCCTGGCGAAGGCGGCCGAGGCGCGCGTCGCGGAGGCCGACCGGCTCGGCCACCCTCGACGCCATGCGCTGGCAGCAGCGGCGAGGCCCCAGGTCGCCCAGGACGAGCAGCAGCGTCCCGCTCTCGAACGCCGCCACCGCGAGCTACAGGAGCAGTACGACAAGCTCTCGCGCGATGCCCAGGGCGAGATCATCCGGGGGGCGAGCGTGGTGGCCACCACGCTCGCGCGGTTCCGGACCAACAAGGCGGTCTTCGAGGGGGAGTACGACGTCGGCCTCGTCGACGAGGCCGGCGCGGCCACCTTGCCCGAGGTCCTCCTCGCCGTGGGCAAGGCGAGGACCACGGCCGTACTGCTCGGGGACTTCATGCAGCTCGGCCCCGTACTCCCCGCCCTGGACGGCAAGAAGCGGCCCGATGTCGCCCGATGGGTGCTCCGCGAGGTCTTCGAGCACTTCGGTATCGAGTCGCCCGCGGCGGCCGTGCACCACCCGGGCTGTGTCGTGCTGGACGTCCAGCACCGCTTCGGCCCGGACGTCATGGGCCTGGCGAACACCCTCGCGTACGACGGGGTGCTGAAGCCGGGCCCGGGGGTGCGGCGTCGGGCCGCGCTGCGTGAGCCGGGCGACCCCGAGGTGGTGATCATCGACACCGACGGGCTCCAGAGCCTGGCCCGGGCCCACCTCACCGGCCGCCGCAAGGGCTGGTGGCCGGCCGGACCGCTGCTCGCCCGCGCCCTGATCGACCTGCACCGTGAGGAGGGCGAGTCGGCCGGCGTCGTCACGCCGTACCCCGTACAGGCGGAAGCCACCCTGGAGGCGCTGCGGGACACCGAGGGCAGCGGCGGTCAGCTCGCCGAGGTCGGCACCGCCCACCGCTTCCAGGGCCGCGAGTTCCCGGTGGCCGTCTTCGACACCGTGGAGGACGACTACGGCGACGGCCTCTGGATGGCCCATGCCTCCCGCGGCCCCGAAGCGACCTCGTGGGCCCGCAACGGCGTACGCCTCTTCAACGTCGCCGTCACCCGCGTACAGACCAGGCTGTACGTACTCGGAAGCCGCGGCCGCATCCTCGCGGCAGGCGAGGACACCGCCCTGGGCAAACTGGCCACGCTCATCCGCGCCCAGCGCGCCCGCTCGGTCCCCGCCACCCAGCTCATCGCGCCGGGCGGTCACCTCGACCCCGGACTCGGCCAGTTCGGCGCCCGCCTCGCCGACGTCCTCTCCCGGCACGTCCAGATCTCCGACATCGACGACGAGATCTCCTTCTACGAGACCTTCGCCGCCCGCCTCGCCGAGGCCACGACGTCCCTGTGGATCTGGTCCCCGTGGACGGCGAAACGGCTGACCGGTCTGCTCCCGGTACTCGGCGAGGCCGTACGACGCGGAGTCCGGGTGACGGTCTTCGTCCGAGACCCCTACGACACGGGCCAGAAGAAGCAGGCCGACCTGGTCAAACGGCTGCGCGCGGTGGTGCCGACCGTCGTCCCCGTCAACGTCATGCACCAGAAGATCGTCGTCATCGACGAACGCACGGTATTGCTCGGCAGCCTCAACTCCCTTTCCCAGAGCCGCTCGCGCGAGGTCATGCTCACCATCAAGGGCGGCCACTTCGCACGCAAGATCCTCACCCATGAGCACGCGGAGGACTTCGCCCGGCCGCCCAGCTGCGGGGCCTGCCACGGCGACGAGGTGGACCTGCGCCGCCGCGGCAACGGGACCTGGTACTGGCGCTGCTACCACCGCGCCTGCCCGGCCCGAAGGGGCGACAAGGCGTGGCAGACCGCGGTCCGGTTCAGCCCGTCGGGCCGCCGCTGAGAGACGGCCCGCGACGGCCGGCCGAGCCCCGGCCGACGCCCCTACAGACCCCTACGCGAGCAGCGGCAGCGCACAACAAAGAGCCGGACCCAGTGGAACTGGGTCCGGCTCTCGAAGTCTGGCACTTCAGCAGTCCAGCGGATTGATCACGCTGTCTGGCTGGAGTGCCCCCGGCAGGATTCGAACCTGCGCACACGGCTCCGGAGGCCGTTGCTCTATCCCCTGAGCTACGGGGGCGTTGCCGCCTGTGTTCTCGTGGCGACGGGTAGAACCCTACCAGCTCTGATGGGGTGTTCATGAACAGGTTTCGTGGGAGGTGGGGGAGGGGGCGCGGCGGCGGTGGCCGGGTCTCTAGCGCATGTGAGGGGCGCGGCGGTGAGGGTCGGGGAAAGGTCCCTCACACGGGGGCGGAAGTGGGGAAAACCGGGACGCAGTCACAGGCGGGGTCCTAGTCTCAAGGTGTGCCTGGCTTGTCCGGTCGGATCCTCGTTGTCGACGACAACAAGGTGATCCGGCAGTTGATCAGGGTCAATCTCGAGCTGGAGGGCTTCGAGGTCGTGACCGCGGCTGATGGTGCCGAATGTCTGGACGTGGTGCACCACGTGAGACCTGATGTCGTGACCCTCGATGTGGTGATGCCACGGCTCAACGGACTGCACACCGCGGCGCGGTTGCGGTCCGATCCGCGGACGTGGGACATCCCGATCGCCATCGTCAGCGCCTGCACGCAGGGCGAGGTGGACAACGGCGAGACGGTGGGCGTGGACGCCTTTCTCGCGAAGCCGTTCGAGCCGACGGAGCTGGTGCGGACCGTGGGGATGCTGGTGCGCGAGGCGCGCCAGCGGCAGCGTGGGGCCGCGGGTGGGGCCGAGGAAGAGGACGGGGAGAGCGACGGGGGCGGGGGCGCGGCGGAGCGTGGCGCTCCGTCCGGCGGGGTCGCGACGTCCGGTGGGGTCGGCATGGTGGATGCGGGTGGGGAGTAGGCGAGCCCCGGTGCTGTGCGCGGGCACGCCGGAAGCCCGTCGCCCCGATGCCGCGCTCAGGTGAGTCCCGGACCCGCCCCGGATCCGCGGGCGGAGTGTCCACAGGGCGAAACCGGGTCGCGTGGATGCCCCTGGTCTCCCATACGCTTGTCCTGTGACCCCCGCTGAGCTCTCCCGCACCGTCCTGCGCTCCGTGCGTGGTGCAGTGGAGGAGCAGGAGCTCTCCGTGCCTGTGCCGGCGCGGATCGTGGTGCAGCCGCCGCCGCGGCCCGGGTGTGGGGACTACGCCTCCCATGTCGCGCTGCAACTCGCGGGACCGGCGGGGCGGCCGGCCCGGGAGGTCGCCGAGATTCTGCGGAAGCGGCTGGTCGGGAGCGCCGGGATCGCCCGCGTCGAGATCGCCGGGCCGGGTTTTTTGAACTTCACCCTGGGGGACGGGGCGCAGGTCGCGCTCGTACGGGAGGTGCTGGCGCAGGGGGACGGCTACGGCGGGTCGAGGGCGGGGCAAGACCCTGATGCCTTCGGTCCGGTGGACGGTTCCGCGGCGGGCGGCGCCCGTGAGGCCGTGATCGACGAGGTGCTGGCGCGGATCGACGCGGCGGCCGGGCCCGGTGGGCGCCGGGGCGGAGGCCACCCGGCGCTCGCGCCCGTTCCGTACGACCTCGCCGCACTCATCGCCCGCCTCGGCTCCGACGAGGCACGCTGGATCCTGTTGCGGCCGGCCGCGCATGATCCGGTGCGGGTGCCCGAGCGGCCCGTGCAGCGGGAGAGCAATCCGCGGTTCCGGGTGCAGTATGCGTACGCGCGGGTGCGGGCGCTGGTGCGGAACGCGGGTGAGCTGGGGTTTGTGAGCGAGCCGGGGGAGGTGGGGCGTCCGCTGACGGATGGCGGCTCCTCGTCTTCGCCCGGGGAGCGGTCCGCCCCAACTGGTCAGCCCATGTCGCAGCACCCCGCGCCCCCCGCCCACTCCCTCCAGAGCCTCCATGCTCTGGAGACCCTTCTCGCCACCTTCCCCTCCGTCATCGAAGTCGCCGCGCGGCTGCGGGCGCCGGACCGGGTGGTGCGCCATCTGGAGGCGACGGCGGACGCGTTCTTCCGGTGGCATGACCTCTTTCCGCCGCTGCCCGTCGGGGAGCAGAAACCCTTGGCCGTGCACCGCGCCCGGCTGGCCCTTGCCGAGGCCGGCGGGACGGTGCTCGCCAACGGCCTGCGTCTGCTCGGCATCTCCGCTCCCGAACACCTCTGAACGATTTTGAGGGGAACTCCACAGTCATGAGTCGCTCCGCGCATCCCGCCGGGCCCCGGCACGCTGACGTACTGCCCGAGGGGCACTACGCCGGGCCGCCCGCCGATCTCAACACCCTCGACCCGCGGGTCTGGTCCCGTACGGTCTCGCGCAATGCCGACGGTGTGGTCACCGTCGGCGGGCTGGACGTCGCCGCGCTCGCCGAGGAGTTCGGCACACCGGCGTACTTCCTGGACGAGGACGACTTCCGGGCCCGCTGCCGGGCCTGGAAGGACGCCTTCGGTCCGGGGGCCGATGTGTTCTACGCCGGGAAGGCGTTCCTGTCCCGGGCCATCGTGCGGTGGCTGAACGAAGAAGGGCTGAATCTCGACGTCTGCTCCGGGGGCGAGCTGGCCACGGCGCTGGCGGCGGGAATGCCGGCCGAGCGGATCGCCCTGCACGGCAACAACAAGAGCACCGAGGAAATCACCCGCGCCGTGGAGGCGGGGGTCGGACGGATCGTGCTCGACTCGTTCCAGGAAATCGTGCGGGTCGCGCATATCGCGGAGCGGCTGGGCAAGCGGCAGCGCGTGCAGATCCGGGTCACGGTCGGTGTCGAGGCGCATACGCATGAGTTCATCGCGACCGCACACGAGGACCAGAAGTTCGGCATTGCGCTCGCGGACGGCCAGGCGGCGGAGGCCGTGCGCCGTGCGCTGAAGCTGGACGGGCTGGAACTCATCGGCATCCACAGCCACATCGGCTCGCAGATTTTCGATATGGCGGGATTCGAGGTGTCCGCGCGCCGCGTGGTGCAGCTGCTGACCGAAGTGCGTGACGAGCACGGGATCGAGCTGCCCGAGATCGACCTGGGCGGCGGGCTCGGCATCGCGTACACCTCGGACGACGATCCGCGGGAGCCGCACGAGATCGCGGCGGCGCTGGGCGACATCGTGAGCAAGGAGTGTGCGGCGGCGGGGCTGGGTGTGCCGCGGCTGTCGGTCGAGCCGGGACGGGCGATCGTGGGGCCCACGGCCTTCACGCTGTACGAGGTCGGCACGGTCAAGGAGCTGGAGGGCCTGCGGACGTATGTGTCCGTGGACGGCGGGATGTCGGACAACATCCGCACGGCGCTCTACGACGCGGAGTACAGCGTGGCGCTGGTGTCGCGCACCTCCCAGGCCGCGCCGATGCTCTCGCGCGTGGTCGGCAAGCACTGCGAGAGCGGGGACATCGTCGTCCGCGATGCCTTCCTGCCGGCCGATGTGGCGCCCGGGGACCTGCTCGCGGTGCCGGCCACCGGCGCGTACTGCCGTTCCATGGCGAGCAACTACAACCACTCGCTGCGGCCGCCGGTGGTGGCGGTGAAGGATGGTGCGGCCAGGGTGATCGTCCGGCGGGAGACGGAGGAAGATCTCCTGCGGCTGGATGTCGGCTAGGGCCGGATCGCCGGGTTCCGCTCCCGGATGAAATAAATGTCTCGGCATCTGGACGATGGACGGAAACCGCCGTCCGGTGCGTGAGACTTGTGCATGAGCAAGCTGGAATTCGCTGATCGATGAGAAGCAGAGGTCGAATGATGCGTACGCGTCCGCTGAAGGTGGCGCTCCTGGGCTGTGGTGTTGTCGGCTCAGAGGTGACGCGCATCATGACGACGCACGCCGACGACCTCGCCGCCCGCATCGGTGCGCCCGTGGAACTCGCCGGGATCGCCGTCCGCCGCCCCGACAAGGTGCGCGAGGGAGTCCCGGCCCACCTGGTCACCACCGATGCGACCGCGCTCGTCAAACGCGGCGACATTGATGTCGTGATCGAGGTCATCGGCGGTATCGAGCCGGCCCGTACGCTCATCACCACCGCTTTCGAGCACGGCGCCAGCGTGGTGTCCGCCAACAAGGCGCTGGTCGCGGCGGACGGCGCGGCGCTGCACGCGGCGGCCGAGGCCAACGGTGCGGACCTGTATTACGAGGCCGCCGTCGCGGGCGCGATCCCGCTGGTACGGCCGCTGCGCGAGTCCCTGGCCGGCGACAAGGTCAACCGGGTGCTCGGCATCGTCAACGGCACCACCAACTTCATCCTCGACAAGATGGACTCGACCGGGGCCGGCTACAGCGAGGCGCTGGACGAGGCGACCGCGCTCGGTTACGCCGAGGCCGACCCGACCGCCGACGTCGAGGGCTTCGACGCCGCCGCCAAGGCCGCGATCCTGGCCGGTATCGCCTTCCACACCCGCGTGACCATCGACGATGTGCACCGCGAGGGCCTCACGGAGGTCACCGCGGCCGATATCGCCTCCGCCAAGCGCATGGGGTGCACGGTCAAGCTGCTGGCCATCTGCGAGCGGGCCGCGGACGGTGCGTCCGTGACCGCGCGGGTGCACCCCGCGATGATTCCGCTGACGCATCCGCTCGCCTCCGTCCGCGAGGCGTACAACGCGGTCTTCGTCGAGGCCGAGGCGGCCGGTCAGCTGATGTTCTACGGGCCGGGCGCGGGTGGCGCGCCGACCGCCTCCGCGGTGCTCGGCGACCTCGTCGCGGTCTGCCGCAACAAGCTCGCCGGCGCCACCGGACCGGGTGAGTCCGCCTACACACGGCTGCCCGTCAGCCCCATGGGCGCGGTCGTCACGCGGTACCACATCAGCCTCGACGTGGCCGACAAGCCCGGTGTTCTCGCCCAGGTCGCCACGATCTTCGCGGAGCACGGCGTATCGATCGATACGGTCCGTCAGTCGGGCAAGGACGGCGAGGCATCCCTCGTCATCGTCACCCACCGAGCGGCGGACGCGGCCCTGTCGTCGACCGTCGGGGCACTGCGCGAGCTCGACACCGTCCGTGGTGTCGCCAGCATCATGCGGGTCGAAGGGGAGTAAAGGAACCCATGTCTGCCAATTCCACTGTGACCACGGCGAGCAGCCAGTGGCGCGGAATCATCGAGGAATACCGCGACCGGCTCCCGGTCAGCGACACGACCGAGGTCGTCACCCTCCGCGAGGGCGGCACGCCGCTCGTACCGGCCCAGGTGCTCTCCGAGCGCACCGGCTGCGAGGTGCACCTCAAGGTCGAGGGTGCCAACCCCACCGGCTCCTTCAAGGACCGTGGCATGACGATGGCGATCACCCGCGCCAAGGAGGAGGGCGCCAAGGCGGTCATCTGCGCCTCCACCGGCAACACCTCCGCCTCGGCCGCCGCCTACGCGGTCCGCGCCGGCATGGTCTGCGCCGTGCTCGTCCCGCAGGGCAAGATCGCGCTGGGCAAGATGGGCCAGGCACTGGTCCACGGCGCGAAGATCCTCCAGGTCGAGGGAAATTTCGACGACTGTCTGACACTGGCCCGGAGCCTGTCCGACAACTACCCGGTCGCACTTGTGAACTCCGTCAACCCGGTGCGCATCGAGGGTCAGAAGACCGCCGCCTTCGAAATCGTCGACATGCTCGGCGATGCGCCCGACATCCATGTGCTGCCCGTCGGCAACGCCGGCAACATCACGGCGTACTGGCGGGGCTACAAGGAGTACGCGGCCGACGGCATCGCCTCGCACACGCCGCGCATGTGGGGCTTCCAGGCCTCCGGCAGTGCGCCGATCGTGCGCGGCGAGGTCGTCAAGGACCCGCACACCATCGCCACCGCCATCCGCATCGGCAACCCCGCCTCGTGGTCGTACGCGGAGCAGGCGCGGGACGAGTCCGGCGGCGCCATCGACTCCGTGACCGACCGTCAAATCCTGGCTGCCTACCGCCTGTTGGCCGCGCAGGAGGGGGTCTTCGTGGAGCCCGCCTCGGCCGCGTCCGTCGCCGGTCTGCTCAAGGCCGCCGAGGAGGGCAAGGTCGACCCCGGCCAGCGCATCGTCTGCACGGTGACCGGCAACGGCCTCAAGGACCCGGACTGGGCGGTGGCCGGAGCGCCGCAGCCGGTCACGGTCCCGATCGACGCGGACGCCGCGGCCGAGCGCCTCGGTCTCGCCTAGGACCGCCGGCGCCCCCGCGCGGGGCGCAGCCGTACGGGCGGACGTGCGCGTACGGCACCCGGTGACGGGACGGTGAACGTTCCGTCAACCCTTGCAGAGCAAAGTGTGCAAAGGGTGCAAAGCCAGAGGGAAGGCAGCGTCGGGGCACAGGAAGGCGCGCGACACGCATCGTGCGCCTCCTGTGCGCCCTATGTCGCGACAGAACCTTCCTTCGATAGGCTGGCACCAACTCCCCTCCCCACGGCATAACGCAGTGGCGTGCAGGGCAGGTCAGAACAGACCCCATGAGCCGGCCGGGCACCTCGGTGCCGCGGCGCTCCGGGGCAGTACCGCAGCATCAATCAAGGAGAGTCATCGAGCGATGGCCGGTCCCGCGTTCCGCGCCGCCGCCGTCCGGGTGCGCACCCCCGCTACCAGCGCCAATCTCGGTCCCGGCTTCGATGCCCTGGGTCTTTCCCTGGGCCTGTACGACGACGTCGTGGTGCGTGTCGCAGACTCCGGACTGCACATCGACATCGCAGGTGAGGGCGCCGAGTCCCTGCCGCGCGACGAGAGCCATCTGCTCGTACGGTCGATGCGCACCGCCTTCGAGCTGCTCGGCGGACAGCCGCGCGGCCTGGAAATCGTCTGCGCCAACCGCATTCCGCACGGCCGCGGCCTGGGGTCCTCCTCCGCCGCCATCTGCGCCGGCATCGTCGCAGCCCGCGCGGTGACGATAGGCGGTGAGCAAAAGCTCGACGACACCGCGCTGCTGGAGCTGGCCACCGAGATCGAGGGCCACCCCGACAACGTCGCCGCCTGTCTGCTGGGCGGATTCACCCTCGCCTGGATGGACACCGGAACCGCCCGCGCGATCCGGATGGATCCCGCGGATTCCATCGTTCCGGTGGTCTTCGTGCCCGGAAAGCCGGTGCTGACCGAGACCGCCCGTGGACTGCTGCCGCGTACCGTCCCGCATGTGGACGCCGCGGCCAACGCCGGCCGCGCCGCACTGCTCGTCGAGGCCCTGACCAGGCGCCCCGAGCTGCTGCTCGCCGCGACCGAGGACCGACTCCACCAGGAATACCGCGCCCCCGCGATGCCGGAGAGCGTGGCCCTGGTGAACCGACTGCGCGCGGACGGCGTCCCCGCAGTTGTGTCCGGTGCGGGCCCGACGGTGCTCGCGCTGGTCGAGGACGCGGCGGCCGAGAAGGTCGCGGCACTGGCGGGAGAGGGGTGGGCGGCCAACCGGCTGGCCCTCGACGCGGCAGGCACCTGCGTACTGCCGCTCGCCGGGTGATCACGCGGGTGATCGACGATTGCCGGTCTTTGAGAGGGGGAATGTTTGTTGGACCCGGTAGTGTTAACCTCAAGTCAGTACTCGACGCCTGAGTGGCGCGGTGCTTCGTGTCCCCCATAGGGACCACTTTCTTCCGGGAGCCTCCCAAACTGCTTGGAGCAATGGCCTGAGCAGAAGTGAGCACGCTCCGGAATCGGCGTGACGACATGGCCAGTCTGCATCTCTTCACGCCGGAGCCATGAACTGATTCCCACCGCCACTTCCGGCGGGACCACCGCCCCGGCCCGGTCCATGAGACCAAGGACCCAAGCCGGACAGCACAACCGGTCGCCGAGCCAGACAGGCCGACGCCCGCTCCAGGGAAGGACCCTTCGTGAGCGACACCACCGATCTGATGGGCGCGCGCACCGATGGCAGTGCCACCGCGCCCGCCACGGACGCTCCCGCCGCGCCTGCTAGCACGCGGCGCCGCCGTTCCGGCACCGGCCTTGACGGCATGGTCCTGGCAGAGCTTCAGCAGGTCGCCTCCGGCCTCGGTATCAAGGGCACCGCGCGGATGCGCAAGAGCCAGCTGATCGAGGTCATCAAGGAGAAGCAGGCCGGCAGCTCGGGCGCCGCCGCCAAGGCCGACGCGTCCGCCGACACCGAGACCAAGCCCAAGCGCCGTACGACCTCCAAGGCCCGTACCGGCGACGACAGCGCGGAGCAGGCCGCCGGCAAGGCCGCCAAGTCCGACAAGGGCGACAAGGCCGCGGACAAGTCCGGGGCCCAGCAGCAGATCGACATCCCCGGCCAGCCGGTCAGCGACGAGCAGCCGGCCGGTGAGCGCCGCCGGCGCCGCGCCACCGCCGCCGCGGGCAGCCCCGAGGGCGCCTCGGGCGACGTCAAGACCGAGACCAGGGTCGAGGCGAAGACCGAGGTCAAGGCGGATGCCAAGACCGACACCGCGACCTCCCCGCAGGAGACCGGCGAGGGCCGGCCCAGCAAGGGCGGCGAGCGCCAGGACCGCGGCGACCGCCAGGACCGCGGGCAGAAGGGCGACCGCGGTGAGCGCGGCCAGCGCCAGCGTGACCGTGGCGACCGCGGTGACCGTGGTGACCGTGGTGACCGCCGCAAGGGTGACGCCGGCGACGGCGGCGGCCAGGGTGGTCAGGGTGGTCAGGGCGGCCAGCGTCAGCGCGACCGCCGTACCGATGACGACGACGACTTCGAGGGCGGCCGCCGGGGCCGTCGCGGCCGCTACCGCGACCGCCGGGGCCGTCGCGGGGGCCGTGAGGACTTCGGCAACGAGCCGCAGGTGTCCGAGGACGACGTCCTGATCCCGGTCGCGGGCATCCTCGACATCCTCGACAACTACGCGTTCATCCGGACCTCCGGCTACCTGCCCGGCCCGAACGACGTGTACGTCTCGCTCGCCCAGGTCCGTAAGAACGGCCTGCGCAAGGGCGACCACGTCACCGGCGCGGTCCGCCAGCCCAAGGACGGCGAGCGCCGCGAGAAGTTCAACGCGCTGGTCCGGCTCGACACCGTCAACAGCGTGGCGCCCGAACAGGGCCGCGGACGGCCGGAGTTCGGGAAGCTGACGCCCCTTTACCCGCAGGAGCGACTGCGCCTGGAGGGTGAGTCGGGCGGCCTGACGACCCGGATCATCGACCTGGTCACGCCGATCGGCAAGGGCCAGCGTGGCCTGATCGTGGCCCCGCCGAAGACCGGCAAGACCATGATCATGCAGGCGGTCGCCAACTCGATCACCCGCAACAACCCCGAGTGCCACCTGATGGTCGTCCTGGTCGACGAGCGTCCGGAAGAGGTCACCGACATGCAGCGGTCGGTCAAGGGCGAGGTCATCTCCTCGACCTTCGACCGCCCGGCCGAGGACCACACCACCGTCGCCGAGCTGGCCATCGAGCGTGCCAAGCGCCTCGTCGAGCTGGGTCACGACGTGGTCGTCCTGCTGGACTCGATCACCCGTCTGGGACGTGCGTACAACCTCGCCGCCCCGGCCTCCGGCCGCATCCTGTCCGGTGGTGTCGACTCGACCGCGCTCTACCCGCCGAAGCGCTTCTTCGGTGCGGCGCGCAACATCGAGGACGGCGGCTCGCTGACCATCCTGGCCACCGCGCTGGTCGAGACCGGCTCGCGGATGGACGAGGTGATCTTCGAGGAGTTCAAGGGCACCGGCAACCTGGAGCTCAAGCTCGACCGCAAGCTCTCGGACAAGCGCATCTTCCCGGCGGTGGACGTGGACGCGTCCAGCACCCGTAAGGAAGAGATCCTGATGGGCAGCGACGAGCTCGCGGTCGTCTGGAAGCTGCGCCGGGTGCTGCACGCCCTGGACCAGCAGCAGGCCATCGAGCTGCTGCTGGACAAGATGAAGCAGACGAAGTCCAACGCGGAGTTCCTGCTCCAGATCCAGAAGACGACGCCGACCGCGGGCAACGGCAACGACTGACGCCCGTCGGGCGCGTCCTGGCGCCGTACCGCAGAGCCCCCCTCGCCGCTGTAGGCGAGGGGGGCTTTGCACTGCGTTGTCCGTTACGGGCGGGGTCCGCGGACGGCGTCGTGTGAGCCGGTCCGCGTTCCGCGGGCGGTACACACGACGCGCTTGAGACGTTCCGCACAGATCAGTGCAACCCGCATGGTTCCAGCCATGCCGGGAAAAGGGCCGAAAGCCCAGGTGGGGAGGACCAAGGTCCCGAGCCGGTGGGCCGGGCCGCCGCAGATTTCTAAGAAATCGCTCATGACTCGCTGTGCAACCCTTCCCGTCGACCTCCCGTCTGACAAGGAGCAACGGGCCGTGGCGGCGCACAGCACGGCACGGCGGCGGCGAGGGGCAGCCGAGCGAACGAGGACTGAGGAGCAGATGGCGGACAGCAACGGGACCGCGAAGACGGCCGAAAGCCGTGCCCGCGGCATACGTGCCACGGGCCGCCGGCGCAAGGGCCCGACCCGACGGCGCCGAGCGCTGACCATCACCCTGTGCACGCTGACCAGCGTCGTACTCCTGGGTGGGGCCGGACTCGGCTACGTCTACTTCAAGCTCAACGGCAATCTGAAGGGCGTCGACATCAACGCCGCCCTCGGACATGACCGGCCGAAGGCGGTCGACGACGGCTCGATGAACATCCTCGTGATGGGGTCCGACTCCCGCGCCGGCAAGAACGGGGAGTACGGCAAGGACGAGGGTGCCGCGCGGTCCGACACGGCGATGATCGTGCACGTGTACAAGGGCCACAAGAAGGCCAGCGTGGTCAGCGTCCCCCGGGACACCATGATCAAGCGCCCCGACTGCACCACCAAGAACGGCAAGAACGTCCCCGGCGCGCAGCGGGCGATGTTCAACACGGCGTTCGAGGTCGGCGGGCCGACCTGCGCGGTCAGGACCGTCGAGTCGATCAGCAATGTCCGTATGAACCACTTCGTCGAGGTCGACTTCACCGGCTTCAAGAAGCTCATCGACGCGCTGGGCGGGGTGGACGTCACCACCAGCAAGGCGATCGACGACGACCACAGCCATCTGCATCTCCAGCCCGGCAAGCACACCCTCAACGGCGAGCAGTCGCTCGGCCTCGTCCGGACCCGGCACGGCGTGCCCGGCGGCGACGGCAGCGACCTGGGCCGCATCCAGTTGCAGCAGACGTTCATCAAGGCCCTGATGAACCAGGTCAAGAACGTCGGGGTGTTCACCAACCCCACCAAGCTCTACGACATCGCCGACACGGCCACCAAGGCCATCACCACCGACACCGACCTCAACTCGGTCAGCGAGCTGGCCGGCCTGGCCAAGAGCCTGGGCGGCATCGGATCGGAGAACATCGACATGGTGACGCTGCCGGTGACGTACGACCCGGCCAACCCGGACCGTGTGGTGCCGCTGGAGAAGAAGAGCGGGCAGGTCTGGGACGCGCTGCGCCAGGACAAGGAGATCCCCAAGTCCGCGATCAAGGGCTCGGCCGGTGACCAGGGCGGCACGGACAAATACGTGAAGTAGCCGGACGGCAGGGTTCCGGGGTCCGGCGGCCCCGGAACCGGCCGGGAATAGATGCGGCCCCACCCCGGTTTTGGGAGATACGCCTAGTCCTGGCAGACTGGACCGTCGGCCCCGGTTCACGTGACGCAATCCGCGACACGACCCGGTGCACTCCCGAACCTAGGAGAATCCCTTGAAGCGCGACATCCACCCGGAGTACGTCGAGACCCAGGTCAGCTGCACCTGTGGCGCGTCCTTCACCACCCGTAGCACGGTCGCCGGCGGAAACATCCGCGCCGACGTCTGCTCCGAGTGCCACCCGTTCTACACCGGCAAGCAGAAGATCATGGACACGGGCGGCCGCGTGGCCCGCTTCGAGGCCCGCTTCGGCAAGGGCGCTGCCGCCGCCAAGAAGTAGCGACCCGCAAGGCGCCGGTCTCCGGTCGCCCCTGCCCAGGGGTGACCGGACCGGCGTTTTGTCGTCCTGGCCCTTGGCTCCCGTTCGGGGCCGGGGCCCGCGGCGCAGCCGCAGATGTGCCAGCGCCCCGGTACCCGGGTCACCACAGCAGCCAGTAGAGGAACCCCACGATGTTCGAGGCGGTCGAGGAACTGATCGGCGAGCACGCCGATCTCGAGAAGCGGCTGGCCGACCCCGCGGTCCACGCCGACCAGCGCGAGGCCATGCGGCTCAACAAGCGCTACGCCGAACTGACCCCGATCATCGCGACGTACCGCGACTGGAAGCAGACCGGCGAGGACATGGAGACCGCGCGCGAATTCGCCGCGGACGACCCGGACTTCGCCGACGAGGTCAAGGAGCTCGACGCCCGGCGCGATGAGCTGACCGAAAAGCTGCGGCTGCTGCTCGTCCCGCGGGACCCCAGCGACGACAAGGACGTCATCCTCGAGGTCAAGGCCGGCGAGGGCGGCGAGGAGTCCGCGCTGTTCGCCGGCGACCTGCTGCGGATGTATCTGCGCTACGCCGAGCGGGCCGGCTGGAAGACCGAGATCCTGGAGGCCAACGAGTCCGACCTCGGCGGCTACAAGGACGTCCAGGTCGCCGTGAAGACCAAGGGCGGGAACGGTGCCACCGAGCCGGGACAGGGCGTCTGGGCGCGGCTGAAGTACGAAGGCGGAGTGCACCGCGTACAGCGCGTGCCCGCCACCGAATCGCAGGGCCGGATCCACACCTCCGCGGCCGGCGTGCTGGTCACGCCCGAGGCCGAGGAGGTCGAGGTCGAGATCGGCCCCAACGACCTGCGGATCGACGTCTACCGCTCCTCCGGGCCCGGCGGCCAGTCCGTCAACACCACCGACTCCGCGGTGCGCATCACGCACCTGCCCACCGGCATCGTCGTCTCCTGCCAGAACGAGAAGAGCCAGCTCCAGAACAAGGAGCAGGCGATGCGCATCCTGCGCTCCCGGCTGCTGGCCGCCGCGCAGGAAGAGGCCGAGCGGGAGGCGTCGGACGCCCGGCGCAGCCAGGTTCGTACGGTTGACCGCTCGGAGCGCATCCGTACGTACAACTTCCCGGAAAACCGCATCTCGGACCACCGGGTCGGCTTCAAGGCGTACAACTTGGACCAGGTGCTCGACGGCGAACTCGACCCGGTCATCCAGGCGTGTGTCGATGCCGACTCGGCCGCCAAGCTCGCCGCCGCCCAGTAAGCCCGCACGGTCCGGTACGTACCGGACCGGGACCGCACTTCCCGGGGACAGCCCCCGGACCCCGGCCGACCGACGGCGGACCCGCACCAATGAAGACGCAGCGCACTAGGAGGAAGGCCCCGTGAACCTTCTGCTCGCCGAGGTGGCCCAGGCCACCCAGCGGCTGGCCGACGCCGGTGTGCCCTCGCCGCGCTTCGACGCCGAGGAACTCGCCTCGTTCGTGCACGGCGTCAAACGGGGTGAGCTGCACCACGTCAAGGACGCGGACTTCGACGCCCGCTACTGGGAGGCCGTCGCCCGCCGCGAGGCGCGCGAGCCGCTCCAGCACATCACCGGCCGGGCGTTCTTCCGCTACCTCGAACTCGCCGTCGGGCCAGGGGTGTTCGTGCCCCGCCCGGAGACCGAGTCGGTGGTCGGCTGGGCGATAGACGCCGTACGGGCCATGGACGTCGTCGAGCCGCTGATCGTCGACCTGTGCACCGGCTCGGGGGCCATCGCCCTCGCCCTCGCGCAGGAGGTGCCCCGCTCGCGGGTGCACGCCGTGGAGCTGTCCGAAGAAGCCCTTGACTACGCCCGCAAGAACGTCGAGGGGTCCCGCGTCGTTCTCCATCACGGCGACGCGCTGACCGCGCTTCCCGAACTGGACGGGCAGGTCGACCTGGTCGTCTCCAACCCGCCGTACATCCCGCTGACCGAGTGGGAGTACGTCGCACCCGAGGCCCGCGACCACGACCCCGAGCTCGCGCTGTTCTCGGGGCAGGACGGCCTGGACACGATCCGGGGCATCGAGCGGACCGCACACCGACTGCTGCGCCCCGGCGGTGTCGTCGTCATCGAGCATGCCGACACCCAGGGCGGGCAGGTGCCGTGGATCTTCACCGAGGAGCGGGGCTGGGCCGATGCGGCCGACCACCCGGACCTCAACAACAGGCCCCGTTTCGCCACCGCGCGCCGGGCGACGCCATGACGCGTCCCGCTTCGGCGCCTGATGCAGCCGATGCATCCGAAGTATTCGTTTCGCACGAGGAGGTCCCGTAATGGCACGGCGATACGACTGCAGCGACGCGACCGACCGCACCACCGGTCTGCGCGAGGCCGCCTCGGCCGTCCGCCGCGGTGAGCTGGTCGTGCTGCCGACCGACACCGTCTACGGCATCGGCGCGGACGCCTTCAGCGCCGAGGCCGTCGGCGACCTGCTGGAGGCCAAGGGCCGCGGCCGCGGTATGCCCTCCCCGGTCCTCGTCGGGTCCCCCAACACCCTGCACGGCCTGGTCACCGACTTCTCCGAGCAGGCCTGGGAGCTGGTCGACGCCTTCTGGCCCGGTGCGCTCACCCTCGTCGCCAAGCACCAGCCGTCGCTGACCTGGGACCTGGGCGAGACCCGTGGCACGGTCGCGGTGCGGATGCCGCTGCACCCCGTCGCGATCGAGCTGCTCACCGACTTCGGCCCGATGGCGGTCTCCAGCGCCAACCTCACCGGCCACCCGTCCCCGCAGGACTGCGACGCCGCACAGGAAATGCTGGGCGACTCGGTCTCCGTCTACCTCGACGGCGGCCCCACGCCCGCCGCCGTGCCCTCCTCGATCGTCGATGTCACCGGCAAGACCCCGGTGCTGCTGCGCGAAGGCGCGATCACCGCGGAGGAGCTGCGCAAGGTGGTACCCGAGCTCGAGGTGGCCAATTGATGGCGCCCCTGGGGCGTGGCATAGCGGGACCAGGCACCCACCCCCCTGTACCCCCCTCACCCCCTTTTCGGATTCTCCACGTCAGCACCGGCAACGTCTGCCGCTCGCCGATCACCGAGCGGCTGCACCGCCATGCCCTGGAGCTGCGCCTGGGCGAGGCCCGCAGCGGCGGGCTGCTCGTGGAGAGCGCCGGCACCTGGGGCCATGAGGGCGCCCCGATGGAGACCCACGCCGCGACGGTGCTCACCGACTACGGCGCCGACCCGGCCGGCTTCATCGGCCGTGAGCTGCTCGACGAGCACGTCATCCGCGCCGACCTGGTGCTCACCGCCACCCGTGACCACCGCGCCCAGGTCATCTCGATGGGCCACTCCGCGGGGCTGCGCACGTTCACGCTCAAGGAGTTCAACCGGCTGGTGCGGGCCATAGACCCCGCCACGCTGCCCGAGCCCGACCCGGACCGGCCGGACGGCGGGCTGGTCGAGCGCGCCCGCGCACTGGTCGGCGCCGCCGCCGCGCTGCGCGGCTGGCTGCTGGCGCCCAACCCGGAGTCCGACGAGGTCTACGACCCCTACGGGGCCCCCATCACCTTCTTCCGCTCCATCGGCGACGAGATCAACCAGGCGCTCGACCCGGTCGTCACCGCCCTCACAGGGGTCCCGGCGCGAGCCTGAGGCCTGTCTCCCCCAGACCGGGGAGACAGGCCCCCTGAGGGCCCCTGTGCGGGGGTGTGGACCCTGTCGGCCCGCACACCGCGCCCGATCGCCCCGCCGCGCCTACATTGGGACTACGTCCCCGTACGAGGCCCGGAGCAAGCGATGCCTGCCACCACCGCGTCACCCCGTAACGAGACCCCGGCCGCCCCTTCCCGGGCCGCGGAGCCCGCGCCGGCCGGGCCCGCCGAGAGCGCGGCGGACCCCGCACGGGCCGCCGCCCGTGACGCCGTCACCCGGCCGGCCGGCGCCCCGGACTTCGACGCCCTGCTGCGCCAGGACCCCGAGATCGCCGGCGTGCTGTTCGGTGAGAGCACCCGGCAGAGCGACGGGCTCCAGCTGATCGCCGCGGAGAACTTCACCTCACCGGCCGTCCTCGCCACCCTCGGCTCCCTGCTGGGCAACAAATACGCCGAGGGCTATCCGGGCGCCCGGCACCACGGCGGCTGCGAGATCGTCGACCTCGCCGAGCGGATCGCGGTGGAACGCGCCAAGGCCCTGTTCGGCGCCGAACACGCCAACGTCCAGGCACACTCCGGGTCTTCGGCCGTTCTGGCCGCCTACGCCGCCCTGCTGCGCCCCGGTGACACCGTCCTGGCCATGTCCCTCCCGCACGGCGGACACCTCACCCACGGATCGCCCGCCAACTTCTCCGGCCGCTGGTTCGACTTCGTCGGCTACGGGGTCGACGAGCAGACCGGGCTGCTGGACTACGACGCGATCCGCGAGCTGGCCCGCGCCCGCCGGCCCAAGGCCATCGTCTGTGGCTCGATCTCCTACCCCCGGCACATCGACTACGCCGCCTTCCGCGACATCGCCGACGAGACCGGCGCCTATCTGATCGCGGATGTCGCGCATCCGCTCGGCCTGATCGCCGGGGGAGCGGCGCCCAGCCCCGTCCCGTACGCCCATGTGGTGTGCGGAACCACACACAAGGTGCTGCGCGGGCCGCGCGGCGGGCTGATCCTGTGCGGCGCGAAGCTGGCCGAGCGCATCGACCGGGCGGTGTTCCCCTTCACCCAGGGCGGTGCCCAGATGAACGCCGTCGCGGCCAAGGCCGTCGCCTTCGGGGAGGCCGCCACGCCCGCCTTCGGCGCGTACGCGCACCAGGTCGTCGCCAATGCCCGCGCGCTCGCCGGGGCACTGGCCGGACACGGGCTGACGATCACCACCGGCGGCACCGACACCCATCTGATCACCGCCGATACCGCCCCGCTCGGCCTGGACGCACGCACCGCGCGGGGCCGGCTGGCCGCCGCCGGGATCGTGCTGGACACCTGCGCACTGCCGTGCGTCGAGGCCCCCGACGACCTCGCGGCCCGCCGGACCGGCGTCCGGCTGGGCACCGCCGCGGTGACGACGCAGGGGATGGGCGAGGCCGAGATGAAGGCGGTCGCCGAGCTGATCGTGGCGGCGCTGGAGGAGGACAGCTCGACCCGCTCCCGGGCCGTCGCTTTGGTCCGCGGCTTTCCGCCTTATCCCGATCACGGATGAGGGCGGGAACCACCCGCTGACACGAGGCGTCTACTCCTGTATTCACGGCCAGGGGGCAGACACGCATAGGGTGTGGGGCTGTGATGGCCAGCTATACCAATGGGGCAGCCCGTGCGTGAATACCTGCTGACGCTGTGCGTCACGGCCGCGGTGACCTACCTGCTGACCGGCCCGGTGCGGAAGTTCGCCATCGCGGCCGGGGCGATGCCGGAGATCCGCGCGCGTGATGTGCACCGCGAGCCGACGCCACGGCTCGGCGGTATCGCGATGTTCGGCGGGCTGTGCGCCGGTCTGCTGGTCGCCTCGCATCTGACCAACCTCAAGAGCGTCTTCGAGAACTCCAACGAGCCCAGGGCGCTGCTGTCCGGCGCCGCCCTGATCTGGATCCTCGGCGTCCTGGACGACAAGTGGGGCGTGGACGCGCTGGTCAAGCTCGGCGGTCAGATGATCGCCGCGGGCGTGATGGTCCTTCAGGGCCTGACGATCCTCTGGATCCCGATCCCCGGCGTCGGCACGGTCTCGCTGACCCCGATGCAGGGCACCCTGCTGACCGTCGCCCTCGTCGTGATCACCATCAACGCGGTGAACTTCGTCGACGGCCTGGACGGCCTCGCCTCCGGCATGGTGTGCATCGCCGCCGCGGCGTTCTTCATGTACGCGTACCGGATGTGGTTCGGCTACGGCATCGAAGCGGCCGCGCCGGCCACGCTGTTCTCGGTCGTTCTGATGGGCATGTGCCTGGGCTTCCTGCCGCACAACATGCACCCGGCGCGGATCTTCATGGGCGACTCGGGCTCGATGCTGATCGGTCTGGTGATGGCCGCGGGCGCGGTCTCGGTGACCGGCCAGGTGGACCCGGACCTGCTCAACGTGAAGGCGGGCGGTCTGCGTGAGGCGACCCACGCGATGGTGCCCGTCTACATCCCGCTGCTGCTGCCGCTGACGGTCATCGCGGTGCCGGTCGCCGACCTGGTCCTGGCGATCGTGCGGCGTACGTGGCAGGGCCAGTCGCCGTTCGCGGCCGACCGCGGGCATCTGCACCACCGGCTGCTGGAGATCGGGCACTCGCACAGCCGGGCCGTGCTGATCATGTACTTCTGGTCGGCCCTGATCGCGTTCGGTGCGGTCGCGTACTCGGTGAACAACGCCAGCATGTGGATCGTGCTGGGCATCGTGCTGCTGAGCGCGGTGGGACTGGTGCTGCTCCTGCTGCCGCGCTTCACGCCGCGCACGCCGCGCTGGGCGGAGTGGATGGTGCCGCCTCGCTACCGCCGGGCCGCCCATGCGACGGCGCCGGCCGCGGAGACGGACGGCGAGAGCGCCGCCGAGCCGGAGGAGGAGCGCGAACCGGTCCCGGCGGGCATCAACGGGGCCACCGCGATCGGCGACCGCTCACGCTTCGTGGAACACCGGAGGGCGGGCAGTCACCGCTGATCCGCCGTCTTGATCGCCCGAACGCGGGACACGAATCGGGTCGGTTGACCCCATACCAGACAAAAAGCTGGCCGTCAGTGCACCAACGCGCACGTTCACGCTCAGGTGTGACAGGGTCCACACGAACCAGGTAAAGACCTCATCAAATAGTTTGTGATACCGTTCACGAAACCCGGCGATAGAGCCGAGGGAGCGTAGTGCGACGCTTCTTCTGCCTCAGGTTCCGCCTCAGGCCGGGTCTACGCTCGTCCCTGACGACACAACCCCCACCTTTTGCCGGAGCGCCGCCATGCAGTCGAATGACGCCCGACTACTTCTGCACGCCGTTGTGCCCACGCTCGCCATCGGCGCCATCGCCGTTGCCGTGAGCGCTGCGGTCGCCGGCGCGACAGGAGCGCTCGGCGCTGTCGTCGGCACCGTGCTGGTGCTGCTCGTCATGGGTGCAGGTCTGGTGGTCCTACAGAAGACCGCGAAGAACCACCCGCAGCTGTTCCAGATGATGGGACTGCTGCTGTACACGGTGCAGATCCTCTTCGTGGCGGTCTTCCTGATCGCGTTCAAGGACACAACGTTTTTCGACACCAAGGCATTTGCGTTCACCTTGCTCGGCGCCACCCTCGTATGGATCGCGGCACAGACCCGCGGTCATATGAAGGCGAAGATTCTGTACGTGGACCCCGACTCCGCCGAGACGAAGAAGGCGGAGACGGCGGGGTCGCCGACGTGACACGTAGGGCCGAGATAAAAGCCCACTTGCGGGCCTGCTATCGTCCGGTGCCAACTGCGGCACAGTTGGCGCAGGCGGCTGAACTCCCAGGTTCCACTCGATGGAACCGGCGGTTCTCGCGGCCGATGCCTGTGATGTGGCCGGGCCCAGCGCCCGCCAGCCGCCCCCTAATCCGTAAGACCAGTCCAGTGCCGCTCCGTGGCTCAACGCCGCGCCGACACAACGAGGTTGCCGTACCCATGCGCCACGCTGAAGGAGCTCGCGGTGAGTGCTGAAACGATGCTCGCCTTCGAGACCGACTGCCACATCTTTTCCGGGTGCGGCTTCCCTGCTCCCGGGCTTCATTCGTTCGTCTTCAAGCCGCTGTTCACCATCAACGGCTTCGAGTTCAACAAGGTCATGCTGCTGGCGCTGCTCAGCACCGTCGTGGTCGTGTGGTTCTTCTGGGCGGCGTTCGGCAAGGCCAAGGTGGTCCCGGGCAAGCTGCAGATGATCGGCGAAGCGGGTTATGACTTCGTGCGCCGCGGGATTGTCTACGACGCGCTCGGCAAGAAGGAGGGCGAGAAGTACGTCCCCTTCATGGTCTCGCTGTTCTTCTTCGTCTGGATCATGAATCTGTGGTCGATCGTGCCGATCGCCCAGTTCCCGGTGACCTCGATCATCGCGTTCCCCGCCGGCCTCGCCGCGATCGTCTACGTCACGTGGGTCACCCTGACCTTCAAGAGGCACGGCTTCGTCGGCGCGCTGAAGAACTTCAGCGGCTACGACAAGTCGCTCGGCGCGGTCCTGCCGATGCTGATCGTCATCGAGCTCCTCTCGAACCTGATCATCCGGCCCTTCACCCACGCGGTCCGGCTCTTCGCGAACATGTTCGCCGGTCACCTCCTGCTGCTGATGTTCACGATCGCCACCTGGTACCTGCTGAACGGATTCGGCGTGGTCTACGCCGGCGCCTCGTTCGTCATGACCATCCTGCTGACCGCGTTCGAGCTGTTCATCCAGGCCGTGCAGGCGTACGTCTTCGTGCTCCTGACCGCGAACTACCTCCAGGGCGCGCTCGCCGAGCACCACTGAGCCCCTGTTTCCCCAGCCCCTATAGACGCCCGGTGGCCAACCCCCACCGGTCCGTGAAAGAGAAGGAAGTAACGGCATGTCCGCTGCTCTCGAGACTGTCAACCTCGCCGCCGGCGTCACCGGCAACCTCGGCTCGATCGGTTACGGCCTCGCCGCGATCGGCCCCGGCGTCGGCGTCGGCATCATCTTCGGTAACGGCACCCAGGCCCTCGCCCGCCAGCCCGAGGCTGCCGGCCTGATCCGCACCAACCAGATCATGGGTTTCGCCTTCTGTGAGGCGCTCGCCCTGATCGGCATCGTCATGGGCTTCCTCTTCAAGGCCTGACGGACTGCTGCAATCACCGACAGACGGAAGGCATTGATGTGAACGCCCTGGGCTTCAACATGGCGGCGGAGGTTCCTGAGAACCCCCTGATCCCGCCGATTCCAGAGCTGGTCATCGGCCTGATCGCTTTCTTCATCGTTTTCGGCTTCCTGGCCAAGAAGCTCCTCCCGAACATCAACAAGGTTCTGGACGAGCGTCGGAAGCTGATCGAAGGCCGGATGGAGGACGCCGAGGCGACTCAGGCCGAGGCCCAGCAGGTGCTCGCGGACTACCGCGCGCAGCTGGCCGACGCCCGCCACGAGGCCGCGCGACTGCGCCAGGAGGCGCAGGAGCAGGGCGCGACTCTCATTGCTGAGATGCGCGCCGAGGGTCAGCGGCAGCGCGAGGAGATCATCGCTGCCGGTCACGCCCAGATCGAGGCGGACCGTAAGCAGGCCGCGCAGGCGCTGCGCCGGGACGTCGGCACGCTCGCCGTCGACCTGGCCGGCAAGATCGTCGGCGAGTCCCTCGAGGAGCACGCCCGGCAGAGCCGGACCATCGACCGCTTCCTCGACGAGGTCGAGGGCAAGGCGGCCGCGGGCTCGACGAAGGCTGAGGCCGGCCGATGAACGGAGCGAGCCGCGAGGCACTCGCCTCCACACGCGAGCGTTTCGACGCGCTGACGGACGACACCTCCGTCGACGCGGCGAAGCTCGCCGAGGAGCTGGCTGCCGTCACCGCTCTGCTCGACCGCGAGGTGTCGCTGCGTCGGGTTCTGACCGACCCGGCGCAGCCCGGCGAGGCGCGGGCCGAACTGGCCGGGCGGCTGCTGGGCAGCCAGGTCGGCGGCCCCGCCGTCGACCTGGTGCGCGGCATGGTCCGGTCCCGCTGGTCGCGCTCGCGCGACCTCACGGACGCGCTCGAGGAGCTGGCCTACAGCGCCGACCTCGTCGCCGCGCAGCGGGCCGGCCAGCTCGACGACGTCGAGGACGAGCTGTTCCGGTTCGGCCGGATCGTCAGCTCCAACGGCGAGCTGCGGCGTGCGCTGACCGACCGGAACGCGACGGTCGCGGCGAAGACGGAGCTGTTGCACACGCTGCTGGGCGGCCGGGCGAACCCGGTCACCGAGCGCGTCGTGATCCGCCTTGTCGTACAGCCGCGGGGTCGTAGCCTGGAGGCGGGGCTCGATGCCCTCTCCAAGCTGGCGGCGAGCCGCCGGGACCGGATGGTCGCGGTGGTCACCTCCGCGGTGCCCCTCAGCGAAGGGCAGCGGCAGCGCCTGGGCGCTTCCCTGGCGCAGCTGTACGGACGGCAGATCCACCTGAACCTCGACGTGGACCCCGAGGTCCTCGGCGGAGTGCAGGTCCGGATCGGCGACGAGGTCATCAACGGGACCATCGCGGAGCGCCTCGACGAGGCGGCCCGGCGGATGGCCGGCTGACCCAGCCACCAACTCAAGAGCTGCACAACCGGCGGTCAGGCGCCGGACCAGCCGGCCGGACCGAGAGGTCCGGCTGCGGTCCGGAAGAAGCCCCGGGGACCAGCACAAGCACGACGGCGGCCCGAGTTGGGCCGTAAGCGGAAACCCCCCGGGGGACAGACCCCCGGACACCCGCAAGTAACTTCGGGCCCAACAAGGAGAGCAGGGAACCCAGATGGCGGAGCTCACGATCCGGCCGGAGGAGATCCGGGACGCGCTGGAGAACTTCGTCCAGGCGTACAAGCCGGACGCGGCCTCGCGCGAGGAGGTCGGCACGGTCAGCGATGCCGGAGACGGCATCGCGCATGTCGAGGGCCTTCCCTCGGCGATGGCGAACGAACTGCTGAAGTTCGAGGACGGCACCCTCGGTCTTGCGCTGAACCTGGAAGAGCGCGAGATCGGTGCGGTCGTCCTCGGCGAGTTCAGCGGCATCGAGGAGGGCCAGCCGGTGCAGCGCACCGGTGAGGTGCTCTCGGTCGCCGTGGGCGAGGGCTACCTCGGCCGCGTCGTCGACCCGCTGGGCAACCCGATCGACGGCCTCGGCGAGATCGAGTCCGAGGGCCGCCGCGCCCTGGAGCTTCAGGCTCCGGGCGTCATGGTCCGTAAGTCGGTCCACGAGCCCATGGAGACCGGCTACAAGGCCGTCGACTCCATGGTGCCGATCGGCCGTGGCCAGCGTCAGCTGATCATCGGTGACCGCCAGACCGGCAAGACCGCCCTGGCCGTCGACACGATCATCAACCAGCGCGACAACTGGCGCACCGGCGACCCGAAGAAGCAGGTCCGCTGCATCTACGTCGCCATCGGCCAGAAGGGCTCCACCATCGCGTCCGTGCGCGGTGCGCTGGAGGAGGCCGGCGCCCTGGAGTACACCACCATCGTCGCCGCCCCGGCGTCCGACCCGGCGGGCTTCAAGTACCTGGCGCCCTACACCGGCTCGGCCATCGGCCAGCACTGGATGTACCAGGGCAAGCACGTCCTGATCATCTTCGATGACCTCTCGAAGCAGGCCGACGCCTACCGCGCCGTGTCGCTGCTGCTGCGCCGTCCGCCGGGCCGTGAGGCCTACCCGGGCGACGTCTTCTACCTGCACTCGCGTCTGCTGGAGCGCTGCGCCAAGCTCTCCGACGACATGGGCGCCGGCTCGATGACCGGTCTCCCGATCGTCGAGACCAAGGCGAACGACGTGTCGGCCTTCATTCCGACCAACGTCATCTCCATCACCGACGGCCAGTGCTTCCTGGAGTCCGACCTGTTCAACGCGGGCCAGCGCCCGGCGCTGAACGTCGGTATCTCCGTCTCCCGTGTCGGTGGCTCCGCCCAGCACAAGGCCATGAAGCAGGTCTCCGGCCGGCTTCGCGTGGACCTCGCCCAGTACCGCGAGCTGGAGGCGTTCGCCGCCTTCGGTTCCGACCTGGACGCGGCCTCCAAGGCGCAGCTGGAGCGCGGTAAGCGGATGACCGAGCTGCTCAAGCAGGGTCAGTACGCCCCGTACTCCACCGAGGACCAGGTCATCTCCATCTGGGCCGGTACCAACGGCAAGATGGACGACGTGCCGGTCGAGGACATCCGCCGCTTCGAGCGGGAGCTCCTGGACCACCTCCACCGGGAGAAGAAGGACCTGCTGACCAGCATCGTCGAGGGCGGCAAGATGTCCGACGACACCATCGGTGCGATCGCCGAGGCCGTCGAAGGCTTCAAGCGGCAGTTCGAGACCTCGGACGGCAAGCTGCTCGGCGAGGACGCCCCGGCCGGCACCAGCAAGTGACGACGGAAGGGACCTGATCCATGGGAGCCAAGCTCCGGGTCTACAAGCGTCGCATCCGCTCCGTCACCGCGACCAAGAAGATCACCAAGGCGATGGAGATGATCGCCGCCTCGCGCGTCGTCAAGGCGCAGCGCCAGGTGGCGGCGTCGACGCCGTACGCGAGTGAACTGACCCGCGCGGTGACGGCGGTTGCCACGGGCTCGAACACCAAGCACCCGCTGACGACCGAGGTGGAGCAGCCCACCCGGGCCGCGCTGCTGCTCATCACGAGCGACCGCGGTCTGGCCGGCGGCTACTCCTCCAATGTCATCAAGGCCGCGGAGCAGCTCACCGAGCGGCTCAAGGCCGAGGGCAAGGAGGTCGACGCCTACATCGTCGGGCGCAAGGGTGTGTCGTACTACAGCTTCCGCGAGCGCAAGGTCGTGGAGTCGTGGACCGGTTTCACCGACAGCCCGACGTACGCGGACGCCAAGGCGGTCGCCGCACCGCTGATCGAGGCCGTCCAGCGGGACACGGCCGAGGGCGGGGTGGACGAACTCCACATCGTCACCACCGAGTTCCTCTCGATGATGACGCAGACGGCGATCGACGACCGGCTGCTGCCGCTCAGCCTCGGCAAGGCGGAGGAGTCGGAGGAGCCGTCCAAGGGCGAGATCCTTCCGCTCTTCGAGTTCGAGCCGTCGGCCGAGGACGTCCTCGACGCCCTGCTTCCGCGGTATGTCGAGTCGCGGATCTACAACGCGCTTCTGCAGGCCGCCGCCTCCAAGCACGCCGCCACGCGTCGTGCGATGAAGTCGGCGACCGACAATGCGGAAGACCTCATCAAGTCGCTCTCGCGGCTTGCCAACGCGGCCCGACAGGCCGAAATCACCCAGGAAATCAGCGAGATCGTCGGTGGTGCCAGTGCTCTGGCCGACGCGACCGCGGGGAGTGACTGACCACTATGACCACCACTGTTGAAACGGCCACGGCAACGGGCCGCGTCGCCCGGGTCATCGGCCCGGTCGTCGACGTGGAGTTCCCCGTCGACGCCATGCCGGAGATCTACAACGCGCTGACCGTCGAGGTCGCCGACCCGGCCGAGCAGGGCAAGCTCAAGACGCTGACCCTCGAGGTCGCCCAGCACCTGGGCGAAGGCCTGGTCCGTGCGATCTCCATGCAGCCCACCGACGGTCTGGTCCGCCAGGCCGCGGTGACCGACACCGGCGCCGGGATCACCGTCCCGGTCGGCGACGTCACCAAGGGCAAGGTGTTCAACACCCTCGGCGAGATCCTGAACGTGGACCCGTCCACGGTCGAGGTCACCGAGCGCTGGCCCATCCACCGCAAGGCCCCGACCTTCGACCAGCTCGAGTCCAAGACCGAGATGTTCGAGACCGGCGTCAAGGTCATCGACCTGCTGACCCCGTACGTCAAGGGCGGCAAGATCGGTCTGTTCGGTGGTGCCGGTGTCGGCAAGACCGTTCTGATCCAGGAAATGATCTACCGCGTGGCCAACAACCACGACGGTGTGTCGGTGTTCGCCGGTGTCGGCGAGCGCACCCGTGAGGGCAACGACCTCATCGAGGAAATGACGGAGTCCGGCGTCATCGACAAGACCGCACTGGTCTTCGGTCAGATGGACGAGCCCCCGGGCACCCGTCTGCGCGTCGCCCTGGCCGGTCTGACCATGGCGGAGTACTTCCGCGATGTGCAGAAGCAGGACGTCCTCTTCTTCATCGACAACATCTTCCGGTACACCCAGGCGGGTTCCGAGGTGTCGACCCTGCTCGGCCGTATGCCCTCCGCGGTGGGTTACCAGCCGAACCTGGCCGACGAGATGGGTCTCCTCCAGGAGCGCATCACCTCGACCCGTGGTCACTCGATCACCTCGATGCAGGCGATCTACGTCCCCGCGGACGACCTGACCGACCCGGCGCCGGCCACCACCTTCGCCCACCTGGACGCGACGACCGTTCTGTCGCGTCCGATCTCGGAGAAGGGCATCTACCCGGCGGTCGACCCGCTGGACTCGACGTCCCGGATCCTGGACCCCCGCTACATCACGCAGGAGCACTACGACTGCGCCTCGCGCGTCAAGACGATCCTGCAGAAGTACAAGGACCTCCAGGACATCATCGCGATTCTGGGTATCGACGAGCTCGGCGAGGAGGACAAGCTCACCGTCCACCGCGCCCGTCGTATCGAGCGGTTCCTGTCGCAGAACACCCACGTGGCGAAGCAGTTCACCGGTGTCGACGGCTCGGACGTGCCGCTCGACGAGTCGATCACCGCGTTCAACGCGATCGCGGACGGCGACTACGACCACTTCCCCGAGCAGGCGTTCTTCATGTGCGGTGGCATCGAGGACCTGAAGGCCAATGCCAAGGAGCTGGGCGTCTCCTGACCCCGGTACCGGTCCCGGGGGCGGCCCTGGCCGCCCCCGGCCCGTACGACCACTAGTATTTGACCCAACATCTGCCGAGCCAGGCAGGTGGAGACCCGAGGAGCCATCGTGGCTGAGCTGCACGTCGAGTTGGTCGCCGCGGACCGTCAGGTCTGGTCCGGCGAGGCCAGCCTGGTCGTCGCGCGCACCTCGTCGGGCGACATCGGAGTCATGCCCGGACACCAGCCGCTGCTCGGCGTGCTGCAGTCGGGCCCGGTGACGATTCGTACGACCGGCGAGAGCGGGGACGGCACCGTCGTCGCCGCAGTGCACGGCGGCTTCATCTCTTTCGCCGACAACAAGCTGTCTCTGCTCGCAGAGGTGGCCGAACTGTCGGACGAGATCGATGTCCAGCGCGCGGAGCGGGCCCTGGAGCGAGCGAAGTCGGACGCTGACGCGGCCGCCGAGCGTCGCGCCGATGTCCGGCTGCGTGCGGTGACGGGCGTTCACTGAGCCCCGTCACCGACGAGATCGATCCTCAGCCGCGGGCTGCCCGGAGTTGTCCGGAGCGGCCCGCGGCTGAGGCAATGCAGGTGCGTTTCCCTCCCCCACGCCGGAACGACGCGGGGGCACCCCCACCGAGGCGAGGAGGTCGGTCGAGATGGTCCTCGCTCTGCTTGTGAGCGGCGCGGTCGTGGTACTGGTGCTGCTGGGGCTGTTCGTCTTCGGACTGAGGCGGCGGCTGATCCAGCGGTCCGGTGGCACCTTCGATTGCAGCCTGCGCTGGAACGTGCCGGAGAACGAGACCGGCGGCAAGGGCTGGATCTACGGTGTGGCCCGCTACAACGGCGACCGGATCGAATGGTTCCGGGTGTTCTCGTACGCGCCCCGGCCACGCCGTCTCCTGGAGCGCTCCGCCATCGAGGTCCTGGAGCGCCGCACCCCTCAGGGCGAGGAGGAGCTGGCGCTGCTCTCCGACTCCATCGTGCTGGCCTGCCGGCACCGTGGCACCCACCTGGAACTGGCGATGAGCGAGGACGCGCTCACCGGCTTCCTCGCCTGGCTGGAGGCGGCTCCGCCCGGACAGCGGGTGAACGTGGCCTGATCGCGCGGCCCGGGGGAACAACCCCCGAGCCCATTGCGTTCTGGCCCCGCAGGGGGGCTGTCCACCCCCTACGGGACGTGTTCGACGACGCCCTACGGGGCCGTCCACGTCCTACGGCCGGTCCATGTCCTACGGGCGGTCCACGTCCTACGGGCGGTTCAAGGACTACGGCTCCCGCCCACGCCCCCGCCCCCTAAGGCCCGTCCACCCCCAACTCCTGTGCCAGCACGGCCGCTTGCACCCGGCTGCGCAGGTCCAGCTTCGCCAGCAGCCTGCTGACGTGTGTTTTCACGGTGGCCTCCGCCATGGCCAGGCGGAGCGCGATATCGGCGTTCGACAGCCCCCGCCCCAGACACCCCAGTACCTCCCGCTCGCGTGGCGTCAGCGCGTCCAGGACCGCCGGATCCGGCGCCTCGCCCTCCCGGGCAGAACGCCGCACCGGCGTGCGCGGGCTCGCGAACTCCGCGATCAGCCGCCGGGTCACCGCCGGAGCGATCAGCCCCTCGCCGGACGCCACGGTGCGCACCGCGGTCAGCAGCGCGGCCGCGTCGCTGTCCTTGAGGAGAAAACCTGCCGCTCCCGCCCGTAGCGCCCCGAAGACGTATTCGTCCAGGTCGAAGGTGGTCAGCACCAGCACATCCGCCAGCTTCTCGGAGACCACCTGCCGGGTGGCGGAGACCCCGTCGAGGCGGGGCATCTGGATGTCCATGAGGACGAGGGCGGGTCGCAGCTCGCGGGCGAGCCGTACCGCCTCCTCACCGTCCTCCGCCTCCCCGACGACCTCGATGTCGGGGGCGGAGCGCAGGATGAGGACCAGCCCGGCCCGTACGGCGGACTGGTCCTCGGCGACGAGAACCCGGATCGGCTGCGCGTCGGCGCCTGTCATCGTTGCTCTTCCTCCTCGGCGGCGGGCAATGCTGCCCGCACCAGCCAGACTGTGCCGGCCGGCCCGCTCTCCGGGCCGGCCTCGAATGCTCCGCCCAGCAGGGCGATCCGCTCACGCATCCCGACCAGCCCCGTGCCGGAGCCGGGCGCACGGGGGCCGGGGCGGGCGGCGAACGGACTGCGGACGGCGACGGTGAGCGCCCCGCCGCGGTCATGGGCCAGGCGCACCAGCACCTCGCCGGGCGCGGCGTGCTTGAGGGCGTTGGTCAGCGACTCCTGGACGATGCGGTAGGCGGCCAGTTCCACGGGGGCCGCCGGTTCCGGCCCCGCCCCCGGGCCGTCCGGGTTCCGGGCGTCGTCCAGCACGAAGGTCAGTCCGCTGCTCCGGCCGCTCGTACGGGCCTGGTCGATCAGCGCGTCCAGTCCGTCGAGCGTGGGGGTCGCGGCGGGCTCCTCGTCCTCGTCGTCCGCCTTCGGGCTCCGCAACAGCCCGATGAGACGGCGCATTTCGGCCAGACCTTGCACGCTGTTCTCCCGGATCACCCCGAGCGCCTCGCGGGTCGCCGCGGGGTCGTCGATGGACTGGGCCGCGGTCGAATGGATCGCGATGGCGGACAGGTGGTTGGCGACCATGTCGTGCAGCTCCCGTGCCATCCGTGCCCGCTCGCCGGCCACCGCCTGCGTCCGGTCGATCTCGGCCAGCAGCGCGATCTGCTCGGCCCGCAGCTGGGCGGCCTGCGCGGCGTCGCGGTGGTTGCGGAGGATGATGCCGGTCCAGGCGGGGGTGATGGTGACCAGCGCGATGCCGATGATGGCCATGACGACCTGCGGGGTCTGCCAGACCGCGGTCAGTGCGATGGCCGCCAGGACCGTCACCAGGACGGAGTGCAGCGGGATCCGGCGGGCCGCGCCGGGCGGGCCGTAGAGCACCGCCGCGTAGACCACGTCCGTGAACATCAGGACGGTGGCGACCAGGGTGCCGGCGGAGATGTCCAGTGCCAGGGCCGGCACCGCGAGGCCCAGCGCCGCCATCGGGGCCGTACGGCGCATCAGTTCGGCCACCGACATGGCGGCGAGCGCGACCAGGGTGAGGGAGGGGGGCAGCCCCAGGAGCGAGGGACCGCCGTGCAGATTCAGCGCCCAGAGCAGCAGCCCGCCGAGCAGCCCGCCGCCCGCGATGAGCACATCGAGGCGGTGCGGCCGGCCGGGGGCGGCGAGGGATCTGGCGGTCACCCCTCCATCAAACACGGCGCCGGGGCCCGCTGCCTCCACGTCCGGGTCATCCCCGTACGGCGCGTGCTACATCGAAAGATGCAGTGCCGGATCATCGCGTGCGACGACGTGCCGGGCGGCGGCCGCTGGAAGGCTTGAGGTGTTCGGTGGAGAGACCTGAAAGGAGACAGCCGTGATCGTCGCCCTGATCATCGCCTGTGAGGTCGGTTTCTGGGTGCTGCTGGTCGCCGGTCTGGCGCTGCGCTACCTGGCCAAGATGCCGCGTACCGGAGCGGCGGTGCTCCTGATGGAGCCGTTGCTGGAGCTGATCTTGTTGATCGTCACGGCGGTCGACCTGAAGAACGGGGCCGCGGCGGACTGGAAACACGGCCTGGCCGCCGTCTATATCGGCTTCACGGTCGCCTATGGCCACTACACGATCAAGTGGGTCGACGGGCACTTCGCGCACCGCTTCGCGGGCGGCCCGCCCCCGGTCAAGCACTACGGCCTGGCCCGTGCCAAGCACGAGGGGAAGCTGTGGGTGCGCACGGTGCTGATGGCGGTGGTCGCGTGCGGGCTGCTCCAGGCCGCGATCTGGTACGTCGGTGACGGCGGCGACACCACGTCGCTGCACGAGTGGCAGGGCACCGCGCTGAAGATCGTCAGCATCCACGCGGTGATCGCGCTGACCTACCTCATCTGGCAGAAGAAGGACCCGGGCCGGACCGCCGCCGCCCCCGAGGAAGCGGCCCGGCCGGAGCAGAAGACGCTGCGCTAGGGCGACGGCGGCGAGGGCCGGTCTTTCGGAGCGCCCCCGGCCCGGCGGCAGGTCAGCGCTCTCCGCCCGGCACCCACAGCACGTCCCCGACCTCCTTGTTGGCCGTACGGGCCAGGATGAACAGGAGGTCGGAGAGGCGGTTGAGGTAGGTGGCGGTCAGCGGGTTCATGGTCTCGCCGTGCTCCTCGAAGGCGGCCCAGGTCGAGCGCTCCGCACGGCGGACGACCGTGCACGCCTGGTGCAGCAGCGCGGCGCCGGCCGTACCACCGGGGAGGATGAAGCTGCGCAGCTTCTCCAGCTCCGCCAGGAAGCGGTCGCAGTCCGCCTCCAGCTTGTCGATATAGCTCTGCTCGACGCGCAGCGGCGGGAATTCCGGGTTCTCCGCCACCGGCGTCGACAGGTCCGCGCCGACATCGAACAGGTCGTTCTGCACCCGCAGCAGCACCGCGGCGACGTCCTCGGGGAGCGAGCCGAGCGCCAGGGCCACGCCGATCGCCGCATTGGCCTCGTTGGCGTCCGCGTACGCCGAGATCCGCGGGTCGGTCTTGGCGGTGCGGCTCATGTCGCCGAGGGCGGTGGTGCCCTTGTCGCCGGTGCGGGTGTAGATGCGCGTCAGATTCACCATATGGGCGAGCCTACGCCGCGGACCTGCGGAAGGCCCGGGTGCAATAGGTCACGGACAGCGCGGCGAACGCGACCGCCACCAGCACGCCGTAGAGCATGGCCGAGGAGGCGTAGGCGCCGACGAACGCCGCGCGCACCGCGTCCACGAGGTAGCGGAACGGCATGAAGTGCGAGAGCACATCGAGCCACTTGGGCCCCAGTGCCATCGGCAGCATCAGCCCGGACAGCAGCATCGAGGGCATGGTGACGGCGTTGATGACCGGGCCGAACTCCTGCGGAGTACCGACCCTCAGCGCCAGCGCGTACGACAGCGAGGCCAGTGCCACGGTCAGCACGGCGACGAACGCCAGGCCGATGAGGATGCCGGGCAGCGGTGCGCGCAGCCCCATCACCAGCGCGGCCAGCACCAGCAGCACCGCCTGGAACACGAACAGCACGGCGTCCCGCAGCACCCGCCCCAGCAGCAGCGCCAGCCGGCTCACCGGCGTCACCCGCATCCGCTCCACCACCCCGTACTGCTTCTCGACGATGATGCCGAAACCGCAGAACGAGGCCCCGAACAGGCCGAGTTGGAGCAGCAGACCGGGCACCAGCACCTGCCAGGAGCTGCCGGACGAGGACAGCGGCAGATCGGTCAGCAGCGGGCCGAAGAAGAGCAGGTACAGCAGCGGCATCAGCACGCCGAACAGCATCTGGAGCCTGGAGCGCAGCGTCTGGCGGGCGTACCGCCCGAAGACCAGCGCGGTGTCGGAGAGGAACGGGGACAAGGAGGGCTCCTAGGGCCTGTTGTGAATGGCGAGGGGGGACGGGTCCCGCGGCGCGGGGGTGCTCCCGGTGAGGGCGAGGAAGGCGTCCTGGAGGGACGCGCCGGGGGAGCCGGCATGGGCGCGCTTGAGGGCCTCCGGTGTGCCCTCCGCGACCACCACGCCCTTGTCGATGATCACCAGCCGGTCGGCCAGCGCATCGGCCTCGTCGAGGTAGTGCGTGGTCAGGAAGACGGTGGTGCCGTGCTCGGCGCGGATGCGGCGGATCAGCTCCCACAGACCGGCGCGGCTGCCCGGGTCGAGCCCGGTGGTCGGCTCGTCGAGGAACAGCACCTGGGGGCGGTGGGTGAGGCCCATCGCGAGGTCCAGCCGGCGCCGCTGGCCGCCGGAGAGCGTGGCGGTCCTGCGGTCGAGCAGCCCGTCCAGGCCCAGCCCGTCGGCCAACTCCTCGGCACGGGCGAGGGCTTCGGCCCTGCCGAGGCGGTAGAGGCGGGCCTGGGTGACCAGCTCCTCGCGTACCGGGACATGGGGGTCGATGCCGCCGGACTGGGCGACGTAACCGGAGGCGCGGCGTACGCCTGCCGGGTCGCGGACGAGGTCGCAGCCGGCGACGGTCGCGGTGCCGCCGGTGGGCGCCAGCAGGGTCGTGAGCATCCGCAGGGTGGTGGTCTTCCCGGCGCCGTTGGGCCCGAGGAAGCCGAGGATCTCGCCGCGCTCGGCGGTGAGATCGATGCCCCGTACGGCCTCGACGGTGCCGCGTTCGGTGGTGAAGGTCCGGGCGAGTCCGGACGCGTGGAGGACTGGCATGCCCACAGAAAAACAGAGCGAATGAAAAATTGCAATGCCCCCAAAATTTCACTGAGCCCAATGAAAGGTAGGGTGAGGGCATGGCAGAGGGGCTCAGGGAGCGGAAGAAGCGGCAGACCCGGCAGTACATCTCGGACGTGGCCACCGGCCTGTTCATGGCGCGCGGCTTCGATGCGGTGACCATCGCGGAGGTCGCCGAGGCCGCGGATGTCTCCGTCAACACCGTCTACAACTACTTCCCGGCCAAGGAGGACCTCTTCTTCGACCGGAGCAAGGGCGTCGTGGACCGGCTCTCGCGCTTCGTGCGTGGCCGGCCGGCCGGGGAGTCCGCGGCCGCCGCCGTGCTGCGGGAGCTGCGCGAGGAGGTCGAGGCGGTCTCCCCGCGGGTCGGACTGATGGAGGGTTACGACCAGTTCATGCGCGTGGTGCACGGGGCGCCCACCCTCAAGGCCCGCCTCTGGTACATGCAGCAGGAGATCCACCTCAACCTGGAGGAAACGCTCCGGGAGGAGACCGGCGCGGCGGCCGACGACCCGATGCCGGGCCTGATGGCCGGACAGATCGGCTGGGTGCACCAGAGCCTGATGGGCTGGATCGCGCACGAGATGCTCGCCGGCCGCAAGCCCGCCGAGGCCTCGCGGGATGCCCTCGTCCTCCTCGACGAGATGGAAGAGCTGCTCGGCGAAAAGGTCCTCAACTACGCCGTACGGACGACCGACTGACGGCGGGCTGTCCGGATCGCGGCCCGCCCCGGGCGCCCCGTCGGTGTGACGTCCGTCATGTGAGACGTGACGCGCATCTCTTACCCTCCAAACGATCGCTCACGACCGCTAACGTCACCCAGGACCGTCAAATGCACAGGGTGTGAGGGGACAAGCAGTGGCAAAGAAGCTCGCCGTCATCGGGGCCGGACTCATGGGGTCCGGTATCGCGCAGGTCTCGGCCCAGGCGGGCTGGGACGTGGTTCTTCGCGATGTGACGGAGGGGGCGCTGGCCCGGGGCAAGGGTGGCATCGAGGCGTCGTTCGAGAAGTTCGTCGCCAAGGGCAAGCTGTCGGCGGCCGACGCCGAGCAGTCGCTGGCCCGGATCACCACCACGACCGACCTGGAGGCCGCCGCCGACGCCGATATCGTCGTCGAGGCCGTCTTCGAGCGGATCGACGTCAAGCGCGAGATCTTCCAGTCGCTGGACAAGCTGGTCAAGGACGAGGCGGTGCTGGCCTCCAACACGTCGGCCATCCCGATCACCAAGATCGCCGCGGCCACCTCCCGTCCCGAGCGGGTCGTCGGTACGCACTTCTTCTCGCCGGTGCCGATGATGCAGCTGTGCGAGCTGGTGCGCGGCTACAAGACCAGCGACGAAGCCCTCGCCACGGCCCGGCAGTTCGCCGAGTCGGTCGGCAAGACCTGCGTCGTCGTCAACCGCGATGTGGCCGGCTTCGTCACCACCCGCCTGATCTCGGCGCTGGTCGTCGAGGCCGCCAAGCTCTACGAATCCGGCGTCGCCAGCGCCGAGGACATCGACATCGCCTGCAAGTTGGGCTTCGGTCACGCGATGGGTCCGCTGGCCACCGCCGACCTGACGGGCGTCGACATCCTCATGCACGCCACCGACAACATCTACACCGAGTCCCAGGACGAGAAGTTCGCGCCGCCGGAGATCATGCGGCGAATGGTCGATGCGGGCGATATCGGTCGCAAGAGTGGGCAGGGCTTCTACAAGCACTGATGCCGCGTCAGCCCCATTGGACCGATGGGGTCACCCCACGGGGTGAATTCGGTATCGGTTCGCTTACAGGCGGCAACTTCGCCGCATGAGAGGCAGTCAGATCTGTAGACGTCCAGGCGTCACCACCCATGACATCGGGGAGCGCATATGCACATCAGGGGCGACCACGCCGAGCTGGTCGTCGGGGGCCGCCTCGACGTCCGCAGCGCGGCGGACGCCCGTACGGCCCTGCACGCCGCCGTCGACTCCGGTCGGGGCGATCTCGTGCTGGACCTGACCGAGCTGGATTCCTGGGACGCCACCGGCCTCGGCGTGATCATGGGCGCGCACCGCCGCGCCGGCCGGGTCAACCGCAGGCTGGTGCTGCGCGGAGTGCCGCCCCAGATGCAGCGCCTGCTGGTCGCCACCCGGCTGCACCGCATCCTCGCCATCGAGGGCGGCATCGAAGCGGAAACGCTTCCCCGGGTGTGAGGCAGGTGCGGTCGGCCGCCCGGGCTCCCGTACACGGGGCCGGGACACCCTCCCGGGCGATCAGGACCGCACCTCAAAGCGTGACGAAAACTGAAGAGGCTGAGCGGCAGAAATGTCGTAAACCGCGTGATACCGACCAATCCAGGAAGTTCTGGTCAGGACCGGCCCCCGCCGGTGCACCGGCCCGCTCTCCAGGTCTAAGGTTCGGTTCCCGCCCGTATGTCATCATCCGCGGCGGGCACCGGACCAGACGCGACGGCTGAGGACGACCTGCCGGAGCCGGGGGAGTGCGGACGGCCGGAAGCGCAGTCGGCACGCCAGATCTGGGAGCTTGCAGCATGGACCCGAACCCTGACCGGGGACCTGAGGAGTACGGCGAGCAGGGCAGACCTGCCGAGCCGCCGGCCCCCGCGTTCGGCGGCGCGCGCGGCGGCTCCGGCGGGCTCGCCCGCGTCGTCCGGCTCGTCTCGGGCGCCTATCTCGTCACCGTCAACCCCGTCGACGGCAGCGAAATAGAACCCTGCCCGCCCGGCGAGCGCCCGGACGCCCCCGGCAGGCTCGACCCGGAGGAACGCGCCGCGGCCGCTCGCGCCGCCGCGCCCCCGCTGCCCCCGGGCCCGCCCGGATTCGCCGGCCACCAGGCCGCGCTCGAAGAGCGCACCGAGGACACCGAACGCCTCGTCCGGCTGCTCTCCCGCGGCCGCTCCGTGCGCGTCACCGGCCCCGCCGGCTCGGGCCGCACCCGGCTGCTGGACGCCGTCGCCGCCGGCTGCGCCGACCTCGCCCCCGACGGCGTCATCCGGCTCTCCGGCTACCACCGCACCGCCACCGACCTGCTGTACGAGCTGTTCACCGCCGTCTACCGGGCCCCGCAGCACCGCCCCGACCGGCCCGAACTGCTGCGCATGATCGCCGAGATCGGCGCCATCGTCGTCCTGGACGACCTGGAATTCGGCGGCGCCGCGCTCGACGAGCTGCTCGACGCCACCCCCGAATGCGCCTTCCTGATCGCCGCCACTCCCGATGTCGCGGCCCCCAGCGCCGACTCCCACCTCGAAGAGGTCTTCCTCGGCGGACTCGGCCGCGACGCCTGCGCCCGGCTGCTGGCGCGTGCCGTGGACCGGCCGCTCACCGACGACGAGGAGGCCTGGGCCGCCGACCTCTGGTTCGAGTCCGAGGGGCTGCCGCTGCGGTTCGTCCAGGCCGCCGCCCTGCTGCGGCAGTACGACCGGATGCGGGCCGGGCCGGGAGCCCTCGACGACGGCTACGGCCTGTTCCCCGAGGCGGGGACCACCGCCTTCCCCGGGACGGCCGCCTTCCCCGAGGAGGGGACGGCCACCGACCCCGCCGGCCCCGACGTCGAGCCCGGTGAGCGCCCCGAGGTGCTGCTGCCGTCCCTCGGGGAGGCCGCCGCCCCCGCCCCGCTGCTCGCCGCACGGCTCGGCGCCGCCGCCCAGGAGACGCTGCGCTTCGCCGTCGCGCTCGGCGGCGAGCTGCCGCACCAGGCGCACCTGCCGGCCCTCACCCAGGACACCCACGCCGACGCCGCCCTCGGCGAGCTGCTGGCCTGCGGTCTGATCACCCCGGTCGGCAGCCACTACCGTCTCGCCGCCACCGTCCAGGACCAGCTGGCGGCGGCCGGCTACGCGGAGGGCGCCGCCGCACGGGCGCACACCGCGGCCCAGCACTACGCCTGGTGGGCCGGTCACCCCTCGGTCACCCCCGAGCGGGCCGCCGCCGAGTCCGATGTGGCGCTGGCCGCGATGGGCGTACTGACCGGCAGCCGGGAGAGCGGGCACGCCAGCGCGGCCGTGCTGCTCGCCCGTACGGCCGCCCCGGCATTCGCCGCCGCGTTGCAGTGGAGCGCCTGGGAGCGCAGCCTGCGGCACGGCCAGGAGGCCGCGCGGCTGGCCGGCGAGGTCGCCGAAGAGGCCTACTTCCACCACGAGCTGGGTGTGCTGGCACTGTGCACCGGCAGCCTCGACCGGGCGCGCGCCGAGCTGGAGGCGTCCATCGGGCTGCGCGGGGTGCTCTCCGACCGCAACGGCGCGGTGGCCGGACGGCGTGCCCTGGCACTGGTCACCGACCGTTCGCGGGCCGACGCGGCCGCGGCCGCCACCACGGCCCTGCCGCAGGCGGCCGCGCAGCGGGCGGCGCCGAAGGGCCGGGCCGTGACGCCGCGTGATGGCGTCTCGACCGCCAAGCTGCGGGTGCCGCGCGCCGAGGAGGCCGCGGCGACGATCATCGCCCGGGGTGCCTCGGCCACCGCCGCCACCACGTCCGTCCCGGCCGCCGGCGGTACCAAGACCGGCAGGGGCGTCCTGCGGGTGTTCGGCGGGGCGCGCCGCAATGCCGTGGCCGCGGGCGCCGGCGCGCTGCTGGCGGCCGTCCTCGGCACCATCGTCACCCTCGGGGCGACGGGCGGCGACCAGCCCCATGACGACAAGGTCAGCACGGAACAGACCACCGACGACGGCGACAGCACCGACCTGCCGGCCGAACAGCCCGGTACGGGCTCCGGTGTGCCGCCCACCGCCGCCGGCACCACCCGGCCCGGCACCCCCGGTCACGCGCAGACCCCGTCGCCCTCGGTCAGCGACCCCGCCACCAGCGGCTCGCCCACCGAGTCGAGCCCCGCGCCCACCGACCCGACGACCGCCCCCACCGATCCGACCGGGCGGCCCACCACGCCCACCGGCCGCCCGACCCATACGCGCCCGCCCACCGACGAGCCGACGGACCCGACGCCGACGGAACCCACCGACGAGCCGACGGATCCGACGCCCACCGAGGACCCCACGGGCAAGCCGACGACCCAGAGCCCGTCGCAGTCGGCCGCCAACCCGTCCGGTGGCTCCTCCGGCGGCTCCGGCACCACTCCGTCCGACGGAGCACCGGCCCCCGGCGGCGGCACGCCGTCGGACGGTACGGCACCCTCCTCCTCCGGTACGCAGAGCGCCCCGGCCGGCTGACGGCCCCGCAGAGAGCAGCGCAACGGCCCCGGTACAGGTACCGGGGCCGTTGCGTTCGGCGGCCGCCAGAGGGCCGCACGGGGTCAGAACAGGCGGAGCTTGTCGTCCTCGATGCCGCGCAGTGCGTTGTAGTCCAGGACGACGCAGCCGATACCGCGGTCGGTGGCCAGCACCCGGGCCTGCGGCTTGATCTCCTGGGCCGCGAAGATCCCCTTCACCGGCGCCAAGTGCGGGTCGCGGTTGAGGAGTTCGAGGTAGCGGGTCAGCTGCTCGACACCGTCGATCTCACCACGCCGCTTGATCTCGACGGCGACGGTCTGGCCATCGGCGTCCCGGCACAAGATATCCACCGGGCCGATGGCAGTGGGGTATTCACGCCGAATCAGGGAGTATCCCTCGCCCAAGGTTTCGATCCGGTCCGCGAGCAGCTCCTGGAGGTGCGCCTCCACCCCGTCCTTGATGAGCCCCGGGTCGACGCCGAGCTCGTGCGAGGAGTCGTGCATGACCTCCTCAAGGGTGATGATGAGCTTCTCGCCGCCCTTGTTCTCCACCGTCCACACCTCGCCGTCGCCCTCCTTGAGAGTGCAGGGCGGCGACATCCAGTTGAGGGGTTTGTAGGCCCGGTCGTCCGCGTGAATGGAGACGGAGCCGTCCGCCTTCACCAGGATGAGGCGAGGGGCCGAGGGGAGATGGGCGGTGAGCCGGCCCGCGTAGTCCACGGAGCAGCGGGCGATGACGAGGCGCATGGGGCGAAACGCTACTCGACCGGAGGGCCCCCACGCGATTCGCCCTGGACCACGGTGCCTTTCCGGGGGAAATCCCCGCACCCCCGGCGCTCGCCAATGGCCGGTTGTATGTGCAATCTCCTGGTGCGGGCCTCTTGCGCGGCATACCGTTGAAGCGGGGGGTTGTGAGGCGAACACGCTCCGTCGCAAAGCCCCTAGTCCCGTCCCTAGGCCCTGTCCGTCCCGGCGGGGCCGCGAGAGGAGAACCTCATGTCGCTCGACGTCTCACCGGCCCTCCTCGAACAGGCCGAGCGAGGCGAGGTCGACGAAGCCGCATTTGTCGACTGCGTCCGGACCTCCCTGCCCTATGCATGGGGGATGATCAGCTCTCTGGTGGCCCAGCTGAAGGTGGACGGCGGAGAGTTCGCCGACAATCAGACGCCGCCGCCGGACGAGCGGGCACGCGGCCAGCTGCTGCGCGCCCTGGCGAGTGACGCCATACGTGGTTCGCTGGAGCGCCACTTCGGTGTGCGGCTCGCCTTTCAGAACTGCCACCGCGTCGCGGTTTTCCCGCTCGACCCGGTGGTGGACGACCGACTGGCCCGCTTCACCTCCATCCGGGGTCAGCTGCTGAACCAGTCGCCCGAACTCCGCGACTGCTGAACGAAGTTGCTGCCGCTGCTGCACACGGTGGTGACACACACCGCGCCGGTGCGCCAGCGGCAGCACCACTCATCAGAAGCTGACCTCTCTCCGGTACGGCGCCCTCGCACCACCGCATCACAGGCACATTTACCCGCACACGGCACCCGCATGCCGTCCGCCCGGCCGGCTCCGGTCACCCCAGCTGCGGCAGGACTTCCGTGCCCAGCCGGCGGACGTTCTCCTCTGTCGCCGCGAGGTCACCGGAGCCCTCGACGAGCAGCGCGAACCGTGTGATGCCCGTACGCTCCGAGGTCGCCGCCAGCCGGTCCGCGCACAGCTGCGACGGGCCGACGGGGTGCAGCTCGCACAGCAACTCCGTATAGGCCAGCGGATCACGCATCGCGCGATAGCGGCCGTCGACCGTCACATGCGCGCCCAGACCCTGCTGAAGCCAGCCGGGCATCGCCTTCGTCAGGGTCTCCGCCGCCGCCTCGCGGGTGTCGGCGATCTGCACCACGCCCGCCGAGACATGCTCGGCCGCGGCCACCTCGTCGCCGTCCCGGCCCGCCTCCCGGGCGGCCGACCGCCACAGCGCGACCATCTCCGCCTTCTCCTCGTCGCCGCAGTGCATGCCCAGCAGCATCGGCAGCCCGCGCTCGGCGGCCGTGCGCACCGACGACGGGGAGGTGCACGCCACCACCACCGGCGGGCCCAGGGCACCGGCTCCCGGATCGTACGGATCCGTCAGCGCCTCGGCCGGGCGTGGTACCACCGCTACTTCGCGGAACGTATAGCGCTCGCCCTGCGCGCCGACCCGGGGCTCCCGCAGCCAGCGCATCAGCAGATCGAGCGATTCCGGGAAGCCGTGGTCGTACGCGGCGAGCCCGGAACCGAACACCTCCAGATCGATCCACGGACCGCCCCTGCCGACGCCGAGCGTGAACCGCCCGTCGGTGGTGAGATGCAGCAGCGCCGCCTGCTCACCGAGGGCTACCGGATGCTGGGTCGGCAGCACACTCACCGCCGTGCCGACGCCGATCCGGCGCGTCCGCCCCAGCAGCAGCCCGGCCAGCGTCACCGCATTCGGGCAGACGCCGTAGGGTACGAAATGGTGTTCCGCCAGCCAGACATCGTCGAGTCCGGCCTCCTCCGCGACCTCCGCGGAGCGCACCGCGCGGTGCAGTGCTTCCCCCTGTCCCTGACCGGGAAATTGAGCGGCCAGGATGAAAGCCCCAACGCGCATCGCTCTCTGCCTCCTCGCAGCCGACGCGACTCCCCCCTTACAGGCAACAACGTGTGACACGTGCCCAGGGCACGGCCTGACGGGAAATTTCCCGATGATCGCAGAATCCTGCCGAGCGGCGTCCACCCCTGACCGCGCCGCGTACGCTGGTGACAGCCCGTGACTCCGTACATAGCCGAGGTGTTCTGTGTCCCCGCGCCGAAATCGCCAGCACGGCGGTGCGAAGCCCATCGACCGCCCGGGCGGTGACCACTACGGCCGGATGGGGGCGCCTCCCAGTGGTGGCTGGGACACCACCGAGGAGTGGCGCGGCGAGGACTGGGTCGTCCGGCCCGTCGGGGGCGGCGGCGCGGCCAAGCACTACCGCTGCCCCGGCTGCGACCAGGAGATTCCGCCCGGGGTGCCGCATGTCGTCGCCTGGCCGCAGCACGGTGACGTCGAGGACCGCCGGCACTGGCACAAGGCGTGCTGGAACGCACGGGACCGCCGGAGCGCGCGGCTCCAGCGGTCCAGGAACGCGCCCCGATACTGAGCAGAGCCCGCCTCCGCGCCCCGGGCGGGGCGCGACGACAGGCTCTGCGGGGGAGCGGCGGGCGCGGCGTCAGACGTCGCGCTGCATGATGGCCGCATAGGCGCCGCCCAGCACCACCGCGGTCACCCCGGCGAGGATCCACAGCGGGGTCCAGCCGGTCGGGCCGGTGCTGAGGAAGGGAATGTCGTACAGCGTCGCGAGGGCGCTGGGGACCGAGTACTCGATCAGCGCCCGCTGGATGTCCTTGAGGCTCTCGCCCTGGAGGAACAGCGCCAGCAGCATCGGCAGCAGCACCACACCCATCATCGTGCTGATGGCGCCCGCCGAGTGCCGCAGCAGGGTGCCGACGGACAGGGCCAGCAGACCGAGCAGCGCGACATACAGACCGGCACCGAGGGTGGCGCGCAGCCACTGATCGGCGGTCGGTGCGGGGCCGTTGAGCATCGCGCTGTCGAGCAGGGCGACCAGGGTGGTCGCGACCGTCGTCAGCGCCAGTGCGAGGGCGAAGAAGACGATCGCCTTCGCGGTCAGCATCCGCACGCGGCCGGGGGAGGCGGTCAGCGTCGTACGGATCATGCCCGTGCCGTACTCGGACGAGATCGACAGCACGCCCAGGGTGATCACGCACAGGCTGCCGAGCAGGACACCGACGAAGCCGACGCCCAGCAGCGGATCCAGCTCGCGCTCCGAGCCCGCCGCGAGCGAGGCCAGCAGCCCGATGCCGAGGATCAGCAGCAGCATCACGCCCAGCGTCCAGATCGTCGAGCGCACCGAGCGGATCTTCGTCCACTCGGAGGCCAGCGCATGGCCGAGGTGGGTGGGGCGCACCGGGATGGGCGAGACATAGCCGCCCGCCGCGCCGGCGAAGGCCTGCTGGGGGTGCGGCGGGGCCGGGTGCTGCGGGGGCTGGGCCGGGGCCTGGGCCTGTGCCTGCGCCTGGGGCGGTGCCTGGGTCTGGAGCATCATCGTGCCCGCGTCCTTGCCCGGACCGTGCGCCGCGAGCGGCTGGGGCTCGGGGTAGGGCTGGGCCTGGAGCATCATCGTGCCGGCTTCCTTGGCCGGTGCGGGCTGCCCGGGGGCCTGCTGCGCCTGGAGCGCCATGGTGCCCGGTTCCTTGGCGGGTGCGGGCTGCCCGGGCGCCTGCTGGGCCTGGAGCATCATCGTGCCGGCCTCCTTGGCGGGCGCGGGCTGCTGCGGTGCCGGCTGCTGACCGGGCTGCTCCGGCCCGGCGGGCGGTGCCTGGGGCGGCATGCCCTGCTGCTGGGCAGGTGCGGCCGGCGGCGCGGCGGGCGGCATCGGCGGCGCGGCCGGCACCGGCTGCTCGTGCGCGCCGGTGTCGTGGGGTCCGCGCTCAGGCTGCGGCTGGGGCTGCGGCTGCTGAGGGCTGGTCATCGGGCGTCCTCGTGGTGCGGCGTGGGCTGGTCGGCAGGGGCGGCGGGGGCCGCCGGCGGCATCGGCGCGGCGGGCTGTTGCCCGTACGGGTGGGGTGCACCGTAGGACTCGGGCGACCCGTACGGGTGACCTTGAGCCTGCGCGGGCGGCGGATACCCCGGCCCTGGGGCCCCGGGCGCCTGCTGGGCGTACGGGTCCTGCTGGGCATAGGGGTTGGGCTGCCCCTGGCCGGGGACGCCGGCCGGAACCTGGCCGGGGACACCGGGCTGACCGGCCCCGTACCCCGGGCCGCCGGCGAAGCCCTGCGGGGCGCCACCCTGCGGGGCGTACCCGCCGGGGGCGCCCTGGAGACCGCCCCGCGGGTCGGCCGTCGAGCGGTAGTCCACGGCGCTCTGCGTCAGGCGCATGTACGCCTCCTCCAGCGACGCCTGGTGCGGCGACAGCTCCCACAGCCGGACGTCGGCCTGATGCGCGAGCTCGCTGATACGGGGGAGCGGCAGCCCGGTCACCCGCAGCGCACCGTCCGGCTCGGGCGCGGTCTGCCCGCCCGCCTCACCGATCGCGGCGGTCAGCTTCTCGCGCTGCGCCGGCTCGGTGTCCGGCGTACGCACCCGGGCGAAATCGGCGGAGTTGGCCGAGATGAAGTCCTTGACCGGCATGTCCGCCATCAGCTGTCCACGGCCGATCACGATCAAGTGCTCGGCGGTCAGTGCCATTTCGCTCATCAGGTGCGAGGACACAAAGACCGTACGGCCCTCGGAGGCCAGCTGCTTCATCAGATTGCGCACCCACAGGATGCCTTCGGGGTCGAGGCCGTTGACCGGCTCGTCGAAGAGCAGCACCTGCGGATCGCCGAGCAGTGCCGCGGCGATGCCCAGCCGCTGGCCCATGCCGAGCGAGAAGCCCTTGGAGCGCCGCCCCGCGACGTCCTGGAGACCCACCACCCCGAGCACCTCGTCGACCCGGCGGGCCGGGATGCCGGACAGCTGGGCGAGCGAGAGCAGATGCTGGCGCGCGCTGCGCCCGCCGTGCACGGCCTTGGCATCCAGCAGCGCGCCCACCTGGCGCGGGGCGTTGGGGAGGCTGCGGAAGGGACGGCCGGCGATGGTGGCCCGCCCCGAGGTCGGTGCGTCCAGGCCCAGAATCATGCGCATCGTGGTCGACTTACCGGAGCCGTTGGGCCCCAGGAAGCCGGTCACCGTGCCCGGCCGTACCTGGAACGACAGGTTGTACACGGCCGTCTTGGCGCCGTAGCGCTTTGTCAGGCCGACTGCCTCGATCATTCTCCGCCCCTCGCGAGATGTCCGGGGCAGAGGCGGCCTCGTGCCCCCGTGAGGGTTAGGAGGCTATCCGGCGGTTGACGGTTCCCGTCAATTCCCCTCGTCCTCGGCCGTCCCGCCGTGCCGCGCCGCGTTTTTCTTTGCGCCCGCGGTGGTTGGGGGGCGGCATGGGGCCGGCGTGGCCGGTCAGGCGTCTCGCTTCTTGAGGAGTACGTATCCGCCGATAAGCGCCGCGGCCGTCCAGGCGATCATGATGGCCAGCCCGCCCCACGGTCCGTACGGCACATCGTCGCCGGCCGGCGTCACCACCTGCATGATTTTCGAACCCGCCTGATCCGGCAGATAGCGGCCGATTTTCTTGGTCGCCGAGACATTTCCGAGAATGTTGGAAATCAGGAAAAAGAATGGCATCAGAATGCCCAGCGAGAGCATCGGGCTGCGCAGCATCGTGGCGACCGCCATCGAGAACAGCGCGATCAGCGTCATATAGAGCCCGCCGCCGATCACCGCGCGCAATACGCCCGGATCGCCGATGTCCGCCCGGAGTTCGCCCAGTACCGACTGTCCGGCGAAGAAGGTCACGAAGCTGGTCGCCAGGCCGACGACGAAGACCAGCGCGGTGGCCACGAGAAGCTTGCAGAACAGAAAGGTGCCGCGCTGGGGCACGGCCGCCAGCGAGGCACGGATCATGCCGGTGCTGTACTCGTTCGAGACCACCAGCACCCCGAAGACGATCATCGCGAGCTGGCCCAGCCCCATTCCGGCGAAGCTGATGTTGGTGGCGTCGAACGCCAGCCGCTCCCTGGCCGGCATCGAGCCGAAGTCGCTGCTCGCCAGGGAGCAGATCAGCACGCCCAGCCCAATGGTGACCACGACGGCGATGCCCAGCGTCCACACCGTGGACCGCACCGACCTGATCTTGGTCCACTCCGACCGAATGACCTGCCCGGCCACCGCCATGGGTCAGCTCCTCTTCTTCTGCCAGTCCGCACCCCAGCCGGTCGGCTGCGGCGCGCCCGGCCGTGTGCCGGCCGGCTGCGGTGCTCCCGGGGGCTGCGCCGTCGGCGACCCTCCGGTCTGGGCCGGCACCGGTTCGCCGTCGTGCGCGTGATACTCCACCGATTCGGCCGTCAGCTGCATGAACGCCTCTTCCAGGGAGGCCTGCTGGGGGCTCAGCTCGTGCAGTACCAGCTGATGCCCGGCGGCCAGTTCGCCCAGCCGGTCGGCGGGCACCCCGTCGATCTCCAGCGAGCCGTTGCCGACCGCCACCGCCTCGATGCCCTCGGCGTGCAGCACATCGAGCAGCTTCTCCTGCTCCGGGGACCGCATCCGGACGTACGACCGGGAGTTCTGGTGGATGAAGTCCTTCATCGAGGTGTCCGCCATCAGCCGGCCCTGCCCGATCACGATCAGGTGCTCGGCGGTCAGCGCCATCTCGCTCATCAGATGGGAGGAGACGAAGACCGTCCGGCCCTGGCCCGCCAGGTTCTTCATCAGATTGCGGATCCAGTGGATGCCTTCGGGGTCGAGGCCGTTGACCGGCTCGTCGAAGAGCAGCACCTGCGGATCGCCGAGCAGCGCCGCGGCAATACCGAGCCGCTGGCTCATCCCGAGCGAGAAGCCCTTCGAGCGCTTCCTGGCGACGGCGGACAGCCCGACGGTGTCCAGCACCTGGCCGACCCGGCGACGGGGAATGCCGTTGCTCTGCGCCAGACACAGCAGATGGTTGGCGGCGCTGCGGCCGCCGTGCACCGCCTTCGCCTCCAGCAGCGCGCCGATGTACGTCAGCGGATTCCGCAGCTGCCGGTAGTGCCTGCCGTCGATCCGGACCGTTCCCGACGTCGGGTTGTCCAGGTCGAGCATCATCCGCATGGTCGTCGACTTGCCCGCGCCGTTGGGCCCGAGGAAGCCCGTGACGATACCGGGCCGCACCGTGAACGTGAGGTGGTCCACGGCGACCTTGTCGCCGTAATGCTTGGTCAGCCCCTCGAGCTCGATCATGTAGAGCACGCTAGGCGCGCCCTGTGGCCCCTGCCACCGGGGCGGGGCCGCCCGGCTGACCCCCCATATGCACAGCGCCCCCGCACCGCCACAGAAGGCGGTACGGGGGCGCGCGGTCCGGACCGGGGCGAAACCTGCCTGATAGCACCACCCAGCGTCAGCCGGGGGTGGGGGTACCTCCCGGCGACAGCTGGGGGAGTCAGCGGGTCTGCTGGGCGGGGACGCCGCGGGAGGTGGTCTCCTCCTCGCCGGGGGCGCCGGCCGCGGCCACCGCCGCGCCGGTCAGCGTCGCCAGCATCTCGCGGACGTTGGTCAGCTGGGCGTTGATCGAGTCGCGGCGGTTGGTCAGCGCCGCCAGCTCGCGCTCGGATTCGCTGCGGATACGATCCGCCTTGGCGTTGGCGTCCGCCACGATGTCCTCGGCCTGGCGCTGCGCGGTCTCCACCGTCTGGCGGGCCCGGCGCTCCGCGTCCGTACGTAGCTTCTCGGCCTCCAGGCGGAGCTGCTCGGCGCGGTGCTCGATCTCCGCGAGCCGCTTCTCGGCCTTGGCCTGACGCGAGGCCAGGTCGCGCTCGGACTGCTCACGGCGCTTGGCGAGGTTGGTCTCGAAGTCGGCTGCGGCCTGCGCGGCCTTGGCGCGGGTCTCCTCGAAGAGGGAGTCCGCCTCCTCGCGCTTGGACTGCGCGTCCTTCTGCGCCTCGGCGCGCAGCGTGGACGCCTCGCCCTTGGCCTTCTCGACGATCCGGGCGCCCTCGTCCTCCGCCTTCGCCTTGCGGTCCGTGGCGAACTGCTCGGCGTCGTTGCGGACCTGCTGGGCGGCCGACTCGGCCAGCTCACGGTGCTGCTCGGCGGCCCGGCGGGCCTCTTCGCGCAGATCCTTCGCTTCCTCTTCGGCGAGGCGGAGGATCTTCTCCACGCGCGCACCGAGGCCCGCGTAGGACGGTTCGGCGTCATTGACCTGCGCCTGGGCGTTCTGCGTTTCGAGGTGCAGTTCCTCGATCCGCTTTTCCAGCGACGTGATGCGGGCCAGCGCGCTGTCGCGATCGGCGACAAGCTTCGTAATGCGGTCATCCACCTGACCGCGGTCGTACCCACGCCGCACGAGCTCGAAGCCGAAAGGGGAGGAAGTGTCGCTCATGGGGTTCCTGTCGAAGAGACCGGTGAGGTGATAAGGAGAATCCTAGGGGTCACAACGGCGTGTCATCGAGTCAATGCCCGTTTGATCTGGAGAATGACCCCTCATTTGAGTGGCTACCCCTCAGACTGCTTGCCACTCGAACGAGTTGCCCCCGCGCCCGCGGCCGCCTTCACTCCGGCGCCCTTGCCCTCCCCGTTTCCGCCGGGCGCCTCGAACGACTCCAGGGCTTCCAGAACGTCCTGAACGCGGGAGATTTCGGCGTTGATGTCCTCGCGCCGGCGCACCAGAACCTCCAGCTCCCGCTGGCCCTCGTCCACGATCCGGGCGGCCTCCGTCTCGGCCTCGCTGCGCATCCGCTCCGCGTCGCGCACCGCCGCGGCCTTCTTGTTCTCGGCCTCCTTGATCAGGCCCTCGGCCTTCTTCACCGCCGAGATCCGGACCTTGCTCGCCTCGCTGTTCGCGTCCGCCACCATCCGGTCGGCCTTCTCCTCGGCCTCCACCTGCTGGGCGGTGGCCTGCGCGATGAGCTTGTCGACCCGTTCGCCGGCGTTCTTCATCGTCTCCGCCGACTCCCGGCGGGCCCGCTCGTGCAGCTCCTCGACCTCGGACTCGATCCGCTGGCGCAGCTCCTCGGCGCGCTCGCGGATACCGGTGGCGTCCCGGCGGGCCTCCTCCAGCAGGGTGTTCGCGTCCGTACGCGCCTTTTCCACCCGTTCGTTGCCGTCGGACGCCGCCTCCGCGAGGAGCCGGTCGGCCTCCTTGCGGGCCGCCCCGACCATGGTGTCGGCCTGCTCCTCGGCGGCGGTGGCGGCCTTCAGCGCCTCCTCCTGCGCCTTGGCGACGAGCTGGTCCGCCTGCTCGGCCGCGTCGCCGCGGCGCTTGGCGGCGTCCTTGCGTGCCTCGTCGAGCAGCCGGTCCGCCTCCTGCTGGGCCTCGGTCCGGGTCTGCTCGGCCGCCGCCTCGGCGTCCTCCTTGAGCTTCGCGGACTCGTTACGGGTGCGGTTGGCGTGCTCCTGTGCGGCGGTGACCGTTTCGGCCGCCTCGGCCCGCAGCCGGTCCGCCTCCGCGGTGGCCGTCGCGACCATCCGGTCCGCCTGCTCGCGGGCATCGGCCCGGGTACGGTCCGCGTCCCGCTCGGCGTCCGAGGTGGTCTCCGCCGCCTCCGTGCGCAGCCGCTCCGCCTCGGTCGCGGCCTCCGACATCAGCTCGTCGGCCTGCTGCGCGGCGTCCGAACGCGTCTTGTTGGCCGCCTTGCGCGCCTCGTCGCCGGTCTGCTCGGCGTCCAGACGGGCCTTCTCGACCACCTCGGCCGCCTCGGACCGCAGCCGCTCCGCCGCCTCGGTCGCCTCCGCCACCAGGGACTGCGCCTGCTGCTCGCCCTCGGCCCGCAGCCGCTCGGCGTACTGCTGGGCCTCCTGGACCGTACGGTCCGCGTCGTCCTGCGCCGAAGACGTCAGCTCGGTCGCCTCGGTGACGATCCGTTCGGCCTCCGTGCGCGCCTCGGTGACCAGCTGGTCGGCCTGCTCCGCGGCGTCCGAGCGCATCCGGTTCGCGTCGTTGCGCGCCTCGGCACGGGCCCGTGCCGCGTCCTGCTCGCCCGCCGCCAGCGCATCCGAGGCGTCCGTACGCAGCTGCTGCGCCTTCGCCGAGGCGTCCGCGACCAGCTTCTCGGCCTGCGCGGTCGCCTCCGACACCAGCCGGTCGGCCTGGTCGGCGGCCTCCGAGCGCGCCGTATCGGCGTCCCGGCGTGCCTCGTCCAGCACCCCGGCCGCTTCGGTGCGGAGCGCCTCGGCCTCCTCGATGGCCTCGGAAACCGCCCGCTCCGCCAGGGACTTCGCGGCCTCCGTCGCCTCCTGGGCCTCCTGTCGCGCCCGCGCCACGTCCTGCGAGGCGCGCTCCCGCTCCTCGTAGGCGTCCCGGCGGACCCGGTCGGCCTCGTCCTGCGCCTCGGCCTTCGTGCGCTCCGCGGCGTGCTCGGCCGCCGAACGCAGCCCGGCGATCTCCTCACCGGCCTGCTCGTGCAGCCCCGCGACCGCGTCCCGCACCTGCTGCGCGGTCTGCTCGGCCGCCGCCACCAGTTCGCCGGCCCGCCGGTCCGCCTCCTCGACCAGCCGCTCGGCTTCCTCCTGCGCCTCGCCCACCCGCGTACGGGCCGCCGCCAGCAGTTCGTCGCTCTGCTCGCGCGCCGCGGTCCGCTCCTGGTGGGCCTCCTCGCGGGCGTCGCCCAGCAGCTGCTCGGCCTCCCGGCGGCGCCGTGCGGCCTCCTCCTGGGCCGCGGCCAGCGCCTGCGCCGCTTCCGCGCCCGTGCGCTCCGCGGCCGTCGCGGCCTCGGCGCGCACCCGGTCCGCGGTCTCCTGCGCCTCCGCCTTCAGCCGCTCCGCCTCGGCCGACGCCTCGGCGCGCAGCCGCGTCGCCACCGACTCGGCCTCGGAGCGTGCCGACGAGGCGTCCGAAGCGGCCTCCGCCCGCAGCCGTTCGGCCTCCTCCTCGGCCTGCTGCGTCAGCAGCCGGCGCCGCTCGGCCGACTCCGCCTTGAGGCGGGCCGCCTCCTCCTGCGTCTCCCGGCGCAGCCGCTCCGCCTCCGCGCGGGCACCGCGCAGCGACTCCTCGGCGGCGGTGACCTTCTCCTCCGCCTCGTGGTGCAGCCGGTCCAGCTCGGCCTGGGCGCCGGTCCGCAGCTCCTCCGCGGCCTCTTCGGCCGCCACGCGCAGCCGCGCGGCGGACTCCTCGGCCTCGGTGGTCACCATCTCCGCGGCCTGGGCGCCCTCGGTCAGCAGCTCCTCGGCCTCCGAACGGGCCCGCTCCAGGGACTCCTCGGCCTGCCGGCGCAGCGCCGTGGCCCGCTCGATGGCCTCCGTCCGCACCCGCTCGCTCTCCGCGACGGCACCCGAACGGGTTTCCTCGGCATCGGCCTTGGCCTTGGCCAGCAGCTCCTCGGCGGACCCGGCCGCCTCCTCGATCTGCTGAACCGCCTCCCGGCGGGCCTCGCTGCGGATCCGCTCGCCCTCGGCGACCGCGTCCGCGCGCAGCTGCTCCGCCTCACCGCGCAGCCGCCGCGCCTCCTCCTGGAGTTCGGCGGTCTTGGCGCGGTACTCCTTGGTGTCGTCCTTCGCCGCGCCCTTGAGCTGGGCCGCGGTGTCATGTGCCTCTTCGCGCAGCCGGTCCGCCTCGGACTCGGCCTCGCTGCGCAGCCGTTCGGCCTCCTCCGCGGCCGCCTTGGTGGTGGCCTTGGCGTCCTCGGACGCCTTGGTCAGCACCTCCTCGGCGGTGCGTGCGGCCTTCGCCAGCTGGGCCGCGGCGTCCTCCGACGCCTTGGACCGGGCGGTCTCCTCCGCCTCGGCGATCAGCCGGTCGGCCTCGGTACGGGCGTCCTCGCGCAGTTGCTCGGCCTCGGCCTTGAGCGCCTCGGCGTCCTTGGTGGCCTCCCCGACCAGCCGGGCGATCTCCGCCTTGGCCGTACGGGTGCGCTGCTCGTTGTCCGACTCGGCGGCCGTCAGCCGCTTGGTGGCGCTCTGCTGCGCCTCCTCGACCAGCTTCTCCGCCTCGGCGCGCGCCTCGCGCAGCGCCTTGTCGGCCTCCTGGACGCGGGCCTCGGCGGTGCGGGTCAGCTCCGCGGCCTGGCGGCGCGCCTCCTCCGACTCGGTGCCGACGCTGGTACGCAGCTGCTCGGCCTGATCGGTGGCCTCCTGGGCCTGGTTGGACGCGGCGTTCAGCAGCCGCTCGGCGTCCGTCCGGGCCCGGCGCAGGATGCTTTCCGCTTCGGTACGGGCCTCTTCGGCCGCCGTGCCGAGCCGCTCCCGGGCGCGTTCGGCCAGCCGCTGGGCCTCGGCCCGCGCGGTGGCCAGCGCCTGCTCGGCCTCCCTGCGGGACTCCTCCATCAGCCGGCGGGCCTGCGACTCCGTACGGGCGCGCAGCTGTTCGGCCCAGGCGACGTTCTCGTTGACGTGCGATTCGACGGTCTGCCGGCGCTCGTTGAGCTCCTCGTCGAGCCGCTGGCGCCGGGTGACCGCCTCGGAGTGCAGCTCGGCCTCCAGCCGGGACTGCCGCTCGGCCTGCTCCTGGAGCAGCCGCTGGGTCTGCGCCCGTGCCTCGCGCAGCTCGCGCTCGGCGTCCGTACGCAGTTGGTCCGCCTGGATCTGCGCATTGCGCAGCAGCTGCTCGGCCTGATGACTGACGTTGTCGTAGGCAGGGCGGGTCGCGAGGTTGCGGCGCGCCTCATGGAGCTTGGCGCGCAGCACCTCGACCTGGTAGCCGAGGTCGTCGGCGTGCTGAACGGCCTTGTCCCGCTCGCTCTTCAGCCGCTCCATCTCGGCCTCGAACTGCGAGAGGTGGTCGTCAGCCTCGTAGCGGTCGTTGCCCCGCACTGCGCGGTCCCATCCGTCCCCTGGTCATGGTGGCGGCCGTCTCCGGTCCTGCGGCGCTCGTCCCGTACACGTCACGTCGTACCGGACTCGCGCCCATCGGAGCTGACCCTTCCGAAGAAATGGTGTCAGATCATCGGCAGAGTATGGACCGAGCCCCACTCCCGTACCCCGGCCGAGGCTGCACTCTACCGGCCGGGGAAGGTGAAGGTCAGTGGTCTTCGGAGGTGGCGGGCGCCGCGGTGACGAGTTCGGTGAGCACTCCGTGACAATCCTTGGGGTGCAGGAAGGTGATCCGGGACCCCATCGAACCCGTCCTGGGCTCGTCGTAGAGGACCCGGACGCCCTTGCCGCGGATGGCCTCGGAGTCGCCGTCCACGTCCGCGGTGCCGAAGGCGATGTGGTGGACGCCCTCGCCGTTCTTGGCAAGCCACTTGCCCACCGCGGAGTCCTCGCGGGTGGGCTCCAGGAGCTGCAAATACGAGGCGCCGCCGTCGGACGTCTCATTGATCTTGAGCATGGCTTCCCGGACTCCCTGCTCCTCGTTGACCTCGGAGTGGAACACCTCGAAGCCGTACGTGGCACGGTAGAACTCGACAGTCTTGTCGAGGTCGAAACAGGCGATCCCGATGTGGTCGATTCGCGTCAGCATGGCTCCAGTGCACCGCTCACATGGCTGGTTACGCAACGTGCGCGCGATCACACCTGCTTGCCGGTGACCCGGCGCGTACCGCTCAGTACATTGACGGGAACCCTCGTTAACTTCCCTGCAAAGGAAGGCCGCACCGCATGTCTGCAACGAACGGCACGAACGGCAGCACCTCAGTGATCGTGGCGGGAGCGCGCACCCCGATGGGGCGGCTCCTGGGATCCCTGCGGACCTTCTCCGGCGCCGACCTGGGCGCCGTCGCCATCAAGGCGGCACTGGACCGGGCGGGCATCGGCGGCGACCAGGTGCAGTACGTGATCATGGGCCAGGTGCTCCAGGCCGGGGCAGGGCAGATCCCGGCACGCCAGGCCGCCGTCAAGGCCGGCATCCCCCTGAGCGTCCCCGCGCTGACCGTCAACAAGGTCTGTCTCTCCGGTCTCGACGCCATCGCGCTGGCCGACCAGCTCATCCGCGCGGGTGAGTTCGACGTCGTCGTCGCCGGCGGCCAGGAGTCCATGACCAACGCCCCGCACCTGCTCCCGAAGTCCCGTGAGGGCTTCAAGTACGGCGCCGTCGAGATGCTCGACGCGATGGCGCACGACGGCCTCACGGACGCCTACGAAGGCATCGCCATGGGCGAGTCGACCGAGAAGCACAACACCCGGCTGGGCATCGCCCGACCGGAGCAGGACGAGGTCGCCGCGCGCTCCCACCAGCGGGCCGCCGCCGCCCAGAAGAACGGGCTCTTCGAGGCCGAGATCACCCCCGTGGAGATCCCGCAGCGCAAGGGCGAGCCGGTCGTCTTCAGCAAGGACGAGGGCATCCGCGGCGAGACCACCGCCGAGTCGCTGGGCAAGCTCCGTCCGGCCTTCGCCAAGGACGGCACGATCACCGCCGGCACCTCCTCGCAGATCTCCGACGGTGCCGCCGCCGTGGTCGTCATGAGCAAGGCCAAGGCCGAGGAACTCGGTCTCGAATGGATCGCGGAGATCGGTGCGCACGGCAATGTCGCCGGCCCCGACAACTCGCTCCAGTCCCAGCCGTCCAACGCGATCAACCACGCGCTGGGCAAGGACGGACTGACCGTCGGCGATCTTGACCTGATCGAGATCAACGAGGCGTTCGCGGCCGTGGCGGTGCAGTCAATGAAGGATCTCGGGGTGTCCCCGGAAAAGGTGAATGTCAATGGCGGCGCCATTGCGCTGGGTCACCCGATCGGGATGTCCGGCGCCCGTATCGTGCTGCATCTCGCGCTGGAGCTGCGCCGGCGGGGTGGTGGCGTGGGCGCCGCCGCGCTCTGTGGTGGCGGTGGTCAGGGCGACGCGCTGATCATTCGCGTACCGGGTAAGTAAGCGACACCCGTACGCGGACTCGCGTACGGGCGGGCCGATTCGCGTACGAGCGAACCGAAGGAGCCGAGCGGCGATGGTGGACGTCCCACAGCTGGTGGAGCAGGCACGGCAGGGCCGGCCGAGGGCCGTGGCGCGGCTGATCTCTCTCGTGGAGGGGGCGTCACCGGAGCTGCGCGAGGTGATGGCGGCCCTGGCGCCGCTCACCGGCAACGCCTATGTGGTCGGGCTCACCGGCTCGCCCGGCGTCGGGAAGTCCACCACCACCTCCGCGCTGGTGACGGCGTACCGCAAGACGGGCAAACGGGTCGGCGTGCTCGCCGTCGACCCGTCGTCGCCGTTCTCCGGGGGCGCGCTCCTCGGCGACCGCGTACGGATGAGCGAGCACGCCTCGGATCCCGGCGTCTACATCCGCTCGATGGCCACCCGGGGCCATCTGGGCGGCCTGGCATGGGCCGCGCCGCAGGCGATCCGGGTGCTGGACGCGGCGGGCTGCGACGTGGTCCTCGTCGAGACGGTCGGTGTCGGCCAGTCCGAGGTGGAGATCGCCTCCCAGGCCGATACGAGCGTGGTGCTGCTCGCGCCCGGTATGGGCGACGGCATCCAGGCGGCCAAGGCCGGAATCCTGGAGATCGGCGACGTCTACGTCGTCAACAAGGCGGACCGCGACGGGGCCGACGCCACCGCCCGCGAGCTCAACCACATGCTGGGGCTGGGCGAATCCCGGACGCCCGGTGACTGGCGGCCGCCGATCGTCAAGACGGTGGCGGCACGCGGCGAGGGCGTCGACGAGGTCGTCGAGGCGCTGGAGAAGCACCGGGCCTGGATGGAGGAGCGCGGCGTCCTCGCCGAGCGGCGCCGCTCCCGAGCGGCCCACGAGGTCGAGACGATCGCGGTCACGGCGCTGCGGGAGCGGATCGGTGACCTGCGGGGGGACCGGCGCCTGGACGCGCTGGCCGAGCGCATCGTCTCCGGTGAGACGGATCCGTACCGGGCGGCCGATGAGTTGGTCGACGGGTTGACGAACGGGGACTGAGGGCCGCGGGGCGGCCGATTCTTCCGCTGTGCCGTTCGTTTGGCTGCGGCTGTGTCGTGGCTGGTCGCGCAGTTCCCCGCGCCCCTGGGTGGCGTGGCCGAACCGTCAGTGGATTCCCCTTGTGCCGGTGGGGGCCGGCGGCTTTCGGTGTTCGTGGTTGCCGCGGGGGCCGGAGGGGACGCACCGGGGCCCGTCCTCGGCGCGGGCGCATCTGGTACGTGGGATTGCGTACCCCGGCGTGTGCTCCGGTCCTGCGGGCGGTCCCCGGTACATCCCCTCCGACCTACGCCCGTTCCCGTCTGCGGGCCGGTGGCACTGTCCCGTCACTGATCACACGCGTCGGCGTCGGCCAAGCCTCAGCCGGGGCGGGGCGGCCCGAATGACGACTTGGCCGGGTGGCCAATAACCTGCGGCATGCCCGGGCAGTGCCCTGCCACGTGCTGGTGTGGTTCGTACCTGGCTGTTGTCCAGTGTTCTGCCAAGGGGTGAGGCTCGGGGCCGTAACGGTCATCGGTACGGCGGGTCGGTCGCCAACGTGCGGCGGTCGGAGGGGATGTCCGGTGCACCGCCCGCAGGACCGGAGCGAACGCCGGGGTGCCTTCTGTATGTACCAGATGCGCCCGCGCCGAGGACGGGGTAGCGGGCGTCCCCTCCGGCCCACCACCCGCAGGGGGTGGGCGAGACGGCCTCAGCCACAGGCAACGCGCACCGATCCACGCCGCGAGCCGACCCCGGGTCCGGCCTCAGCCACAGGCGACGCGCACCCGTCCCAGCCGCGAGGCGACCATGGGCCCTCCCTGCGCCCCCGACGCCGCAATGCCACGGCAACGGCCCCCGCCCACAGGGGTGTGGGCGAGGGCCGGATCGGGCGGCGCGTGTCAGTCGTCCGCGCCGTCGTTGTCGTCGTCGTCCGCGTCGTGCTGCGGGGCGACGCTCAGCTTGCCGGACTGGGTGTCGACCAGGAACTTGTGCTCCTTGCCGTCCTTCGTGATCGTCTCGACCTCCCAGGCGGCCTTCGTCCCGTGGTCATCGTCCAGTTCGACGGAGGTCACCTTGCCGTGCGAGGCGGCGGTGCGCGCGGCGGCCGCGGCGTCCGTCTTCGCGTTCTGGGCGGCGGCCTGCTCCCTGGCGTGGTCGTCGTCGTCCTCGTGGTCGACGTGCTGGTTGAGTACCCGTGCGTTGCCGGCGTCGAGGGTGATCTCGTGCCACTTGCCGTCCTTGCCCAGCACGTCCGCGTCCCAGACCAGGCCGGCGCGGTCCGCGTCCAGGTCGAGGCCGGTCACGGTGCCGGGGACGGCCTTGCGGGCGGCGGCCGCGGCGTCCGAGGCGGTCACCTTGGCGGCGTCGGCCTCGCGGAGTTCCTCCTGGCCGTCCGCGTCGTCGTCCTGCATCGGGATGCTGGAACGGCCGTCCTGCACCTGCGCCGTGCCCGAGCCCGCCTGGGGGGCGGCCTGCTGCGCCGAGACCTGCGTGCCGGAGGCGGTGTGGGCGGAGCCGGAGCCGCCGCTGACCGCGGCGGCGGTGACCGTGCCGCCCGCGATGAGGGCGGCCGCGGCGGCGGTGGCGATGACGAGATGGCGCTTCATGTTGTTCTCCCCTTGCGATCGGCTGTGCCCACACACTGGCCGAACGGACCTGAAGGGACGCTGAAGGCACCTGAAGGGGGCTTCAGCTGCGGAATGGCATGGTGGGCGCATGCACCCGCACGTCACCCACCACCGTCCTGCCGCAGGCGCCGAGCGCCGCCCGTTCCGTCTCCTGATCGTGGAGGACGAGAAGCGGCTGGCCCTGTCGCTGGCCAAGGGCCTGATGGCCGAGGGGTACGCGGTCGACGTGGTGCACGACGGGCTGGAGGGGCTGCGCCTGGCGACCGCGGACGGCTATGACCTGATCGTGCTCGACATCATGCTGCCGGGGATGAACGGCTACCGCGTGTGCGCGGCGCTGCGGGCCGCCGGCTATGACGTGCCGGTGCTGATGCTGACCGCCAAGGACGGTGAGTACGACGAGGCCGAGGGGCTGGACACCGGCGCCGACGACTATCTGACCAAGCCGTTCTCGTATGTGGTGCTGGTGGCGCGGGTCAAGGCGCTGCTGCGGCGGCACGGCCGGAGCGCGCAGCCGGTGCTGCGGGTGGGGGCGCTGGTCATCGACCAGGGTGCGCAGCGGGTCGAGCGGGACGGCGGCGAAGTGACGCTGACCGCGAAGGAGTTCGCCGTGCTGGAACAGCTGGCGCTGCGGGCGGGCGAGGTGGTCTCGAAGGGGGAGATCCTGGAGCACGTCTGGGACTTCGCCTACGAGGGCGATGTCAACATCATCGAGGTGTATGTGAGCGCGCTGCGGCGCAAACTCGGCGCGGGGCACATCGTGACGGTGCGCGGCGCGGGATACCGGCTGGTGGCCGGTGAGTAGGGTGCTGGGCTCCGTACGGGCCAGGGCGGCGGCCGGGGCGACCGTGGTGGTGGCCCTGGCGCTGATCGCGGCGGGGACGGCGGTGCTGCTGGTGCTGCGCAGCCATCTTACGGACCAGGTCGGGCTTCAGGCCCAGGTCGCGGCGCGGGAGGTGGCCTCGCAGATCGCGACGGGCACGGCGTACGACAAGCTGGATCTGCCGGACGGTGACGAGCATCCGGTGGTGGTCGCCGATGAGCAGGGGCGGGTGCTGGCGGCCGGTGACGAGGTGCGGGCCGTCGACGGCAAGCCCGTCGGGGGTGCGAAGCCGGGGGCGGGGAGCGCCGGGCTGCCCGGGTCGGGGGACGACGACGATGACGACGATGACGACGGGGTGCAGCTGAAGCCCGGTGAGGTCGATGACGAGGTCGACTACCGGGACGGGACCGCGAATGTCGACGGGACGGTGGCCGACTACCGGTTCGCGGTGCTGGAGGCCAAGGACACCCACGGCGCGCAGGTGACGGTGCGGGCGGGGTCGGCACTGTCGCCGGAGCGGGACGCCGTGGGATCGGTACGGACGGCCATGCTGATCGGGCTGCCGCTGCTGCTCGTGGTGGTGGCGGGGGTGACCTGGCTGGTGACCCGGCGGGCGCTGCGGCCGGTGGAGGGCATCCGCGGGGAGATGGCCGCGATCACGGCGAGTACGGATCTGAGCCGGCGGGTGCCGGTGCCGGCGTCGCAGGACGAGGTCGGCAGGCTGGCGCGGACGACCAACGAGACGCTGGCGGCGCTGGAGTCGTCCGTGGAGCGGCAGCGGCGGTTCGTCGCGGACGCCTCGCACGAGCTGCGCAGCCCGATCGCGAGTCTGCGCACCCAGCTCGAAGTGGGGGTGGCGCATCCGGAGTTGCTGGACGTGCCGGGTGCGGTGGAGGACACCGTGCGGTTGCAGCGGCTGGCGGCGGACCTGCTGTTGCTGGCCCGGCTGGATGCGGGGGAGCGGCCGGCGGATGCCCGGATCGGTCTGGCGGCGATGGTGCGCGAGGAGAGCTCGCAGCGGGTCGCGGACCGGGTCCCGGTGCAGATCGGTGAGCTGGCGGACGGGGAAGTCGCCGGATCCCGCAGTCAGTTGGGGCGGGTGCTGGGGAATCTGCTCGACAACGCGCAGCGGCATGCCGTCTCGTCCGTGCGGGTGGCCGTGGTGCGGGACGGTGAATGGGTGGTGCTGCGGGTCGAGGACGACGGGCCCGGGGTGCCGGAGAGCGAGCGGGAGCGGATCTTCGAGCGGTTCGTACGGCTCGATGACGCGCGGGCGCGGGACGACGGCGGGGCCGGGCTGGGGCTGGCCATCGCACGGGACGTCGCGGAGCGGCACGGCGGCTCGCTGGCCGTGCGTGCGGGGTCGGTGTTCGAGCTGCGGCTGCCGGTGGCCGGTTGATCCCCCGTGGCCCGGGCAGCGGGGCCCCGGCCCGGTCAGGGGGCCGAGGCCGGACGGTCAGAGGCCGCCGCGCTCCTTGCGGAGGTGCTCGGCGACCGGGGAGAGCGAGGTGCGCAGCGCCTGGAGGTCCTCGGTGGTGAACAGGTCGATGAAGTGCTTGCGGACCGAGGCGACATGGTGCGGGGCGACCCGGCGCATGGTGTCCCAGCCCTCGTCCGTGAGCACCGCGTAGAGGCCCCGGCGGTCCGACTCGCAGCTCTCGCGGCGCACCAGACCGGCGTTCTCCATCCGGGTGATCTGGTGGGAGAGGCGGCTCTTGGACTGGAGGGTGCTGGCTGCCAGGTCGCTCATCCGCAGCCGCCGGTCCTCGGCCTCGGAGAGGTTGACCAGGATCTCGTAGTCGTTGTTCGTCAGGCCGAACGGCTGGAGGTCGCGCTCGAGTTGGTGCATCAGCAGTCTGCTGACGTCCAGGTGGGTGCGCCAGGCACACTGCTCCTGGTCGGTCAGCCAGGGGGTGTCGCTGTCGGTCGTCATGGAATGATTCTACCCGTGAAAGTTGAATAATGAATTAATCGTGGGGGCGATGACGGTCCCGGTGGGGGCCGGACGTTGGTCAGACGTTCGAGGTCACCGTCCGCAGACTACCGCTCACAGCCCGAAGCGGCGCTGGAGGCTCCCGAGGTTGCCGGGTAGCTGGGGCAGTTGTGAGCCACTTTGCGGGACGTGTCCGCCCCCGCCCGGAACGCCCGCCTCGGTGGGTACCGCCCCGGTTTCCAGCTCCGGCATCAGCTGCTCCGTCGACTGGAGCAGGACCGTGCCGGCGCCGACGAACTCGAACTGGTGCTCCTCGCCGGACGCGCCGCCGATTCCGGTGTGCGCCCGCAGTCCGCCCAGGAATCCCCGCAGGTACTGATGGTCGTAGTGATGGCACGGGGAGGGGCAGTCGGCCCAGCCGACGAGCGCCTGCGGGTCCACCCGGAGCGGCGGCTCCATGAAGACCACCGGGCCGTTGGACGCGGCCACGAACTTGCCCGTCCCGATGAGGGTGAGGAAGCCCGGGACGATCGACTGTTTCAGCGCGAGAGATGGCTGAAATGCGAGCAGGTTGCCCGCGCGAATCGTGAGGTTGCCCTCGTCCAGGTCGAAGGAGTTCACATCGAAGGCACGGTCCGCGAGCAGCATCTTTCCCCGGCCCTCGGCGACGACCCAGTCCGCGGCGTGCAATGGCGAATGGAAACTTCCGGCGACCAGGCGGTCCAGGCGGCCGTGTCCGATGCCGTGGAAGTCGATCTGCCCGTAGTAGGCGATCATCTTCCCCTTCTGAAGGAACCACTGGCCGTTCAGTTCGACGCTGAAGGCGTACGCGTTGACGTTGTCGTCGGCGGGGAGCGAAGAGACGTCGTGGACGACGGGACCGGTCACAGCTTTTCCTCCGACGCCTGTACGTAGACGGTGCCTTGGCCCGACAGCTCCAGCTGGAAGGCCTCGCCCGAGCCCCGGCCGACCATGTCGCGCCAGCCGAGTGCCGTGGACAGTTTGTTGCGGACGTCGCCGCGGTGGGCGACATAGGCCTGCGGGTCGACATGGACCGGGCGCTGGGGCGTGATCGGCAGCTCGATGACGCCGCCGTGCGCCATCACGGCGGCCGAGCCGACGCCCTTGAGGGTCGTGGTGAACAGGCCCTGGCCGGTGACCTGGCCGCGCACCATGCCCATCACCCCGCCCTGCGAGCCCATGAACATCGTGCCCTGCTGGAGTGCGCCGTCGAAGGCCAGCAGGCGGTCGGCCTCGACATAGAGCGTCTCGCCCGTGAGGTCGACGACCTGGACGTGATGGCCGCCGTGGCCGAACATGACGGTCCCCGTGCCCTCGACGGTCATCAGGGGCGTGGCCTCGCCGGCGATCCGGCGGCCGATCATCGAGCCGACACCGCCCTGGCCGCCCTGGATGTTGGGGGTGAAGCTGACCTCGCCGCGGTAGGCGAGCATCGCGCCGCGCTGACTGAACAGCCGCTGGCCCGGCCCGATCCTGGCCTCCACCATGCGGGAATTGAGGACGGTGAACGGCATCAGACCTCACCTCCCACGGTGTTGCGCTCGCTGGGCTGTACGTAGACCAGGCCCTCGCCCTCGAAACGGATCTGGAAGGCCTCGCCGGAGCCCTCACCGATGAAGGTGCGGAAGTTCACCCCGGACTGGAAGTGCTGCTTGAGGTCGCCGGTGTGGGCGACATAGGCGCCCGGGTCGACCTGGAGGGGGTACTGCTTGGTGACCCGCAGCACCACCGCGGGGCCGTGGGACGTGATCGCCGCCTGGCCGCTGCCCTCGACGGTCGTGGTGAACAGGCCGTTGCCCTGGGAGGCGCCGCGCAGGCCGGTGAAGGTCGTGCCCGTACGCAGCGCGGCGTCCGTGCACAGCAGATTGCTGGCCTCGACGTACAGCTTCTCGCCCTGCAACTGCACCAAGTTGATCTCGCTGGCGCGATCGGCGAAGTAGCAGGTGCCGTGGCCCTTCACCTCCATCACGGCCATCTGCTCACCCGTGAGCCGCCGGGTGACCATGCCGCGCAGGCCCTCACCGCCGCCGGACATCTTCTTGAATGCCATCTGGCCGTCGTACGCGACCATCGCACCGTTTTTCGCCTTGACGGCGTCGCCCGTCATGTCGACGGCGAGCACCTTGCTCCCCTGGAGCCGAAACTGAGCCACGGGTCAGACGGTAGTCGGCCGCGGCCGCGGGGGGCAGGTCCTTTGGCCCTGATATCGCCCTGATCCCGCCCTGATCTCTCGCGGGCGCCTGCCCGGGTCGGCCCCTTACCTCCCCCCGGCGCCGAGATCGCCGAGGCGGCTGTAACAATGGGGCGGAGCTTGTGAACTCTTGCACAAGCCGTGCTCCTCGCCCGCCACCCGAACGAGGTTCCCGTGGACATCAAGACCGCCGCCGCCCTGCACCGACTGCGCCTGGCATCCATCCCGGAGGCGCTCTCCTTCCCGGCGCTGCTGATCTTCGGCACCGGCTTCCGCCTGGCCTTCGACTACGACTCCCTGGTGATGCCGCTCGGCCTGATCCACGGTCTGCTCTTCATCACCTACGTGGTCCTGCTGCTGGACGTGTGGAATCGCACGAAGTGGCCCGTCAAGCGCGTCGCCTTCTTCTTCGTGCTGGCGATCCTGCCGTTCGGCGGCCTCTTCGGGGACAAGATCCTCAAGCGCGAGGAGGAGGCGGGCGTGATCGCGGCGCGCGCCCGCAAGGAAGGCGTCCTGAACACATGATCGTCGCCTTCTCCGTGAGTCCCCTGGGCGTCGGCGAGGACGTCGGCGAGTACGTCGCCGACGCGGTCCGGGTCGTCCGCGAGTCGGGGCTGCCGCACCGCACGGACGCGATGTTCACCTCCATCGAAGGTGAATGGGACGAGGTCATGGACGTCGTCAAGCGCGCGGTCGCGGCCGTCGAGGCGCGCTCCGGGCGGGTCTCCCTGGTGCTCAAGGCCGACATCCGGCCCGGCGTCACGGACGGCCTGACCTCGAAGGTGGAGACCGTGGAGCGCTATCTCGCCGAGGGCGGCACCGGCCGTTCCTGAGCGGGCCCCGGCCCCCCGGGCAAGAAGTCAGGGGACACCTCCGAGCACATCAGGTCACGTCCCCGAGCGAGCCCCGGGCCGCCCCTGAGCGCCCGTCCGGGCCTCACCCGCCCGCCGCCAGGGTGATCCCCAGCGGCGTGCGCTCGTACAGCACCTGATGTCCGTGCCGGCGCGAGGCCAGCAGACCGGCGTCGCGCAGCACGGACAGATGCACCGAGACGGAGGACGGCGCCAGGCCGAGCCGGTGGGCCAGGGCCGTCGTGGTCGACGGCCCGTCGAGGGCGGCCAGTACGGCGGCGCGGTTCGCCCCCAGCAGCCGCGCGAGCGCCGGGCCCGTCTCCGGCTCGGTCCACAGCCCGCCGATGCCGCGCGCCGGATAGATGACGGTCGGCTGCCACGGCGGGTCGAAACCGCTGACCACGTCCGGCCACACGAAGACGCTGGGCAGCAGCAGCACCCCGCGGCCGTCCAGATCCTGCATCCGGGCGACGTCGGTACGGGTGCGGACGGTGAGCGTGTCGCCCGACCACGACACCCGCGGATGCAGATCGGCGAACAGCCGCTGGAGCCCGCCGTCCGCCAACTGGCGCGACCGGTAGGCGATCTCGGCCTCCAGCAGTGCCCGCAGCCGCGGCCAGTCCGGGGCGATCAGCACCCGCCAGGCCCGTTCGGTGACCTCGGCCAGCTCGCGTACGGCCCGCGCCGGGTCCGCCAGGACCGCCCGGCCGCGCGCCGACTGTGCGGCACCCGGCGTACCCGCCAGTGACTTGGCCATCTCGGCGGCGGCCAGGGCCGGGTCGGTGGCGCGCAGCCGCGCCAGCTCGTCGTCGAAGCCGGCCAGCGGGGTGTCCGGCGGACGGCCCAGGAAGTCGGGGGTGTAGCCGGACGACGGCATGAACAGCCACAGCGGCGTCAGGTCCAGGCCGGCCAGCGTCTCGCGCATCCGGCGCAGCCACGGCGTGTGATAGCCGTGCCGGTCCGCGCGGCGCAGGGTGCGTACGGCCTCATGGGTCTCGCACAGCGCCGAGACGGCGAACCGGATACGGAGCAGGTCGTCGGCGCCGAAGTGCAGGGTCACCGGCATGGCCGTGCACGCTCCCCCCGGCCCGGGATTCGGCTGGAGCCGAAAGAATACGGGGCGGGGCCGGGGTCCGGCAGGCTGCGCGCATGCCCTCCCCCTCCGGGCCCGCGCCGTCGGGCCGTCCTCCCGCCTGCCCCGAAGAGGGCGCTGCCGCCGGCGCCGGACCGTCCGCCGGCGAGGTCCGCGCCGACGGCTATCGCGCCGTGTTCGCCGTCCCGGAGTTCCGGTTCGTCTTCGCCGCGCATCTGCTGTCCTCGCTCGGCGTGGTGGTCTGCGAGATCGCGTTGACCGTCCTCGTCTTCAGGATCACCGCGTCGCCGCTGATGAGCGCCCTGACCTTTGCGCTGGGACTGCTGCCGTACGTGCTCGGCGGGACGCTGCTGTCCGCCGTCGCCGACCGCTACCCGGCCCGGCGGGTGCTGGTCGTCTGCGATGTGCTGTGCGCGCTGGCGGCGGCGGGAATGGTGCTGCCGGGCACGCCGGTCGCGGCCCTGCTGGTGCTGCGCTGTGTGATCGCGGCCATCGCGCCGGTCTTCGCCGGGACCCGGGCCGCGACGCTGGGGGAGATCCTCGGCGGGGGAGAGCTGTTCGTGCTGGGGCGCTCGGTGATCCGCATCGTGAACCAGAGCGCACAGCTCGCCGGGTTCGGGGCGGGGGGCCTGCTGCTCGCCCTGGTGTCCCCGGCGGCGGTGCTCGCGCTCACCGCCGGTACGTTCCTCGGCTCGGCCCTGCTGCTGCGGCTGGGGACCCTGGCGCGGCCGGCGCGCGACGGGGCACGGGGCGAGGGGCGCGGTGCCCTGGTGGGGGCCTCGCTGGGCGGGGCGCGGCGGCTGCTGGCCGACCGCCGGGTGCGGGCGCTGCTGTTGCTGTCCTGGCTGCCGCCGGCGTTCGTCGTCGTCCCCGAGGCGCTGCTGATCCCCTACGCCGACGGGCTGGGCGTCGGGCCCGCCGGTATGGGGCTGCTGATGTGCAGCATGCCCGTCGGGGCGGTGGTCGCCGAGAGCCTGGCGGGCTCGTTCCTCGGCCCGCGGGCCCGTACCCGGCTGACGTTCCCCATGGGCGTCTTCGCCGTACTGCCCTCCCTCGGCTTCGCCGCGCAGCCCTCGCTCGGCTGGGCGGTGCTGCTGCTCGTGCTGACCGGCACCGGGATCTCGTACAACTTCGGTGTCGACCGCTGGTTCGTCGCCGCGGTCCCCGACACGCTGCTGGGGCAGGCGATGACGGTGATGCAGGCGGGCCGGATGACGGTCATGGGGTCGGCGATGGGGCTGGCCGGCGCCGCCGCGGAGTACGCACCGCTGCGGGTCGTGATGCCGGCCGCCGGGGTGCTGGGGGCGGTCTGCGTACTCGCGGTGATCCGGGAGGTGCGGCGTACGGCGCAGGGGCGGCCGGGAGGAACGGTCCGGTCGGCCGCCGGAGCGGTGCGGGATCCGTCCGGCCCGGTGCGGGATCCGTCCGGTCCGGTGCGGGACCCGGCAGGCCCGGTTCCCGGTACCGAAACCTGAGACACGGCTGACCACCATATGACCGCCGGGTAGGGTCGGACGCGTGCCGAAGCCGCTCAGCCTTGCTTTCGATCCCATCGCGCGTGCCGACGAACTGTGGCAGCAGCGATGGGGCGCCGTGCCCTCGATGGCCGCCATCACCTCGATCATGCGCGCCCATCAGATCCTGCTGGCCGAGGTGGACGCGGTGGTCAAGCCGTACGGACTGACCTTCGCCCGCTACGAGGCGCTGGTGCTGCTGACCTTCTCCAAGGCCGGTGAACTGCCGATGTCGAAGATCGGTGAGCGGCTGATGGTGCATCCGACCTCGGTGACCAACACCGTCGACCGGCTGGTGAAGTCGGGTCTCGTCGCCAAGCGGCCGAACCCGAACGACGGGCGGGGCACGCTCGCCACCATCACGGAGAAGGGCCGCGAGGTGTGTGACAGCGCGACCCGCGAGCTGATGGCGATGGACTTCGGGCTCGGGGCGTACGACGCCGAGGAGTGCGGGGAGATCTTCGCGATGCTGCGGCCGCTGCGGGTGGCGGCGGAGGACTTCCAGGACGAGTAGCGGGTGGCGGCACCCTGCCCGGCGGGTCCGGCGTCCGAGGGGGGCGGCGAAGATCGCCCCGGAACGGATGGATACGCTCGGGGCATGAAGCGAAGCGTCCTGACCCGCTACCGGGCGATGGCCTACATCACCGCCGTGATGCTGCTGGTGCTCTGCACGTGCATGGTTTTCAAGTACGGCTTCGGGATGGGCAAGGACCTCACCCTCGTCGTCTCGCAGATCCACGGCGTGCTCTACATCATCTACCTGGTCTTCGCCTTCGACCTGGGCTCCAAGGCCAAGTGGAAGTTCGGCAAGCTGCTGTGGGTGCTGGTCTCGGGCACGATCCCCACCGCTGCGTTCTTCGTGGAGCGCCAGGTGGTGCGCGAGGTCGAGCCGCTGATCGCCGATGACGCTCCGGAGCCGGTGAAGGCCTGACGCCCACCGGTCCGCCCCCCGGCGCGGTCCGACGGCACCCCTGCCGGCCTCCTCCGACGCGCCTGTCCCTGCACCGGACGGGGGCGTTTTCGTTGCCCACGGGCCACTACGGGCAGTGACCACGGTGACGCGTATCGCGACTCACATCCCCCTCCCGTCGACAAGTACTAGGACGTCCAAGTAAATTCGAAGGTATGGACGCTGACGCGATCGATGAGGGCCGCCGCCGCTGGCAGGCTCGGTACGACTCCGCCCGGAAGCGGGACGCGGACTTCACCACGCTCTCGGGAGATCCCGTCGAGCCGGCGTACGGGCCCCGGCCCGGGGACTCGGTCGAGGGGTTCGAGCGGATCGGGTGGCCGGGCGAGTACCCCTTCACGCGGGGCCTGTATCCGACCGGCTACCGCGGGCGGACGTGGACGATCCGCCAGTTCGCCGGCTTCGGCAATGCCGAGCAGACCAACGAGCGCTACAAGATGATCCTGAAGGCGGGCGGCGGCGGCCTCTCCGTCGCCTTCGACATGCCCACCCTGATGGGCCGGGACTCCGACGACCCGCGCTCGCTGGGCGAGGTCGGGCACTGCGGTGTCGCCATCGACTCGGCGGCCGACATGGAGGTCCTGTTCCAGGACATTCCGCTGGGCGATGTCACGACGTCCATGACGATCAGCGGGCCCGCCGTCCCGGTCTTCTGCATGTATCTGGTGGCCGCCGAACGGCAGGGCATCGATCCGGGGGTCCTGAACGGCACGCTCCAGACGGACATCTTCAAGGAGTACATCGCGCAGAAGGAGTGGCTCTTCCAGCCCGAGCCGCATCTGCGCCTGATCGGCGACCTGATGGAGCACTGCGCGCGCGGGATCCCCGCGTACAAGCCGCTCTCGGTCTCCGGCTACCACATCCGCGAGGCGGGCGCGACGGCCGCCCAGGAGCTGGCGTACACGCTCGCCGACGGCTTCGGCTACGTGGAGCTGGGCCTCTCCCGCGGGCTGGACGTCGACACCTTCGCCCCCGGCCTGTCCTTCTTCTTCGACGCGCATCTGGACTTCTTCGAGGAGATCGCCAAGTTCCGGGCCGCGCGCCGGATCTGGGCCCGCTGGATGCGGGACGTCTACGGCGCGACGAGCGACAAGGCGCAGTGGCTGCGCTTCCATACCCAGACCGCGGGTGTCTCGCTGACCGCCCAGCAGCCGTACAACAACGTCGTACGGACCGCCGTCGAGGCCCTGGCAGCCGTGCTCGGCGGCACGAACTCGCTGCACACCAACGCGCTGGACGAGACCCTCGCCCTGCCCAGTGAGCAGGCCGCGGAGATCGCGCTGCGCACCCAGCAGGTGCTGATGGAGGAGACCGGTGTCGCCAACGTCGCCGACCCGCTGGGCGGTTCGTGGTTCATCGAGTCGCTGACCGACCGGATCGAGGCGGACGCCGAGAAGATCTTCGACCAGATCAAGGAGCGCGGCAGGCGGGCGGTCCCCAACGGCGAGCACCCGATCGGCCCGATGACGTCCGGCATCCTGCGCGGCATCGAGGACGGCTGGTTCACCGGCGAGATCGCCGAATCCGCCTTCCAGTACCAGCAGGCGCTGGAGAAGGGCGACAAGAAGGTCGTCGGCGTCAACTGCCACCACGGCTCGGTCACCGGCGACCTGGAGATCCTGCGGGTCAGCCACGAGGTCGAGCGCGAGCAGGTGCGGGCGCTCGCGCAGCGCAAGGAGGCCCGTGACGACGCCCGGGTCCAGGCCTCGCTGAAGGCGATGCTGGAAGCCGCCCGGGACGGCGGCAACATGATCGAGCCGATGCTGGAGGCCGTACGGGCCGAGGCGACACTCGGCGAGATCTGCGGAGTGCTGCGGGACGAGTGGGGGGTCTACACGGAGCCGGCGGGGTTCTGAGGCCGGCCGTCCGGCCACCCTCGGACGATTGACGGCAGTCCACGGCAGTCCACGGCAGCCCGGGGCAGGCAGGCATGGTCCTGCCTGCCCCGGCGTTTCTGCGGACCACGAGGGTCGCGAAGGCGCGTAGGGCGGCCCGTCCGTGCTGTTCAGCCTGCGGTGGGCAGGACGAACCCGAGGACGGGGCTGATGACGATCATGCCGAAGAGGGCCGCTGCCGCCGACGCGAGCACGATGGTGCGCGTGCGCGTCCCCGCGGTGGCGCGCCAGGTCTCCCGCATCTGACGCATGGTGCCGCCGGTCTCGCCGAAGCCCGTCAGCCAGCCGAAGAGCAGGAATGGGAGTGCCAGGAGCACCGAGAAGGCGATCACGAAATTCTTCGTGACTTCCCCACGGCTGGCGATGGTGTACGTCGAAGCCAGGAAGCTGAGAAGAGTGCTGCCGTCGTGTGCCTGGACCGGGAGCCGGATTCCCGCACGGTAGTCGGTGTCGACGCTGTTCATGGACGCCTGGCCGTCGGTGGCCTTTCCGTCGTCCGAGCGGAAAGTCCCGTCGCAGTCGAAGTCGTAGGAGCGCGAGCTGGACCGTGAGCTGGAGCTGTGGTGCGGATAGCAGTCCTGGACGGTGAAGGTTCCGTGACTGCCCGTGAGACCCGCCGCGGTTACCCCTTTCGTGGCAAACATGCCACTGGCCGACAGAACGGCAACAAGCAGGACCGCAAAGGCACACTTGCCGCCGAATGATCTCTTGCCGGACATGCCTGGAGACTTGGGCATGGCACTTGTTCCCTTTCATGGTGATTGGCGGGGCGCAAAGGCCACGGCCGGGGGCGCGTCACGTCATCGGGCGCCGGTTCCGGGTGCGAGAAATCCTTGAGGATTCTCTCGCCACGACTGCCGCGGGTGTCGGATACCGTACGCCATTGGATTTATCCGGTCCTTATCAATGCAGTTCAGGGGCGAATCATGGCAGGCTCCGGGTACGACGTGGACCCGGCCGTCCTCACAACTCAGGGCGGTGTTTTCCACGACATCGGCTCCGATTTCGGCGCGGCCGCCAAGAAGTTGCAGGCCGCTCTCAAAGAGGCCGAAGAGTGGGGCAGTGACGAATTCGTCAAGATTTTCAATGATTTCTACAAGCCGGTGAGTGAGGGCATCGCTGAGTCGATGCCGCACCTCGGCGCGGAAATCTCCAAGATCGGCAGCAAGCTCGGGGCAATGGGCGCGCATTACGACACCACCGAGCAGGAGCAGCACGATCACCTTGCCCGGTACGCGGCACACCGCCCCGACATCGCGCCCTGACGCCCTGACAGGCGGCGGACACCTGCCCCGCGCCCGCCCCGCCTCCCACCCACCCACCCACCCAAGTTCCTGCGGTACCCGGGGAGTGACACACCGTGGCCGCCATCATGCTGCCGAAAGAGGTCGACTGGGTCCTCGATCTGCTGGGCTTCCAATGGCCCGACGTCGACGAGGACAAGATGCGGGACGCGGCCGAGGCCTGGAGCGACTTCGCCGCCGCCGTCCGCCGTTCCCAGCAGCAGGGCGGCACCGCCGCGAACGCCGTGCGTGGCGCCAACTCCGGTGAGGCGGTGGAGGCCTTCGGCAACACCTGGAGGAAGGTCGGCGACGGCTACCTCGATGACGCCGCCGAGGCCGCCGAGGTGCTCGCCATGGTGCTCCAGGTGGTGGCCACGATCGTCATGATCATGAAGATCGCGGTGATCGTGCAGCTGATCGCGCTGGCCGTCGAGTTCGCGATGGCCCAGGCCGCCGCGCCGGTCACGCTGGGCGCCTCCGAGGCCGGGGCGGCCGCGGCCACGGCGACGACCCGGGTGGTCGTCCGCAGGATCCTGACCGAGGCGAAGACGAAAATCTTCCAGGCCGTCAAGGAGGCGCTGGAGAAGAAGGTGGTCAAGGGCGCCCGGGAGATCCTGGTGGACCTGGCCAAGGACCTCGGCAAGGACGCGGCCAAGGGGATCGGGCAGAACATCGCCTCGCAGGGAATCAAGGGCTACTTCGGGGCACAGGACGAGTTCTCGGTCGGGGACGCGGTCAAGGCGGGGGCGAAGCCCCTCGTGGACCTCGACGACGTGCACGGCCTTTCGGACTGGGACAAGGTCCGCTTCGGCGACAAGCTCAAGGACGTCGGCAAGGCGGGAACGGGCGCGTACCGCGTGGCCCAGGGCGTCGGTCAGGTCGCGCACGGCGATTTCGCCGCGGGTGGCAAGCAGATGTGGGAGGGGCAGCAGGAGGCCGCCGAAGGCGTCAGGGGCGTCTACGACATCCGCCACAAGGACCCGGAGCCGGCGGCCGGGGGCCAGGACGCGAGTGACGGCGGCACCTCCGAGGGCGGTACGTCCGAGGGCGGCACCTCCGACGCCGGCTCTGCCTCCTCGTCCGAGGGTGGCTCCGGCGGTTCCTCGTCCTCCGGCGGCAGCTCCGACGGATCGGCTTCGTCGGCCACGCCGCCGAGCGGCGCCCGGTCCCGGATGGCGGACGGCATTCCCGACACCGAGGCCCCGGAAGACGGCCAGGGCGAGGCCGCTCGTGTCCGCAATGCCTTCGGCTGACAGCCCGGCTCCGGTTGAGAGGAACCACTCCATGAACAGCAGTAACGGCTTCACCGCTCCTGGCGACCGCGATTACCCGGTCGAGGACAAGGACCTGACCCAGGAGCAGAACGAGCACCTCACCCGCTCCCTGCGGGCCGTCCGCAGCAGCGCGTCCGCCCCGCCCGCCCTCCAGGACCTCGCCCGCAAGGTGCTGGGCGGGCGGTTCGAACTCAAGGATGCGCTCGACGACCCGTCCGGGTTCCGCGCGCTCACCGACGGGCTCTCCGGGATGCGGGAGAGCTGGCGGTCGATGTCGCCGCAGGACCGGCAGGCGGTCCGTACGGAGGTCGAGGAGAAGGCGGCGGAGAAAGAGGCCGAGGGCGGCCGTTGAGCGGTCCTGGGCCGGGTCCGCAAAGTCCGTCCAACGCCCGGAGGGTGGGGCTCGCCCGCTCTCCCCGGACGGGACTTCGCGGACGCGCCCTACGCCGCCGCGACCGGCACCCGCAACCGGAACAGTGCCCCGCCCCCCGGCGCCCGTTCGGCGGTGAGTTCGGCGCCGTGGGCGCGGGCGATCTGGCGGGCCATGGCCAGGCCCAGGCCGGAGCCGGGCAGGGCGCGGGCCGTCTTGGCGCGGTAGAAGCGGTCGAAGACATGGGGGAGGTCGTCCGCCGCGATGCCGGGGCCGTGGTCGCGGACCGTCAGGTCCAACTCGCCTGAGGTGTAGGTGAGTTCGGCTTCAACGGGGCCGCCGGGCGGGGAGAACTTCGCGGCGTTGTCGAGGAGGTTGGACAGCAGCCGGGACAGGCGGGGCGGCACGCCGGGGATGGTGAGGCCGGCCGCGGAGGGGGCGATGGCGATGCTGAAGGTGATCTCCGGCCAGTGTTCGCGGGCCGCGCCCACCGCGTGCTCCAGGAGGGCGGCCGGGCGCACCTGCTCCACCAGGGGCTGCGGCTCCTCGTCGCGGGCCAGTTCGATCAGGTCGTTGACGAGGGTGGTGACCGCACGCAGCTGACGGCCCAGCGCGGCCGAGGCGCGGTCGCGCTGGGCGTCGGTCAGACGGTCGGCGCGGGCCAGGAGTTCGGCGTTGGTGCGCAGTGCCGTCAGCGGGGTGCGCAGTTCGTGGGAGGCGTCGGCGACCAGGCGGCGCTGCGCGGTGACGGACTGTTCCAGCTCGCCGAGCATGGTGTTGAAGCTGGTGGCGAGGCGGGTGATCTCGTCCTCCCGGGCGGTGGGGCCGGCGGGGAGTTCGATGCGGTGGCCGGCGTCGCGGGTGGCGGCGATGCGTTCCGCGGTGGCGGTGAGCCGGGCGACCGGGGCCAGGCCCGTACGGGACACCCAGTAGCCGAGGGCGGCGGCCAGCAGGACGCCGGCGGCGCCGGCCGCGGACAGCGTCCAGGCGGCCTGTTCTACGCTCCGGTCGACGGTGTCGGAGCGCTGGGCGACCTGCACCGCCTCGTCCTTGGTCCCCAGGCGCATGGTGACCATCCGGACCGGCTGCCCGGCCACCGTCAGCTTGGTGTAGAACGGCGTGTGCCGCCCCTCGGCGACCTTCCGGGTGGCGTCGGTGACGGGCAGGACGTACGGCTCGCGCGGGTCCTTGGCGGGGTCGGACGGCACGATCTGGATACAGGGCGAGGCCGGGTACTGGCAGAGGGTGTCACTGGGCGTCGGGCCCCAGTCGTGGCGCTGATGGATGGCCTGCGTGGCCGTCTGGTTCAGGTTCAGTTCCAGCTGACGGGTCATCTGGTATTTGATGATGGCGAAGGCGGCGGCGCAGATGCCGAGCGCCATCACCGCCACCGCGGCGGAGGCGGCCAGCGCCAGCCGGGTGCGGAGCGGGCGGCGGCGCCGCCAGCGGGCCCCGAGGCCGCGGGTGCCGGTCATGCGCCGTCCGCGTGGTCCAGGCGGTAGCCCACACCGTGCACGGTGTGGACGAGGCGGGGCTCGCCGCCCGCCTCCAGTTTGCGGCGCAGATAACCGATGTACACGGCCAGGGAGTTGGAGTCCGGGCCGAAGTCGCGGCCCCAGACGCGCTCCAGGATGACTTCGCGCGGCAGCACCTGTCCGGGGTGCTGGAGCAGCAGTTCCAGCAGCGCCCATTCGGTGCGGCTGAACTCCAGGGGCCGGCCCGCCCGGTGGCCGCTGCGGGTCAGGGGGTCGACTACCAGATCGCCGAAGGAGAGCCGGCTGTCGTCGACGGCGCCGGTCGAGGCCCGGCGCAGCAGGGCCCGGACGCGGGCCACCAGCTCGTCCAGGGCGAACGGTTTGACGAGGTAGTCGTCGGCGCCGGCGTCGAGCCCGTCGACCCGTTCGCTGACCGAGTCCAGCGCGGTCAGGACGAGGATCGGGGTGCGGTCGTCCAGCGCGCGCAGCCGGCGGCAGACGGCCAGACCGTCCAGGACGGGCATCATCACGTCGAGGACGAGGGCGTCCGGCTGCCAGCCGGCGACCTCCGAGAGGGCGGCCAGGCCGTCGGCGGCGCCGCGTACCGTATAGCCCTCCACGGCGAGGCCGTCCTCCACGGCGGCGCGCACCTCCGGTTCGTCGTCGACGACGAGGATCTTGGGGGCTGGGGTGTTCCCGGGCGTGGGCGGCATGGACATAGGCTGCCAAACACCTCTCTTAGAAGCTTCTTAGGGCGTATCGCGAGCGTGGCGGCCATGCGCACACCACTCTCCGTCGTGATCGGTGCAGGCGGCACCGGCGGCCACATCTATCCGGGACTCGCCCTCGCCGACGCGCTCCGCCGGGCCGTGCCCGATGCGGTGATCTCCTTCGTCGGGACCGAACGCGGCCTGGAGACGCGGCTGATCCCGAAGGCCGGATACCGGCTGCACACCGTCGACATGATCCCCTTCGACCCCTCGCTGGGCGCCCGACGCTATCTGCTCCCGGCCGCCCTGCTTCGCTCGGGTGCCCAGTGCCGGGCGATCCTCAAGGAACAGAAAGCCCAGGTCGCGGTCGGTATGGGCGGCTATCCGAGCGCCCCGGTGATCGTCGGGGCCAAGATGGCCGGGCTGCCGAGCCTGATCCATGAGTCCAACGCGGTGCCCGGCCGGGCCAACCAGTTCGCGGCCCGGCTCACCCCGCACATCGCCGTCGCCTTCGACCGCAGCCGGGAGCATCTGGCCGGCGGCGCGCGGGCCGAGACGGTGGGGATGCCGCTGGTCGGTCCGCTGGCCGAGCTGAACCGGGAGCGCCTGCGGCCCACCGCCCGCCGGGCCCTGGGCGTCCCGGACGGGGCGCGGCTGCTGCTGGTCAACGGCGGCAGCCTCGGGGCGGCCCGGCTGACCGAGGCGGCGGTGGGCCTGGCCGGCCGCCACCGGGGGCGTACGGACCTCCGGTTGCTGATCAAGACCGGGCCCGCGGCCCTGGAGGAGACCCGGGCCCTCCTGGCGGCGAACGGCGGGGACGCGGTAGCCGAGGCCGTGCCGTACGTGGACCGGATGGATCTGGCGTATGCCGCCGCCGATCTCGTGGTGTGCCGGGCCGGTTCGGCGACCGTCGCGGAGCTGGCCACGATCGGGATGCCGGCCGTTCTCGTGCCGTATCCGCATGCGCCGGGTGACCACCAGACCCACAACGCGCGGGTGCTGTCCGACGCCGGGGCGGCGCTGCTGCTGCCCGATCCGCAGACCTCGGCCGAGCGGCTGGACGAGCTGGTCACCCCGCTTCTCGACGACCCCGGCCGGCTCGCCGCGATGGGCGCGGCCGCCGACCCCGGCACCCATGCGCGGGCCGCCGACCTGCTGGCCGCCAAGGCGCTGGCGCTGGCCGGTCACCCCCTTGCCCCCCACCACCTCACGATGAAGGAGTCAGCATGAGCAGCAACACCCAGCAGTGGACGGGCCGTAAGGTCCTGGTGACCGGAGCCGAGGGGTTCATCGGCTCGGTCCTGGTCGACATGCTCGTGGAGGCCGGCGCCGAGGTGCGCGCGTTCGTCCATTACAAGCCGTACGCCGAAAAGGGAAATCTGGCGCGCTATCTCGTGCCGGGCGGCCCGGTCGAGATGGTCGCGGGCGATGTGCGGGACGCGGGCCGGGTGATGGACGCGGTCGCGGGCTGCGACACCGTCTTCCATCTGGCCGCGCTGATCGGGATTCCGTACAGCTACGACTCACCGGGCGCCTATGTGCAGACGAACGTCGTCGGGACGGAGAACGTCGCGGAGGCCTGCCGGCGGCATGCGGTGCGGCGGCTGGTGCACACGTCCACCAGTGAGGTCTACGGGACCGCGCTGACCGCGCCGATCGGTGAGGACCACCCGCTTCAGCCGCAGTCGCCGTACTCCGCCTCGAAGATCGGCGCGGACATGATGGCGCTGTCGCACCGGCACGCCTTCGGGCTGCCGGTGACCGTGGTGCGGCCGTTCAACACCTACGGGCCCCGGCAGTCCGCGCGCGCCGTCATCCCCACGATCCTCGCCCAACTCCACTCGGGCGCCCGGCAGATCAAGCTCGGCTCGCTCACCCCGACCCGCGACTTCACCTATGTCACCGACACCGCGGCCGGATTCCTGGCGCTGGCCGACTGCGACCGGGCGCTGGGCGAGGTCGTCAACCTCGGCACCGGGCGGGAGATCTCCATCGGGGCGCTCGCCGAGGCGCTGATAACGGCCTCGGGCCGCGAGGCCGAGGTGGTGGTGGACGCCGAACGGCTGCGGCCCGCAGGCAGCGAGGTCGAGCGGCTGCTGTCGGACAACTCCCGGGCCCGCGAGTGGGCTTCGTGGCGGCCGGAGGTCTCCCTGGAGGAGGGGCTGAAGCGGACGTCGGAGTGGGTGGCCGAGAACCTGCGGCTGTTCGCGGCGGACCGCTACCAGGTCTGAGCGGAGCGCGGCGCGGCACCTCGGTGCCGCGCCGCGGCCGGGCCCCCGGCGCCCGGCCTCAGCGCTGGTCGCCCAGGCCGGACAGCCCGGTGAGGAAGAGCGCCGTGAAGTCGCGCCCCCACGCGGCGTCCACGGGTTCACCGCTGACCAGCGTGCGGTGCACGATCGCCCCGGCGATCACATCGAAGATCAGGTCCATGTTGCGGGCGGCCGCCTGTTCGCCCTCCTCGCCGGGGGTGTCCGGGGGCAGCTCGCCACGGGCCTGGGCGCGCGAGCGGCCGAGCAGGACCAGCCGCTTCTGGCGGTCGACGATCGCCGAGCGGATCCGTTCGCGCAGCGCCTCGTCGGTGGTGGACTCGGCCACCACGGCCATCAGCGCCGTCTTGGTCTCCGGCCGCGCGAGCAGCGCGCCGAACTGGAGCACCACTCCCTCGATGTCGGATTTCAGACAGCCCAGGTCGGGGAGTTCGAGCTCGTCGAAAAGGACCGCCACGGCGTCCACGACGAGCTCGTTCTTGTTGGCCCAGCGGCGGTAGAGCGTGGTCTTGGCGACCCCGGCCCGGACCGCCACATCGCTCATGGTGAGCCGCCCCCAGCCCAGATCGACCAGCGCGGCACGGGTCGCGTGGAGGATCGCAAGATCGGTCTCGGCGCTGCGCGGTCGGCCCGTGCGGCCTTTCCGGGGGCTGGCTGAGTGGTGCATGCGGGCGACCATACCGGCCAGTACGGGCCACGCCGCCCGTGAGGCAGATCACTCCCCACGGGGCCGGAACCGGTTGTTGCCCGGGGGCGACGGCGAGTTACGCTACGGGTCGTAGCGTAAGAGCGACAGCCACTGGCCGTGGGTGGGGACCCATGGCCGCGCACGACGGTCCTCCTCGGGACCGCACTCCGGCCCTCCTCGGGGCCGGAATCGGGCAACGGTCCCGGACGTACGCCGGCATTCCGGCGGGGCGTGCGGACGGGATGCGGTGCCCGGCGAACGGCCCGGTGGCAGCACCGGACCGGCCCTTCGCACCGCAGCCCGCAGCACCGATCGCATCGCAGACCGCAGCGCTTTCCGGATCGCTTTCCGGAACGGCCCGCCCAGGGGGGAGGATGGACCCATGCAGCCACGCAATATGTCCATGAGTGGAGTCGTCGACCTCGCAGCGGTGAAGGCGGCGGGGGAAGCGAAGCAGAAGGCGGAGCAGGCACGTGCCGAGGCCGCCCGTACGGGCCAGGCACCCGCGAGCGGTGCCCGCCTGGTGTTCGACGTCGATGAGGCGGGGTTCCAGCAGGACGTCCTACAGCGCTCGACCGAGGTCCCGGTCGTCATCGACTTCTGGGCCGAGTGGTGCGAGCCGTGCAAGCAGCTGGGTCCGCTGCTGGAGCGCCTCGCGGGGGAGTACGCCGGCAAGTTCGTGCTGGCCAAGATCGACGTCGATGCCAACCAGATGCTGTTCCAGCAGTTCGGGGTGCAGGGCATCCCGGCGGTCTTCGCGGTCGTCGCGGGCCAGCCGATCCCGCTGTTCCAGGGCGCGGCCCCCGAGTCGCAGATCCGCGACGTGCTCGACCAGCTGGTGCAGGCCGCCGAGCAGCAGTTCGGCATCGTGGGAGCGCCCGTCGACCCGCAGGCCGCGGGCGAGCCGGCACAGGAGGCCGAGGCCCCGGAGCCGGCCGGTCCCTACGACGCCCTGCTGGAGGCCGCGAACCAGGCGCTGGACTCCGGCGATCTGGGCGGCGCCGTCCAGGCGTACAAGAACGTGCTCAACGACGATCCGGCCAACCCGGAGGCCAAGCTCGGTCTGGCGCAGGCCGAGCTCCTGCACCGCGTGCAGGACCTGGATCCGCAGGCGGTGCGCAAGGAGGCCGCGGAGAACCCGGCCGATGTGCAGGCGCAGATCCGGGCCGCGGACCTCGATCTGGTCGGCGGGCACGTCGAGGACGCGTTCGGCCGGCTGGTCGACGCGGTGAAGCGGTCGGCGGGCGACGACCGGGAGGCCGCGCGACGGCGGCTGCTGGAGCTCTTCGAGGTCATCGGCGCGGAGGATCCGCGGGTGACGGCGGGGCGTACCGCCCTTGCCCGGGTGCTGTTCTGACCCGCTGTCTTCGCAGTCGCCCGCTTCTGACCAGTACGCCCTCCGCGCGTTGACCGAACAAACGACACAGCGGCCACGTTTTACCAAAACTTGGTAATCGTGGCCGCTGTTACTTCAAGTAAGTCTGAGCGACCTCCTTGCGGCACTGTGTGCGCAATTGCCCAATGTCCCCTCACCGTTAGTGGCGACCGTATGTGTCCGGTTGATTTCGGTGGGTCGTGGCGTGGTTATCGGGCCGTTACCCGCAAGTAACGAGCCCCTTGTGCGGCGGCCGCGAATGGACCACGATCGGCCACGCTCGGTCCATTCCCGCAGTCCGGCATCCGGTCGGCACCGCGGGGTATTTGGGTCCCCACCGAGTGGCCGGCGGCAGTGTCGCCGGTCTTGGACAGGGGGGTCTCTGCCCCACCCGGCAGGGCCTGTCCAGTGAGGTTGCGCGAGAGCGTGGCCAGTGGTTGTCGCTCGGGGGTGATCGCCGGTATTCGGAACACGATGTGCCTCCGAGACAGGCGCTCTCCTTCCCGAGGACGTAGCACTTCTCCCATCCCAGGTACGGCTTCCCAAGTGCGGCGGCCCGTACCGGAGATGTACGTCCGAGAAGGAGGAAAGTCATGGAGTCCCTGGCTCGTGGCGGGACCAGATGGAAGCGGTTCGCCGTCGTCATGGTCCCGAGCGTCGCGGCTACGGCCGCGATCGGTGTTGCCCTCTCGCAGGGTGCGCTCGCGGCGTCGTTCAGCGTGTCCGGCCAGCAGTTCAAGGTCGCTACAGACCGGCTGGACGGCACCGGATTTGTTCAGTACGGAGCCATTGACGCCCAGAAGGGCGGCAAGCAGGTCCCGGTGGCGGTCTCGGGGTTCTCGAACGCCAAGATCAAGAACCTGTGCCAGTCGGTAGTCGTGCCGGTCCCGGTCTTCGGCGATGTGTCGATGAAGCTGTCGGCCGGTGGCGGTGACACGCCTGTCGAGGCGAAGAACCTCTACATCGACCTCGACGAGCTGTCCGCGGACGCGACCTTCAACAACATCGACATCGGTGTTGCTGCGGGCTCGACGACCAAGGGCCCGGGCATGCACAAGGGCGACAAGGCCGACCCGGGCTCGTTCGCCCAGCAGGCCGAGTCGGCCACGCTGACCCACGTCAGGCAGCAGGCATGGGCCACGACGGCCGGAACGTTCAAGCTCAGCGGCCTGAAGATGAGCGTCGCCAAGGGCAAGAGCGAGTGCTACTGACGCACTGAGCGTGCGGGCGCGGGGCGAGCTGTACGGCCATCGCCGTTCCCCGTGCCCGTACGCCGGGTAGCGCCTAGTAGGACACCCAGCACAGAACCACCGATTTGCCAGTCCCGAGGAGCTGTACGACATGAGCGCCGACACGCGACCACGGCTGATCGAGACCATCGGCCGCAAGCGGCTTTCGTTCCGGGAGTGGCGCGGACACCGCCCGTTCTGGGGCGGCATGCTGACTCTGCTGGCCGGCATCCCGATCATGTACATCCCTTACGCGAATCTCACGATCGGTTCCCTGACCGTCCGCATGGCGACCACCGCCGGCGCCGGCTCGCTGATCATCGGCGTACTGCTGGTCGTGCTCGGTCTGACCATGTGGTTCCAGCCCGCCTCGCGCGTCTTCGCGGGCGTGGCGGCGATTCTGCTCTCTCTGGTCTCCCTGGTCGTCTCGAACTTCGGCGCCTTCCTGATCGGCTTCCTCCTGGGGCTGATCGGCGGTGCGCTGGGAGTCTCCTGGGCGCCGGGCAAGGCCGGCCGGAGCGCGGACGACGCCGACGAGGCGGGCCGCACCACGGTCGCCGGACCGGTGGTCGCCACGCACCCCGCGCCGGCTGCCGGTCCCGGGTTGGGCAATGGACTGGACGACCTGTCAGGAACGAGCCCGACCAACGGAACGAACGGGAGGCACCGTGCCGGGTGACGAGCTGCACGAGAGCGCAGCTGCCGGGGCGAGAACCGGGCCGAGGCACGCGGCACCGAGGAAGCCGCTGCTGACTCGGCTCCACGTGCCCGCGGGCAAGGCGATAGCGATCGCCGCCATGCCGTCCGCCGTGCTCATGGGTATGGGGCTGACGCCCCAGATGGCGATAGCCAAGCCGGCGCCCAAGAGCCCCTTCAAGGACGGCCCGTGCGTCACCGCTCCGGACAAGGTGGACGAGAAGGACGCCAAGTCCAAGGACGGTGCGAAGGACCAGAAGGACGACGCGCAGGGCAAGGGCGGCGCCGAGCCGTCCGACGGGCCCTCCGCCTCGCCCTCGCCCTCGGCCGGCAAGGACGACGGCAAGGCGCCCGAGTCCACGCCGTCCGGCTCCGCGAAGACCGATGAGCCTTCGGGCTCCGCGACCCCGTCGCCGTCGGCCTCCGAGGAGAAGAAGGACGACGGCGGTCTGCTGGGCGGCATCGGTGACGCGCTCGGCGGTCTCCTCGGCGGCGACAAGTCCGAGGAGCCGGCGGATTCGCCGAGCCCCTCGGCGTCCGAGCCGGCTTCGCCGAGCCCCTCGCCGTCCGCGGCCAAGGACTCCGGATCCGCCACCGACAAGGTCACCAAGCCGGTCCAGGACACGGTCGACGGCCTCAAGGACGGCGCCGGCAAGGCCGGTGACACCGTCAAGAACGGGTCGAAGACGGTCAACGACACCGTCCACGGCGCGGTGGGCGCGGCGGACAACGCCCTGCCCGGCGGCGGCGTCGACGGCAAGGACGCCGACGGCAAGAAGGCGTTCCCCTGCGTCGTCGAGAACAAGCAGAAGGGCAAGGGCGAGCAGACCCCCGCCACCCTGCCCGACGACCCCTGGCACCTGGAGTCCAGCGCGCTCACCCTGCGCGGTCTGAACTACGAGGGCGTCGTCAATGTCCAGACGCAGAACGGCCACACCAAGCAGGCCCTGAAGTTCACGGCGGACAGCGTCGACATCGGCGATCTGCACCAGACCGTCGACGACCGGGCGTCCGGCAAGAAGTACCACGTCCAGGCGTCCCAGGGGTCCACGTCCACGATCCGCGGCGGCAAGGTGACCATGTACACCGAGCGGCTTCAGGGCAACCTCTTCGGGCTGATCCCGATCGTCTTCGACCCCGAGCACCCGCCGCCGATCAACGTCCCGTTCGCGTACTTCACCAAGGTGAAGATCGACCAGGCGGGCCAGTTCGGCGGCAACCTCCACGTCCCGGGTCTGCACCAGTTCATGACCGGCTGAGGAACGCCCCGGGCCACCGACCCGTTCGGGAGCCGCAGAAAACGGCGGTGATGAGCATGGTGTCGCCCTCGCTGTAGCGCTTGAGCTTGAGCAGCTCGGCGTCGACCAGGTCGACCATCGCGTCGGTGTTGTCGACGTGCGGCACGACGAAGGCGTCGACGCCCCAGCTCAGCGTGAGCTGGTTGCGGGTGGACGCCTCGGTGGTGAAGGCCAGGATGGGCTGGGCCGCGCGGTAGCGGGACAGGCGGCGGGCGGTGTCACCGGACTTGGTGAAGGCGATCAGCGCCTTGCCGTCCAGGAAGTCCGCCATCTCGCACGCCGCACGGGCCACCGAGCCGCCCTGCGTGCGCGGCTTCTTGCCGGGCACCAGCGGCTGGAGGCCCTTCGAGAGCAGCTCCTCCTCGGCCGCCTCGACGATCTTCGACATCGTCTTGACGGTCTCGATCGGGTAGGCGCCGACGGACGACTCGGCGGAGAGCATGACCGCGTCGGCGCCGTCGAGGATGGCGTTGGCGACGTCGGACGCCTCGGCGCGGGTCGGCCGGGAGTTGGTGATCATCGACTCCATCATCTGGGTCGCGACGATCACCGGCTTGGCGTTCCTGCGGCACAGCTCCACCAGGCGCTTCTGCACCATCGGGACCTTCTCCAGCGGGTACTCCACCGCCAGGTCACCACGGGCGACCATGACGGCGTCGAAGGCCATCACGACCTCCTGCATGTTGGCGACCGCCTGCGGCTTCTCGACCTTGGCGATGACCGGGACCCGGCGGCCGACCTGGTCCATGACGCGGTGCACGTCCTGGACGTCCTTGGCGTCCCGCACGAAGGACAGCGCGACCATGTCGCAGCCCAGCTTGAGGGCGAACTTGAGGTCCTCGATGTCCTTCTCGGACAGCGCGGGGACGTTCACCGCGGCGCCCGGCAGGTTGATGCCCTTGTGGTCGGAGATGACCCCGCCCTCGATGACGATGGTGTGCACCCGCGGGCCGTCGACCTCGACGACCTGGAGCGCGACATTGCCGTCGTTGATCAGGATCGGGTCGCCCTTGGACACGTCCCCGGGCAGGCCCTTGTAGGTCGTCCCGCAGATGGTCCTGTCCCCGGGGACGTCCTCGGTGGTGATGACGAACTCGTCGCCACGCACCAGCTCCACGGGGCCGTTGGCGAAGGTCTCCAGGCGGATCTTGGGGCCCTGGAGGTCGGCCAGCACGCCGACGGCGCGGCCGGTCTCCTCGGAGGCCTTTCGGAGGCGGTGATACCGCTCCTCGTGCTCCGGCTGGGTCCCGTGGCTCATGTTGAATCGGGCCACGTTCATGCCGGCCTCGATCAGCGTCTTCAGCTGGTCGTAGGAGTCGACGGCGGGGCCCAGGGTGCAGACGATTTTGGAACGGCGCATGGGCGGAATCCTATCGGTTTGTTTCGGAGCGGAATATTTCGGTAGGCGGAAACACCGAGTCCTAGGCGTTGACCAGGGCGTATGTCTGCTGAGCGATCTCCAGCTCCTCGTCCGTCGGCACGACGGCGACCGCGACCCGGGCGTACTCCGGCGAGATCAGCCGGGGCTCGTCGGACCGTACGGCGTTGAGCGAGGCGTCCACGGCCATGCCCATCTCCTCCAGACCCGCGACGGCGGCCTCCCGCACCGGGGCGGCGTTCTCCCCGACGCCCGCGGTGAACGCCACCGCGTCGACCCGGCCGAGCACCGCGCTGTAGGCGCCGATGTACTTCTTCAGCCGGTGGATGTAGATGTCGAAGGCGAGCCGGGCGCGCTCGTCCCCCTCGTCGATCCGGCGCCGGATCTCCCGCATGTCGTTGTCGCCGCAGAGCCCGATCAGACCGCTCTTCTTGTTGAGCAGGGCGTCGATCTCGTCCGTCGACATCCCCGCCACCCGCTTGAGGTGGAAGGTGACCGCCGGGTCGATGTCACCGGAGCGGGTGCCCATGACCAGGCCCTCCAGCGGCGTCAGACCCATCGAGGTGTCCACGCAGCGGCCGCCGGCCACCGCCGAGGCGGAGGCGCCGTTGCCCAGGTGGAGCACGATGACATTGACCTCGGAGGGGTCCTTGCCCAGCAGCGCCGCGGTCTTGCGGGAGACATAGGCGTGCGAGGTGCCGTGGAAGCCGTAGCGGCGGATGCGGTGGGCGTCGGCGGTCTCCACGTCGATGGCGTAGCGGGCCGCGTACTCCGGCATCGTGGCGTGGAAGGCGGTGTCGAAGACCGCGACCTGCGGCAGGTCGGGGCGCATCGCCTGGGCGGTGCGGATGCCGGTGATGTTGGCCGGGTTGTGCAGTGGCGCGACCGGCACCAGCCGCTCGATCTCCTTGAGCACCGCGTCGTCGATCACGGTCGGCTCGGTGAACTTCAGCCCGCCGTGCACCACCCGGTGCCCGATCGCGGCCAGCTGGGGGGAGTCGAGGCCGAGCCCGTCGGCGGCCAGCTCCGTGGCGACGGCCTTCAGCGCGGCGTCGTGGTCGGCGATCGCGCCCTCGGTCTCCCGCTTGTCGCCGCCGGTGGCCAGCGGGGTGTGGGCCAGGCGCGAGGTCTGCTCGCCGATCCGCTCGACCAGGCCGACGGCGAGCCGGGTGCCGTCGTTCATGTCGATCAGCTGGTACTTGACCGACGAGGAGCCGGAATTGAGGACGAGGACGCGGGTGGCGGTGGCAGTCATGTAGCGCTTTCCGATGGGGTGCGGGGACGGGAGTGGAGGAGCGGCCGGTCAGGCGGTGTGGCCGGCGCCGGGCTGGGCGCCCTGCGCCTGGATGGCGGTGATGGCCACGGTGTTGACGATGTCCTGGACCAGGGCGCCGCGGGAGAGGTCGTTGACCGGCTTGCGCAGACCCTGGAGGACCGGGCCGACGGCGACCGCACCGGCCGAGCGCTGCACGGCCTTGTACGTGTTGTTGCCGGTGTTGAGGTCCGGGAAGATCAGCACGGTCGCCTTGCCGGCCACGTCGGACTCGGGCAGCTTGGTCTGCGCGACCGCCGCGTCCACCGCCGCGTCGTACTGGATCGGGCCCTCGACCAGCAGATCGGGGCGCAGCGCGCGGACGATCTCGGTGGCCTTGCGGACCTTGTCGACGTCCGCGCCGGAGCCGGAGGTGCCGGTGGAGTACGAGAGCATCGCGATCCGCGGCTCGACGCCGAACTGGGCGGCGGTGGTGGCCGACTGGATGGCGATGTCCGCCAGCTGTTCGGCGTTCGGGTCCGGGTTGACCGCGCAGTCGCCGTAGACCAGGACACGGTCGGCCAGGCACATGAAGAACACCGAGGACACGATCTGGGCGCCCGGCTTGGTCTTGATGATCTCGAAGGCGGGCCGGATGGTGGCGGCGGTGGAGTGCACCGCGCCGGAGACCATGCCGTCGGCCAGGCCCTCCTGGACCATCAGGGTGCCGAAGTAGGAGACATCCGCGACCACGTCGAAGGCCAGCTCGACACTGACGCCCTTGTGGGCGCGCAGCGCGGCGTAGCGCTCGGCGAACCGGTCGCGCAGCTCGGAGGTCTGCGGGTCGATGATCTGGGCGCCCGCCAGGTCGATGGCCAGGTCGGCGGCGCGCTTGCGGATCGCCTCCTCCTCGCCCAGCAGCGTCAGATCGCAGACGTCGCGGCGCAGCAGCACATCGGCGGCCCGCAGCACCCGCTCCTCGCCGCCCTCCGGGAGGACGACCCGCCGGCGGCCGGAGCGGGAGCGCTCGATCAGCTCGTGCTCGAACATCATCGGCGTGACCCGGCCGGAGCGGGCGACGGAGATGCGGTTCGTCAGCTCCACGGTGTCCACATGCCGCTCGAACAGGCCGAGCGCGGTCTCCGCCTTGCGCGGCGAGGCGGCGTTCAGCTTGCCCTCGATCGCGAACAGCTCGCCCGCGGTCGGGAAGGAGCCGCCGGGCACGGAGACCACCGGGGTGCCGGGCGCGAGGCGGGCGGCCAGCGCCATGATGTCGGGTCCCGGCCGCTCGTCGAGGGTGAGCAGCACACCGGCGATCGGCGGGGCTCCGGCGCTGTGCGCGGCGAGCGAGCCGATGACCAGGTCCGCCCGGTCCCCGGGGGTCACCACGAGGGCGCCGGGGGTGAGCGCCTTGAGGAAGGTCGGCAGCATGGCGCCGCCGAACACGAAGTCCCGGGCGTCCCTGGCGAGGCCCGAGTCGTCGCCGAGCAGCACCTCGGCCCCCAGGGTGTGCACGATCTGGCCGACGGTCGGCGCGGAGAGCGAGCCGTCCTCGGGGAGCGCGTAGCAGGGCACGGGGAGCCGGGCGGCGAGCCGGTCGACGACGGCCTCGCGGTGCTCGGGGGCGATCCGGTTGACGATCATGGCCACGACGTCGCAGCCCATCGAGTGGTAGGCGCCGTAGGCGTTGCGGGCCTCGGCGCGCACCGATTCGGCCTCCTGGCCCTGGCCGCCGACGACGGCCAGCACGGCGGCGCCGAATTCGTTGGCGAGCCGCGCGTTGAGGTTCAGCTCGGCCGGGAGATTGGTGCCCGCGAAGTCCGAGCCGAGGACCAGCACGAATTCGTACTCCCTGGCCACGGCATGAAAGCGCTCGACGAGCCGGGAGACCAGCTCGTCGATGCCGCGTTCGGCCTGGAGGGCGGCGGCCTCCTCGTAGCTGAGGCCGTACACGCTGTCGGGGGACTGGGTGAGCCGGTAGCGGGACCGCAGCAGGTCGAACAGCCGGTCGGGCCCGTCACTGTGGGTCAGCGGGCGGAAGACCCCCACTCGGTCGACATGGCGGGTCAGCAGCTCCATGACCCCCAGCTCGACGACCTGGCGGCCGTCGCCGCGGTCGATACCGGTCACGTACACGCTGCGCGTCACGCGTGCTCTCCCATCCAATCGATGGCCACAAGGTCAAAATCAGCCGTTATTGCGGGCGTGCCCCTCTTGACAATACCTGCGTGTCTAGCTAAGTCGCTCTCCCAGTTTCCCTTGCGGAGCCCGTGCGAGGACAGTAGGGGTGGGGTCCGTGTATGCGGGGAGGGCCGGTCGTCCGTGAAACAATCGGACCGGCTCACACGAACCAACAGCGAGCACAGGAGACACAGCACGATGCGTATCGGAGTCCTCACCGCAGGCGGCGACTGCCCTGGCCTGAATGCTGTGATCCGGTCTGTTGTCCACCGCGCCCTCACCGGACACGACGACGAGGTCATCGGCTTCGAGGACGGTTTCAAGGGCCTCCTCGAAGGACGCTTCCGCAAGCTCGATCTCGACGCGGTCAGCGGCATCCTCGCCCGCGGCGGCACCATCCTCGGTTCGTCCCGGCTGGAGCGCAACCGGCTCCGTGAGGCCTGCGAGAAGTCCAAGGACCTCTCCAAGGACTACGGCATCGACGTCCTGATCCCGATCGGCGGCGAGGGCACCCTCACCGCCGCCCGGATGCTGGCGGACGCCGGAATGCCGGTCGTCGGCGTCCCCAAGACCATCGACAACGACATCTCCTCGACCGACCGCACCTTCGGCTTCGACACCGCCGTCGGTGTCGCGACGGAGGCGATCGACCGCCTCAAGACCACCGCGGAGTCGCACCAGCGGGTCATGGTCGTCGAGGTGATGGGACGGCACGCCGGCTGGATCGCGCTGGAGTCCGGCATGGCCGGCGGCGCCCACGGCATCTGTCTGCCCGAGCGCCCCTTCGATGTGAACGACCTGGTCAAGATGGTCGAGGAGCGGTTCGCCCGGGGCAAGAAGTTCGCGGTCGTCTGCGTCGCCGAGGGTGCCCACCCGGCCGAGGAGACCATGGACTACAAGAAGGGCGCAATCGACCAGTTCGGCCATGAGCGGTTCACCGGCATCGGCAACCACCTCGCCGTCGAGCTGGAGAAGCGCCTCGGCAAGGAGGCCCGCCCGGTCATCCTCGGCCACGTCCAGCGCGGCGGTACCCCCACCGCGTACGACCGGGTGCTCGCCACCCGCTTCGGCTGGCACGCCGTCGAGGCCGCGCACCGCGGCGACTTCGGCAGGATGACCGCGCTGCGCGGCACCGACATCACGATGGTGCCGCTGCACGAGGCGGTCACCGAGCTCAAGACGGTGCCCGCCTGGCGGATGGACGAGGCCGAGTC
>NZ_JAMJFM010000016.1:0-165250 GCF_023544705.1 Streptomyces sp. MCA2
AGCCGCCCGCTGCGCGTAGTACGCCGCCATCAGCGCGGTCGGCTCGGCGCCGGGACCATAGGCACGGCTACGGGTCATCGGCGCCATCACAAGACGGTTCGCCAGGCGCGCGCCGCCCAGGACGATCGGGTCGAAAGCAGTGGTCATGGTCTCTTCCTCCGGGTGCGTCGTGCTCCGCGGCCGGGCCCTCACGAGCCCGCACCAGCAGATGCCTGCCTGAACAAGTAAATCACCTGTCCGAACAGGCAATCGCCCCGAATCCATTCCCGCCCTCCCATGTGAAGCACGCAACACGTTGCTGCCTGCCCGCATGGGCCCTGGTGGTGGACGCAGGTGCCGCCGGATATCGCCTCGAAAGGTAGGCTTATGCTGCCTAAACAGGAAAGTGAGGTTCCGATGACGCAGTCCACACCGGAAAGCGGGAAGGACCCCGCAGAGGCGGAGCGGGAGGTCACCGTTCCGGTACCGGCCGCGGCCGGCGGCGGGCCGGTCAGTCACGCGATCTTCCGCCTGGCCCGCCTGCACCGCATGTTCGCCGGACAACTACTGCGCCGGATCGGCCTGCATCCGGGCCAGGAGCTGGTGATGATGCACCTGTGGGAACTCGGCGCACAGCGGCAGGCCGACCTGGTGCGGCTGATGGACTCCGACGCCGCCACCATGACCCGCACCGTCCGCCGCCTGGAGCAGGCCGGCTTCGTCCGCCGCCGCCCCTCCCCCACCGACAAGCGCGCCTCACTCATCGAACCCACGGCAGCCAGCCACGCCCTGCGCCGCGAGGTCGAGCAGGTCTGGAGCCACCTGGAGGACCTCTCCACGGCGGGCCTCACCCCCGACGAGCGAACCGCCGCCCTGCACACCCTCGAACGCCTGGAACAGAACCTCGTCCGGGCTGCCGCCGACCCCGACGGGGCGTGCGGGGAGAAGTAGCCCCCTCGACGGCTGTACTAGTAGCAAATAAAGTGCGGGCAAAGGGAACTGACCGCCCATCAGCGACTACCCGCAACGTTGCCGACGCCTTGGAAACTCTACGTCCAACAGCTCCCGGATGGCTGTGCGCCGCATGCCGTCCGGCCTCGCCGTCCTCACGAGAAGGGGCACGCGGACGCACGGACGGGGTTCAGGCAACGAACAAGGCCCAGGTCCCCGACCTGGGCCTCAACTATGGAGCGGGAGACGGGAATCGAACCCGCGCCGTGATCCTGAGAATCTATGGCGCCCAGGGCGTCTATATGGCGTATGACCTGCCCGTGCTGGTGTTCCTGCGTGCTCGGCCGTACTGGAGCCCTCCCGGCCGCAGGGCTTACGCGTCGACCACGCCGTCGGCCTCGGCCGGGTCGAGGGAGTCGACGTCCTCCATGAAGCTCAGCATCCGGGCATTGACCACGTCGGGGTGGTCGATCTGCGGGCCGTGGCCCGTCGCGGCGATGATCTCGGCGCGGGCTCCGGGGATCAGTCGCGGCACCCGTTCCAGCTGCCGCTGCGGGTGTACCAGCAGGCTGCGCTTGCCCATGATGAGGTGGAGCGGGGTCCGGATGGAGCACAGGGCGTCCTCGGTCAGCGGCAGCGGCGCGGGGCGGCGGATCCGGAAGGCGCGGGCGCCCGCCTGGATCCACGTCCGCAACTCGGGAACGGCGATGACCGGTTGCTCCAGCCAGGAGGCGAGGCGCGGGCGCAGCGCCTTGGGGGCGAAGCTGGCGAAGAGGCTGACGAAGACCCAGGCGAAGAAGCGCAGGCCCACCTTCTCCAGGCCGCCGGGGTCGAGGGCGGTGACCGACGCGAGCCGTCCGGGCCGGCGGTGGGCCATGTTGAGCACCAGCCAGCCGCCGTACGAGGAGCCAACCAGGTGGACCCGGTCGAGGCCGAGTGCGTCGAGCGCCTCGTCGAGCCACTGGGCGGCGCGCTCCGGCTGCCACATGGGCTCGCGGTGGACGCTGCGCCCGGCGTCGCCAGGGGTGTCGAGCGCGTAGACGGGCCGTTCGGCGCTGAGCGCGGGGGTGTTGGGGTACCACATCGCCGAGCAGTAGCCCGCGCCGTGGATCAGGACCACCGGCGTACGGGACTCGGCTGCCGGGTCCGTGGGGCCGTACCGGTAGACGTGCGTGGTGCCGAAGCTGGTCTCGACGTCCGTCTCGGAGCGGGCGGGCGCACCCATCGCGTAGACGGCGTCGCAGGTGGCGAAGTACCGGTCGCGCAGCGCGTCGTTCACGTAGCGGCCGACATCGCGGCGCACACGGGTCGTGTTCTCGGGCACGGGGCACCTCCGGGAAGATCCGTTCTTCGTGATACGACGGTATCATGATGATGGTACAGCGGTACCATCAAGGAGTCCGGGGTGAGCCGGACCGCGAACCCAGCACCGACGGGCGGAGACACCGGCACATGCCAAAGCGCGTGGACCACGAGGAACGGCGCGCCCAGATCGCCGAGGCGCTCATCCAGGTCGCGGGGCGTCGAGGACTGCACGCCGTCGGCATGCGAGACGTGGCCGCGGAGGCCGGCGTCTCCCTCCGACTCGTGCAGTACTACTTCGAGACCAAGGAGAAGCTGCTCTTCTACGGGCTCCAGCACCTGACCGACCGCTTCACCGCACGGGTGGGTGCCCGCCTGGCCGCCGCCGGTCCGGACCCGGGTCCCCGCGCGACCGCTGAGGCGCTGCTGCTGGCCTCCCTCCCGACCGATGAGGAGAGCCGCACCTTCCACCTCCTCTACAGCTCCTACTCGATCCTGTCCGTGACCGACGACGCACTGGCCGCCCAGCCCTTCATCGACAGACCCGACGCCGCCGAGAACGCCCTGACCGGCCTGCTTGAACAGGCCCGGGCGTCAGGTCTGGCCGACCCCGGCATCGACGCGCGCACGGAGGCGATCAGCCTGCTCGCGATGACGGCGACCATGGGCACCAGCATCCTCGTGGGCCAGCGGAGTCCGGAGTCGGCCATCGCGGTGCTCCGGCACCATCTCGACCGGATTTTCGCGACCGTCGAGACGCCGGCGGCCGGGTAGGACCCAATCCGGCGCACCGCTACGGCACTTGTGGCACGCGCATGGCACACGGCTCCGAGCTCTTCAGGCAAGGAAGAAGGACCAGGTCACCGACCTGGGCCTCAACTGTGGAGCGGCTGACGGGAATCGAACCGGCGCTCCGGGCTCGGGAACCAGCGGGGCCTTGGATTGCTCACGCAACGCTGAGGCGAGGGATCCAGGGCATCTGCGTCACCTCGCCAGGCCTTTCTCATCCGGGGCCTCCTGGGTGCAGCTCGCACCGAGCGGTTGGGGGCGCGGGCATCAGCTTCCGCAGGCGCAGCCCGGTGCGGGTTCCGCGTCGGCCGTCCCGCTCGCGCAGCAGCTGCCGCCGTTGGTGGTTGCGGACGTGCCGGCACTCCTGCCCAGGGTGTCGGTGTCGGCCTTGACGACGTAGACCTCCCACGGCTCCTTGCCGGGGCCGTGCACCCACACCTTGTCCTGGAGGGCGTAGCAGCAGGAGGTGTCGTTCTCCTCGAAGGTGGCGAGGCCGGCGTCCTTGAGGCGGGTCGTGGCTGCCGTCACCTGGTCCGTGGACTCGACTTCTACGCCGAGGTGGTCGAGGCGGGTCTCCTGTCCGGGATCGCCCTCGATCAGTACGAGCTTGAGCGGCGGCTCTGTGAGGGCGAAGTTGGCGTAGCCCTCGCGTCGCTTGGTCGGTTCGGTGTCGAAGAGCTTCGAGTAGAAGGTGATCGACGCTTCGAGGTCGCTGACGCGCAGGGCGAGCTGTGCACGAGACATGGCGGCACTCCGATCAGCTTGCATTGATGTCTGTCGATTCAAGGTTGCCTCTCAAGGTTGCCTCCTGATTCGATAAACGTCAACATAGAGGAATGTCGAATCAAGAGCTTGAGGTCCTCGGGCAAACCGACCAGGGCGATGCCTGCTGCCCTGGCCTCCTGTCGGCACCGCTCGACGAGGACCAGGCCACAGAACTGGCGAAGGTGTTCAAAGCGCTGGGCGACCCGGTGCGACTGCGCCTGCTGTCGATGATCGCCTCGCGCGCCGGCGGCGAGGTCTGCGTCTGCGATCTCACCCCTGCCTTCGACCTGTCGCAGCCGACGATCTCGCATCACCTCAAGCTGCTTCGGCAGGCCGGCCTCATCGACTGCGAGCGGCGCGGCACATGGGTCTACTACTGGCTGCTGCCCGATATGACGGACCGCCTCGCAGGCATCCTGGCCCGCCCCGCCGGTGAGCCCCTGCCCGCTCCCGCCGAGACCGCCGGGGCCACCGCGTGAGCGCCGTGCCAGAGAAGGCGGTCGCCGGCCGCCTGTCGTTCCTCGACCGCTACCTCGCTGTGTGGATTCTGGCCGCGATGGCGCTGGGTCTCGGCCTCGGGCGCCTTGTGCCCGGCCTCGGGGGTGCTCTCGCCGAGGTGACCGTGGCCGGGGTGTCGCTGCCGATCGCGTTCGGCCTGCTCGTGATGATGTACCCGGTCCTCGCCAAGGTGCGCTACGACCGCCTCGGCACCGTCACCCGCGACCGCCGCCTGCTGCTGCCCTCCCTGCTGCTGAACTGGATCGTCGGGCCGGCGCTCATGTTCACGTTGGCCTGGCTGCTCCTGCCGGACCTGCCCGAGTACCGCACGGGCCTGATCATCGTCGGGCTGGCCCGCTGTATCGCCATGGTGATCATCTGGAACGACCTTGCGTGCGGCGACCGCGAGGCCGCCGCCGTCCTGGTGGCGCTGAACTCCGTCTTCCAGGTCATCGCGTTCTCGGCCCTCGGCTGGTTCTACCTGTCCGTGCTGCCCGGGTGGCTCGGCCTTGAACGGTCCGGCCTCGACGTGTCCGTGTGGGAGATCGCCCGCAGCGTGCTGATCTTCCTCGGCATCCCGCTCGTCGCCGGCTACCTCACCCGCCGGATCGGCGAACGGGGCAAGGGGCGCGCCTGGTACGAGTCCGAGCTGATCCCGCGGATCGGGCCGTTCGCCCTGTACGGCCTGCTGTTCACGATCGTCATTCTCTTCGCGCTGCAAGGCGACGCGATCACCTCGCAACCGCTCGACGTCGCCCGCATCGCGCTGCCGCTGCTGGTGTACTTCGCCCTCATGTGGGCGGGCTCCATGGCACTCGGACGCTCCGTCGGTCTCGACTACCCGCGCGCGACGACCCTTGCGTTCACGGCCGCCGGCAACAACTTCGAACTGGCCATCGCGGTAGCCATCGCCACGTTCGGCGCCACCTCCGGACAGGCCCTCGCGGGCGTGGTCGGACCGCTCATCGAGGTGCCGGTGCTGATCGGCCTCGTCCACGTCGCGCTGTACGCCCGCCGCCTCTTCACCACCCCCGTGCCGCTGACAGAGGAAGACCCTGTCCATGTCTGACACCGCCCTGCCCGCCGTGCTGTTCGTCTGCGTCCACAACGCCGGCCGCTCGCAGATGGCCGCCGCGTTCCTCACGCACCTTGCGGGCGACCGCGTACAGGTGCGGTCCGCCGGGTCCGCCCCCGCCGACTCCGTGAATCCGGCCGTCGTCACGGCAATGGCCGAGGTGGGTATCGACGTCTCGGCCGAGTCGCCCAAGGTGCTCACCGTGGAGGCCGTGCAGGCGTCCGACGTCGTGATCACGATGGGCTGCGGCGACACCTGCCCCGTCTTCCCCGGCAAGCGGTATCTCGACTGGCAGTTGCCCGACCCCGCCGGGCAGGGTGTCGAGTCCGTACGGCCTATCCGCGATGACATCGAGCGGCGGATCCGCGGACTGGTCGACGAGATCGCCCCTGAGGGGCAGGCGTGAGCATGCTGCCTGGTCGCCGACGCCGAGCCGCCAATCGGCGCAAGGCCCGCGCCAAAGCCGGCCTGCCGGACGACTTGCGCTTCTACGGTCTCCGCCACACCGCGCACACTCCGTCCACCCGGTCCGGTGCCACTCTCAAGGACACGATGGTCCGTGCCGCGTCGGAAGGCTGATTGCCGAGGGGCGGGCACGATGCGATGCCGTGCCCGCCCCTCGTCTGTGCGCCCCTCGCCTGTGCGCCACGGGCACGGCCGACGGCGGCAGGTGGCGTGGGATCTGTGCGAGGCGCTGGACCGCCGGATCCCACGTGAGCTTCACCGTCGATGTGTGTAACCGAGCGGCGTATGAACGCAATGGGTCTTCCCGCAACTGAGCGCTTTAGTCGGCCAGTTGAGCCCGTGGAGGGAGCCGTGACGCGCTCAACTGGCCGACGGGCGGTCAGAAGTTGTACGGCTTCGTGGTGTTCCAGTTCAGCACGTCGGCCTCGTTCCAGCTGAACTGCGGCTTGTTGCCCTGGAGGTCGACCGAGTAGGAGGGGCCGTCGTGGCCGTCCGCGCCGCGCAGGGCGAGGGCGAACGACTGCGCCGTGTGGTTCTTCGAGCCGTAGTCGAAGAGGTTCACCGCGGTGTATGCCTTGCCGCCGGGCTGGAGCGTGAGGTGCTTGCTGCCGCCGGTGTTGTCCTTCTTCGAGTGCGGCAGTGCGGCGCTGTCGACGTCGCCGAGCTTCACGGTCGGGTACGAGGTGACCCAGCAGGGCTTGGTGCCCTTGTTCGACGCGGTGACCAGCAGGTGGTCGCCCTGCTGCCCGGCGAACCGGTGCACCGCGGTGAGCAGCATCTCGTCGCCGCGGCACTGCTGGGCGCCGGCCGTGGTGCCCTTGCCCGTGGCCTCGCCCGTCCCGCCGGAGGCGGTCGTCGAGCGCGCGTCCTCCTTGGTGGCGCCGCCGCTGTTGGCCTGCTCCGCGCCGTCCTTGCCGTCCCCGCCCGCCGCGGACCGGCTCTGCGCGCCGGCGGCGGCGTTGTCGCCGCCCGCCGCCTTCGAGCTGCCGTCGGCGCCGCCGCAGGCGGTCAGGCCCAGCGCCAGCGCGGCGGTGACGGCGGCCAGGGTGGCGGTACGAATCCGGGAAGTACGCATGATCAGGTTCCCCCTGTGTTTCGTGCGGGAGTCTCCTTGGCCGGTCCCTTTGACCGTTCCCTTTGGCCGTTCCCGCGGTGTGGACACCACTCTTCCCGGGTCCACTGACGTTCCGGAAACGCCTCACTCACGTCCCGCAAACAAACCGCGCGCGAACGGGTGAGGCCGAGCCTTCGGGCGGAAGCAGCGCAAGGCCCGCGCGCCGCGCCGGCCACTGGGATCTTGCGCGGTGGCTATCGCTCGCATCGCCCGTAGACGGCCCGAGCGGGAGCTGTTGCACCCCTCGATGCGACCTATGGGTGCGACGGTCGCTGAGTTCTGGTCAACAGGGCCGCGTGCGTCGGTCAGTTGGAGGTCAGGCCCCCCGGGCAGCGCCACCACGATCAGTAACCGATGGTACGCATCCCCTCACTCCAATGGGGCGCATCGGATGGCGGTTCCGTCCGCCCCATTCCTAGCCTGGGCTGGTGCGTTCGATTCGTAGAGAACGCACGAACCACTCAGAGAGGTCACAGCATGTCCCGCACCAAGCTCCTCGCCCTGGCCGCTGCACCCGCGTTGGCCGTCACCCTGGCGTCCCCCGCACTGGCCGATGACGCCCACCCCCGCGTCGTCACCGCAGAGAGCCCGGTCCGGTCCATCGGGGCCAACCAGACCGAGATCGTCACTGTCACCTGCCCCAGGGGCACCTTTGCCGTCAGCGGTGGCTGGCTCGTGTCCTCCGCCAGCATCGACGTGACGGGCAACCGCGCGGTGAGCGACAGACGGTGGAAGATTCGATTCGAGAACGAGTCGAACCAATCCGGCAGGGTGCAGGCTTTCGCCCGTTGCGCGACCTGACGGCGAGCAGTCGCCAGGGCAGGCGGGAAGACCGACCAGCGTGACCGCCTGAACGTCGCGACCGCTCTCCCTCCAGTCGAATGAGAGGGAAGTGGTGCGAAGGTGTGCGGACGCCTGAACCGGCCCGGACAACGAAAAAGGCCCAGGTCGCTGACCTGGGCCTCAACTATGGAGCGGGTGACGGGAATCGAACCCGCGCTCTGAGCTTGGGAAGCTCATGTTCTACCATTAAACTACACCCGCGTTATCCCGCCTCTGAGCGAGGGCGGAACATCGTCGCACACTCTACCCCATCACCGCTTCGCGGTGCATTTGGCATGCCCGGGTGGGGTGTCGGGGGTGTCCGGCGGGGCTGTCGGGCGGGGTGTCGGGGGTGTGGGTTGCGGGTGATGTGCGGGTGGGATGCGAGTGTGGGGCGCGGGAGTTGAGGCGTACGGTGGGGCGTCGGAGTGCCGCTTGCGAGGGCGCCCAGTTCATCCCCTAATGTGGCTTTTGTTGTCCACGCAGTTGGGAGAGGGACTTGATGGAGCGCACCGTCGTACGTTGTGCCGAGGGCCACGTGTTCAGCACCGCTTCGTTCCCGATGCAGACCACCGACCGGCTCGGTCCCGGACGGCTGTTGCGCTGCCCGCGCTGTGCTCGGCTGCGGCACTCGGTGCCCGTCGAGCACTCGAAGCGGTAGCGATCAAGAGGCGTAGCGGCTCGCGGCAAGAGACGCAATAAGAGATGCAGTAGAGACGTAGCGACAGGTAGTAGGAGCAAGGAGTCGTCAGGGCCCGGCTTCCCCGGTGGGGGGCCGGGCCCTCGTCGTGCGGGGCGGGTGGTGCGGGCGCGTATCCTCATCTGCGTGCTTCTCTCAGACAAGGACATCCGGGCCGAGATCGATGCTGGTCGGGTGCGTATCGACCCCTACGAAGAGTCGATGGTGCAGCCGTCCAGCATCGACGTGCGGCTCGACCGCTATTTCCGGGTGTTCGAGAATCACCGCTACCCGCACATCGACCCCGCCGTCGAGCAGTCCGATCTCACCCGTGAGGTCGTGCCCGAGGGCGATGAGGCGTTCATCCTGCACCCGGGCGAGTTCGTGCTGGCCTCGACGTACGAGGTCATCACGTTGCCCGATGACCTTGCGTCCCGGCTCGAAGGCAAGAGCTCGCTGGGGCGGCTGGGGCTGCTGACGCATTCGACCGCCGGGTTCATCGACCCGGGGTTCAGCGGGCACGTGACGCTGGAGCTGAGCAATGTCGCCACGCTGCCGATCAAGCTGTGGCCGGGCATGAAGATCGGGCAGCTGTGTATGTTCCGGCTGACCTCGCCGGCCGAGCACCCGTACGGCAGTGAGAAGTACGGCTCCCGCTACCAGGGGCAGCGCGGTCCGACGCCGTCCCGGTCGTTCAGGAACTTTCACCGGACGCAGGTATGACGACGCAGGTATGACACAGCCGCTTCGGTGTGGGGGGCGCGCCCGACAGGGCGGGCGCGTGGCAGGGCGTGTGGACACAGAAGGTCTGAGAGAGATACGTGAGTGACGTGCGGGAGAACCTGACGTACGAGCGGTTCGGCGGGGCGGTCCGCGAGCTGGCGCAGACGATCGCCGATGACGGGTACGAGCCCGATGTCGTGCTGTCGATCGCCCGGGGCGGGGTCTTTGTCGCCGGCGGCCTGGCGTACGCGCTGGACTGCAAGAACATCCACCTGGTGAATGTGGAGTTCTACACCGGGGTGGGGACCACCCTGGAGATGCCGGTCATGCTGGCGCCGGTGCCGAATGCGATCGACTTCTCGGACAAGAAGGTGCTGATCGCCGATGACGTCGCCGACACCGGCAAGACGCTGAAGCTCGTGCACGACTTCTGCCAGGGGACCGTGGCGGAGGTCCGCAGCGCGGTGATCTATGAGAAGTCGCAGTCGCTGGTGAAGTGCGAGTACGTGTGGAAGCGCACGGACGAATGGATCAACTTCCCGTGGAGCGTCGAGCCGCCGGTCGTGCGGCGTGCGGGGCAGGTCCTCGACGCCTGAGGTGACGGGCGGACCACCGATCGCCGTGCCCGGTAAGGGAGTTGGCGGTCGGGTGGGTTTTCCTGCGCTGCTTTCGGCCAATCCCGTTCCGGGTGTTCCACCGTCTGCTACCTGCGAGTACAACCCGCGGTAACAGCAGACCGGAGGGGAGGCCCCATGGTGCGCGCGAGACGCGGGCGGTGGGCGTTACGTGGGCGGCGTACGGGATCAAGGTCGCGTACGGACGCAGGGCGGCGCAGGGGAGCAGCAGCGCATACGGGAGGCCGGGCGCGGGCCGGGCGGGGGCGGTGGCTCAGGGGCGGCGCGGTGACGTCGACCGTGGCGCTGGCCGTGGTGTTCTCCGTGGCGGCGGGTGGGGCGAGTGCCGCCACCGGGGCCGCGGGGAGCCGGGCGCCGGGCGGGGCCGTGGCCGCCAGGCCGTTGCCGCCCGAGCTGGAGAAGATCCGGGCGCGGGAGGCGGCGAAGCTCTACGGGGATCCGGCCGAGCGATCCCTCGGGGAGCGGAAGACCTCGTTGATCTCGCTGGGGGACAGCGAGATCTCGGGGGAGGGCGTCGGGACGTATGAGCCGGGCACGGACGGGCCGGACAACTGGTGCCACCGGTCGCCGGACTCGGCGATCCACCGGACCGGTATCGCGGCGGAGGTGACGTACAACGCCGCCTGCTCGGGTGCGTCCAGCGGCAACATCGTGATCGGCGGCAGCAAGCAGTACGCCGACGAGCTGGTACAGAGCGACGCTCTCGCCATCGCGGCCCGGAACACCCGGCTGAAGATGGTGCTCCTGGTGGCCGGCGCCAATGACGATCTCCAGTTCGGGCCGGTGATGACGGACTGTGTGGTGCGCTGGTTCACGCTCCAGGGCACCTGTGAGCCGAAGTACCAGCCGGGCTGGCAGGCGCGGGTCGACGGGCTGGTGCCGAAGGTCGGGCGGACGCTCGGCGATCTGCGGACCGTGATGCGGGACGCGGGGTACGCGGACGGCGACTACCGGCTCGTGGTGATGTCGTATCCGAGCCCGATCGGGCCGGATGTGGAGGACAACCCGCATTACCCGGGGAAGCTGCTGGGCGGCTGCACGGGCTACACCTCCGACGCGGGCTGGGGGCGCAATGCCGCCGTGCCGGCCTTCGAGCGGGGTGTACGGAAGGCCGCGCGGGACGCGGGGGCGACCTACCTCGACGCGTCGCGGCTGTTCCACGGGCACGAGGTGTGCATGGAGGACACCTGGGCCCGCGGCCTCTATGTGAACCTCACCAACCCCTTCCCGCCGGACTCGAATTCCGTGCGGCAGTCGTTCCACCCCAATGCCCGGGGGCACGGTGCCTTCGCCTCGTGTCTGACCCAGCTGTACGCCGCGGGGGTGCGCGAGGCGTCCTGCGCCGATCCGGCGAGCACCGGGCAGCCGAAGCTGTACGCGGGGGCCTGGGACGACGCGTACCGGCCGCTGAAGAACGCCGGTACGGGGAGTTGTGTGGATGCGGCCGGCGGTGCCAGCCGTAACGGGACGGCGGTCGGCGGCTGGGACTGCAACGGCCAGCGGCACCAGGACTGGTGGTACGACGGCGGTCAGCGGTCGGTGCATGTGGGGCTGACCCAGGACCGGTGTCTGGATGTGCCGGGCGCGCGGTACGGGGCCGGTGCCGGGCTGGTGCTGTGGAACTGCTCGGGCGCGGCCAACCAGCAGTTCGTCCGGGACGGCGGCGGCACGATCCGGCCCGCCGCCGCACCGTCGCTGTGCCTGACGCTGGGGGCGGCGAAGGAACCGCTGCGGTTGCAGGGGTGCGACGGGTCGGCGGGGCAGCGGTTCGCCTAGGGCCTGTCGTTTGGATCAGGCTGTGATCGCCATGCGGTGACTCCGCCGTACGGCAAGTGGTGAGTCCGCCGTACGGCAAGGGGCCCGCTCCGGAGCCTGGTGCTCCGGGGCGGGCCCCTTGCGGTGGCCGGTCCGGCCCTACAGCGTGCCGAGCTTCAGCAGGGCGAGCAGCGCGACCAGCTGGATCGAGGCGGCGCCGAGTGCCTTGGGCCACGGCAGGTCGTGTGACTTGCTGACCATGGAGGTGAGCAGGTAGCCCGTGGCGAGCCAGGTCAGCCAGCCCAGGACCTGGACCAGGGTGCTGTCGCCGCCGAGGAACATCGCGAAGAGCAGCCGGGGCGCGTCCGAGATGGTCATGATCAGCATGGCCAGGCCGATGGTCGGCTGCCAGGCGCCGGCGCCGCCGAGCTGGCGGGCCAGGGTGTGGGTGACCGTGCCCAGGATCAGGCTGCCGATGATGAACATCACGGCGGTGATCGCGACCCACGGGATGCTGTTGGAGAGGGTGGCGTTGAGCACATCCTCGCGGGCCTTGTCGAAGCCGAAGACCGCGAGCAGGCCGTAGATGAAGGTGACGATCAGCGCCGGGGCCCAGACCGCGTGGTCGCGCATCTGCCAGAACGTGGCGTCGGGGCGCAGCACGATGCCGGACAGCAGCTGCTTCCAGTGCAGCCGGGGGCCGGCCGGCGGTGCGCTGGTCTGGCCGGCGCGGTAGGTGCCGCCGGAGGCGTACTCACCGTCGGTGCCCTGGTCGTACTGGTTCTGGGGCGCACCGTAGGCGTCCGGGGTGTCGCCGACGCTGAACTGCTGCGTGTGGCCTGGGTTGTTGTCGTTCGAGTACGGCGCGTAGGACTGCTGCTGGGCTTGGTAGCCGCCGTCGCCGAAGTACTCGGGTTCGCCGTACTGCCCGTGCGGCTGTGTCTGCCCCTGCGGCCCGCCGTACTGCTGGGGGGCCTGCTGCGGCGCCTGCTGCCATTGCCCATGGGGTGGCGGGGGCTGCTGCCCGTACGGCCCTTGCTGCCCGTACGGGGCCTGCTGCCCCTGCTGTCCCTGCTGTCCGTTCTGCGCGGGGCGGGTATCCCGTCCGCGACCCATCCTGAATCCAGCCACGTACTCGAAAGTACCTGGTCCGCGCGGATCGGGTGGCGGAGCAGGCGGATCGGGGCGGGGTTTGCATCTGACCTGTGACATCCCTTAGGGGGTTCCCCGAGGGAACAGCGGCTCCGGGGCCGGGGTCCAGCGGAGGGTGAGCTCCGGCAGGTTCTCCATGTTGGCGCGGCCGTCGTGGATGGCCACCACCCGGAAGCCGTGGTGGGCGTAGAACGCCCGCGCGTCGGCGTTGAGTTGGAAGACATGCAGGGACAGGCCGTCGGGGCGGTGCCGCCGCGCCTCGGCGAGGAGGAGGGTGCCGATGCCGGCGCGCCGGACGTCCGGCCGGAGGTAGAGCTGGTCGAGCAGGTCGCCCTGTACGGCCGCGTAGCCGAGGAGCTCGGGGCCCCGGGTGGCGACGAAGGTGTGGCACTGCGGCAGCACGATCTCCCGGATCCAGCGGGTGACCTCTTCGTGGGTACGGCGCTGGGGCGGCAGGTAGGGCATGGTGGCCTGCCGTGACGCCTGGTGGACGGCGGCGATCGCGGGGGCGTCGATGGGGAGGGCGAGCCGGGTCGTGACGGGCAAGGTGGGCGGCGTCCCGGGTGGGGCGGGGGGTGCCATGGCGCCCGGACCGTCGGCCGTGTCCCTGCCCGTATCTGTGTCCATGGCGTCATGGTCGGCGCGCGTCCGGCGCCGGGCAACTGTATTAGCCACGCACCACAATCCGCGGCGCGAGCGGTCAGGGAGCCGCGAAGTCAGCAGTGGTGAAGGAGAGGGCGGGTTGCGCGGCGAGGCCCGAGGGGCCGCCGGTGAGGACCGTCACCCGGTCGTGGGTGCGGCCGCGCCGGGTGAGGAGGACGAGGTCGGCCCGGCGGTCACCGTCGAAGTCGGCGAGGGCGAGAACCGTGGAGTACGGGCGGCCGGCGCCGGGGAGACGGGGCACGGGGAGGCGGCGGGGGGTGGCGGACAGTCCGTGTGCGGTGCCGCTCAGCAGGGCCGGGCGGGTGCCGCCGAGGACGAGATCCGGGTAGCCGTCGTGCTGCACATCGCCGGCCGCGAGGGTGGGGACCTGGCCCGTGCCCGTACGGATCCTGCCGGGGCGGCCGCCGACGGACAGCAGACCGTCGGTGTCGGCGGTGACGGACGTCACCCCCCGGCCGGGCCCGGCGAAGCGGCCGAAGGCCGTGGCGTAGCCGGGCGGGTAGACGGCCGGGCCGGCGCGGAGCGGGCCCCGGGGGCCGCCGAGGGCGAGGCGGCCGCGGGCGCGGCGGCCGGGGTCGGCGGAGCGTACGAGGAGGTCGTCGGCGCCGTCGTGGTCGAGGTCGGACGACGGCGCGAGGGGCGCGGTGGCGGCCAGGGCGGTGCCGGGGATGCCGAGGGGGGCGCCGGCTGCCTCGGGGGCGCCGGTGCGGGTGAACGGGCCCCGCAGATAGCTGATCCGGGGGCCGGAGGCGGTGACGGCCAGGTCGGGCGCGCCGTCGCCGTCGAAGTCACCGCAGACCGGCTGGTCGGGCCACTCGTTGCCGAAGCGCGCCCGGTCGGGGATGCGGAGCCTGACGGCGCGGGCGGAGCCGAGGCCCCGGGGCGAGCCGAAGAGGAGCTGTACGGGGACGGGCGGGCGGCCCACGCCGTCGTAGGGCGGGTCGGTGGTGACGACGAGGTCGCTGAAGCCGTCCCGGTCGAGGTCGCAGACGGTCTCGGCGTCGAAGGCGGCGGGGACGGCCGTCCGGGTGCGCGCGGCGTTCCGGGCCGGGGTGAGCAACTCCCGGGTGGCCGGGGCGAGTCCGTGCGCGGAGCCGTAGACGATGCCGATGCCCGGGTCGTCGTCCTGGCCGCGGGCGGGGGCGAGCAGGCTGTCGAGGACCAGATCGGGGTGGCCGTCGCCGTTGAAGTCACCGGCGGCCGTGCTGCCTTGGCCGACGGGGACGGGGCGGGCGGCAGGGAGTGACGAGGTGCGGTGCGGGGCGGCGCGGGGTGCGTCGCCGGAGGGGGAGAGCAGACCGCAGGAGGAGCTGAGAAGGACGGCCAGTCCGAGCCCCGCTGCCGTGCCGATCCGTCTGTGCATACCGTCCCCGCCCCGCCCGTCCCACTGTTGTCGTGTCTTCGCCATTCGCGGCCCCGATGCTCCCCGGTGGCCCGCGGTGCCGCAATGCCCGCCCGCACCCGCGGCCCGGCACGCCGAGGGCCGGCCCCCGTACGGAACAGGGACCGGCCCTCGGCCAACGCGCTTGTCCGCGCCGTTACTTCACCGGCTCCGGCTCCGGCGCGTCCTCCGGCGCCTCGTCGGCCGCCGGGTCGGCGGGGGTCTTGACGGAGTCCAGCAGCAGCTGGGCCACGTCGACGACCTGGACGGATTCCTTCGCCTTGCCGTCGTTCTTCTTGCCGTTGACCGAGTCGGTCAGCATGACCAGGCAGAAGGGGCAGGCCGTCGAGACGATGTCGGGGTTCAGCGACAGCGCCTCGTCGACGCGCTCGTTGTTGATGCGCTTGCCGATGCGCTCTTCCATCCACATGCGGGCACCGCCGGCGCCACAGCAGAAGCCGCGCTCCTTGTGGCGGTGCATCTCCTCGTTCCGCAGGCCCGGCACCTTGGCGATGATCTCGCGCGGCGGGGTGTAGACCTTGTTGTGGCGGCCCAGGTAGCAGGGGTCGTGGTAGGTGATCAGACCCTCGACCGGGGTGACGGGGGTGAGCTTGCCCTCGTCCACCAGGTGCTGGAGCAGCTGGGTGTGGTGGATGACCTCGTACTCGCCGCCCAGCTGGGGGTACTCGTTCGCGATCGTGTTGAAGCAGTGCGGGCAGGTCGCGACGATCTTCTTCGACGCCTTCGGCTTCTTGGTCGACTCGTCCTCGTCATCCTCGCCGAACGCCGCGTTCAGCGTGGCGACGTTCTCCGCGCCCAGCTGCTGGAAGAGGAACTCGTTGCCCAGGCGGCGCGGCGAGTCACCGGTGCACTTCTCGTCGCCGCCCATGATCGCGAACTTCACGCCCGCGATGTGCAGCAGCTCGGCGAAGGCCTTGGTGGTCTTCTTGGCGCGGTCCTCCAGGGCGCCGGCGCAGCCGACCCAGTAGAGGTACTCGACCTCGGTGAGGTCCTCGACGTCCTGGCCGACGACCGGAACCTCGAAGTCGACCTCCTTGGTCCACGCCAGGCGCTGCTTCTTGGCCAGGCCCCAGGGGTTGCCCTTCTTCTCCAGGTTCTTGAGCATCGTGCCCGCCTCGGACGGGAACGAGGACTCGATCATGACCTGGTAGCGGCGCATGTCGACGATGTGGTCGATGTGCTCGATGTCGACCGGGCACTGCTCGACACAGGCGCCGCAGGTGGTGCAGGACCACAGGACGTCCGGGTCGATGACGCCGTTCTCTTCGAGGGTGCCGATCAGCGGGCGCTCGGCCTCGGCCAGCGCGGACGCGGGGACGTCGGCGAGCTGCTCGGCGGTCGCCTTCTCGTTGCCCTCTTCGTCCTTGCCGCCGCCCGCGAGCAGGTACGGCGCCTTGGCGTGCGCGTGGTCGCGCAGCGACATGATCAGGAGCTTCGGGGAGAGCGGCTTGCCGGTGTTCCAGGCGGGGCACTGCGACTGGCAGCGGCCGCACTCGGTGCAGGTGGAGAAGTCGAGCAGGCCCTTCCAGGAGAAGTGCTCGATCTGGGAGACGCCGAACTGGTCGTCCTCGCCCGGGTCCTCGAAGTCGATCGGCTTGCCCTGGGTGGTCATCGGCTGAAGGGCGCCGAGGGCGACGTCGCCGTCCGCCTCGCGCTTGAACCAGATGTTGGGGAAGGCGAGGAAGCGGTGCCAGGCCACACCCATGTCGGTCTTGAGCGAGACCGTGATCATCCAGATGAACGACGTCGCGATCTTGATGCCCGCGAAGAGGTAGGTCAGGTTCTGCACGGTGCCCAGGCTCATGCCCTTGAAGGCCACGACCAGGGGGTACGAGACGAAGTACGCGGGCTCGTAGTGGTCGACGCCGTGCTGGGCGCCCTCCAGGGCGTGCAGCGTCACGATGCAGATGCCGACGATGAGGATGACGGTCTCGACGAAGTACGCCTGGCCGGTGTTGGAGCCCGCGAAGCGGGACTTGCGGCCCGCGCCGCCGGGACGGTTCAGCTGCCGGATGACGATCAGGGCGATGATGCCCACGGTCGTCATCGTGCCCATCGCCTCGACGAACATCTCCCACGGCAGCCAGTCGCCGATCACCGGGATCAGCCAGTCGGCCTGGAAGAGCTGGCCGATGGCGTTGACGATCGTCAGCAGCAGGGTGAGGAAGCCCACCGCCACGAACCAGTGCGCCACGCCGACGACGCCCCAGCGGTTCATGCGAGTGTGGCCGAGGAACTCCTTGGCCACCGTGACGGTCCGTTGGGCGGGAGCGTCGGTCCGGGTGCCTGCGGGCACCGGCTGGCCCAGCCGCATCTGGCGGTAGATCTGCAGGAGGGCGCGGCCGAACAGCGCCACGGCGACCGCGATGAGCACCAGCGACACGATGATCGCGGCGAGTTGCATGGGAGGCTCCTCGTACCTGCGAGAGCGGAAAACGGTGGGAACTACTAAGCGGTAACTTTTTGGGTCTGCCGCTGAGGTTACCCATTCTCCTCCGCCCCATGAAGCCGCCCGGCCGGTGATCTGCGTCGCGAAGGCAACCCTGGGTAAGCCCTCCGCGTCCTGGGATGGAACCCTGGTGACGGTAAGGGCGATATAAAACTTGAGCGCACTCGACTCAGGTCTGTTGACAGGATTTCTTCGGTGCTGCACTGTTGAGCCTGTTCCACTCAAGTCAGCTGGAGGAATTGAAATGGCACGTGCGGTCGGCATCGACCTGGGCACGACGAACTCCGTCGTCAGTGTTCTCGAAGGCGGTGAGCCCACCGTCATCACCAACGCCGAGGGCGCCAGGACCACGCCGTCCGTTGTCGCCTTCGCCAAGAACGGCGAGGTGCTGGTCGGCGAGGTCGCCAAGCGCCAGGCGGTCACCAACGTCGACAGGACCATCCGGTCGGTCAAGCGCCACATGGGCACCGACTGGAAGATCGACATCGACGGCAAGGGCTTCAACCCGCAGCAGATGAGCGCCTTCATCCTGCAGAAGCTCAAGCGCGACGCCGAGGCGTATCTGGGCGAGAAGGTCGTCGACGCGGTCATCACCGTTCCGGCCTACTTCAACGACTCCGAGCGCCAGGCCACCAAGGAGGCCGGTGAGATCGCGGGCCTCAACGTCCTGCGCATCGTCAACGAGCCCACCGCGGCCGCCCTGGCCTACGGCCTGGAGAAGGACGACCAGACCATTCTGGTCTTCGACCTCGGTGGCGGCACCTTCGACGTCTCGCTGCTGGAGATCGGCGACGGCGTCGTCGAGGTGAAGGCCACCAACGGTGACAACCACCTCGGTGGTGACGACTGGGACCAGCGCGTCGTCGACTACCTGGTCAAGCAGTTCCAGAACGGCCACGGCGTGGACCTCGCCAAGGACAAGATGGCGCTCCAGCGCCTGCGCGAGGCCGCTGAGAAGGCGAAGATCGAGCTGTCGTCCTCCACGGAGACGACGATCAACCTTCCCTACATCACCGCCTCCGCCGAGGGCCCGCTGCACCTGGACGAGAAGCTCACGCGCTCGCAGTTCCAGCAGCTCACCTCGGACCTCCTGGACCGCTGCAAGACCCCGTTCCACAACGTGATCAAGGACGCGGGTATCAACCTGTCCGAGATCGACCACGTGGTCCTGGTCGGCGGCTCCACCCGTATGCCCGCCGTCGCCGAGCTCGTCAAGGAGCTGACCGGCGGCAAGGACGCCAACAAGGGCGTCAACCCGGACGAGGTCGTCGCCATCGGCGCCACCCTCCAGGCCGGTGTGCTCAAGGGTGAGGTCAAGGACGTCCTCCTGCTGGACGTCACCCCGCTGTCCCTCGGTATTGAGACCAAGGGCGGCATCATGACCAAGCTGATCGAGCGCAACACCACGATCCCGACGAAGCGCTCCGAGATCTTCACGACGGCCGAGGACAACCAGCCGTCCGTGCAGATCCAGGTCTACCAGGGCGAGCGCGAGATCGCGGCGTACAACAAGAAGCTCGGGATGTTCGAGCTGACCGGTCTGCCGCCGGCCCCGCGCGGGGTCCCGCAGATCGAGGTCTCCTTCGACATCGACGCCAACGGCATCATGCACGTGACCGCGAAGGACCTGGGCACGGGCAAGGAGCAGAAGATGACCGTCACCGGCGGCTCCTCGCTGCCGAAGGACGAGGTCGACCGGATGCGCCAGGAGGCCGAGAAGTACGCGGACGAGGACCACGCCCGCCGCGAGGCCGCCGAGTCCCGCAACCAGGGCGAGCAGCTCGTCTACCAGACCGAGAAGTTCCTCAAGGACAACGAGGACAAGGTCCCCGGTGACGTGAAGACCGAGGTCGAGGAAGCCGTCAATGAGCTGAAGGAGAAGCTCAAGGGCGAGGACTCGGCCGAGATCCGCACCGCCACCGAGAAGGTCGCGGCCGTCTCCCAGAAGCTGGGTCAGGCCATGTACGCCGACGCCCAGGGCGCGCAGGCCGCCGGCGGTGCCGAGGGCGCCGCTGCCGGTGAGCAGGCCCAGGACGCCGCCGATGACGTCGTGGACGCCGAGATCGTCGACGACGAGAAGCCGAAGAAGGATGGTGCCGCGTGACGGAGGAGACCCCGGGCTTCGACGAGAAGCCCGACGTCCCTTCCGACGCCGCTCCCGAAGACGCGGCGCAGGCCGAGTCCGCCGACAAGGCGGGCTCGGCCCCGGCCGGGGACGTAACGGACATAGCGCTCCAGGCGCAGCTGGACCAGGTACGCACCGCGCTCAACGAGCGCACGGCGGACCTCCAGCGGCTCCAGGCGGAGTACCAGAACTACCGCCGTCGGGTGGAGCGGGACCGGGTCACGGTCAAGGAGATCGCCGCGGCGAACCTCCTGTCCGAGCTCCTTCCCACGCTCGACGACGTCGGCCGTGCGCGTGAACACGGCGAACTGGTCGGCGGCTTCAAGTCGGTGGCCGAATCGCTGGAGACCGTGGTCGCCAAGCTGGGTCTCCAGCAGTTCGGCAAGGAGGGCGAGCCCTTCGACCCGACGATCCACGAGGCGCTGATGCATTCGTACGCACCGGATGTCACCGAGACGACGTGCGTGGCGATCCTTCAGCCCGGGTATCGCATCGGTGAGCGAACGATCCGCCCCGCGCGGGTCGCCGTCGCCGAGCCGCAGCCGGGCGCGCAGGGCGCCAAGTCCACCTCCGACGAGGACGTGAAGGCTTCGGACGAGGAGAGCGGTGGCCCGGACGAGGGCTGACGTGAGGGCAAACAGAAAATCCGCGCGGGAGGAGGGACGTCGGGGATGAGCACCAAGGACTTCGTCGAGAAGGACTATTACAAGGTCCTCGGCGTCCCGAAGGACGCCACCGAAGCGGAGATCAAGAAGGCGTACCGGAAGCTCGCCCGCGAGTTCCACCCGGATGCCAACAAGGGCGACGCCAAGGCCGAGGAGCGCTTCAAGGAGATCTCCGAGGCGAACGACATCCTGGGGGACAGCAAGCGCCGCAAGGAGTACGACGAGGCGCGCACGCTGTTCGGCAACGGCGGCTACCGGCCGGGTCCCGCCGGTGGCGGCGGCTCCTTCAACTTCGACCTGGGTGACCTCTTCGGGGGCGCGCCCGGTCAGAGTGGCGGGGGCGGCGGCGGCTTCGGCGGCGGCCTCGGGGATGTCTTCGGCGGTCTGTTCAACCGCGGCGGCGCCGGGACGCGTACCCACGCGCGCCGCGGTCAGGACATCGAGTCCGAGGTGACGCTCAGCTTCACCGAGGCGGTCGACGGGGCCACGGTCCCGCTGCGGATGTCCAGCCAGGCGCCGTGCAAGGCGTGTTCGGGCACCGGCGACAAAAACGGTACGCCCCGGGTCTGCCCGACCTGTGTCGGCACCGGCCAGGTCAGCCGGGGCGCGGGCGGCGGCTTCTCGCTGACCGACCCGTGCGCCGACTGCAAGGGCCGGGGCCTGATCGCCCAGGACCCCTGTGAGGTCTGCAAGGGCAGTGGCCGCGCCACCAGCGCCCGCACGATGCAGGTCCGTATCCCCGCGGGCGTCTCCGACGGGCAGCGCATCCGGCTGCGCGGCAAGGGCGCCCCGGGCGAGCAGGGCGGTCCGGCCGGCGATCTGTATGTGGTCGTGCATGTCGACGCCCACCCGGTCTTCGGCCGCAAGGGCGACAACCTCACCGTCACGGTGCCGGTCACCTTCCCGGAGGCCGCCCTCGGCGGCGAGGTGAAGGTGCCGACCCTGGGCGGTCCGCCGGTGACGCTGAAGCTGCCGGCCGGCACCCCCAACGGGCGCACCATGCGCGCCCGGGGCAAGGGTGCCACCCGCAAGGACGGCACCCGCGGTGATCTGCTGGTCACCATAGAGGTGCTGGTCCCCAGCGACCTCAGCGACAAGGCGAAGGAGTCGCTGGAGTCCTATCGCGAGGCGACCGCGGGCCCGGACCCGCGGGCAGAGCTGTTCCAGGCCGCGAAGGGAGCTTGAGATGGACAGCCGGGGCGGGCAGCGTCGTAACCCCTATCAACTGACCGATGAGTCGCCGGTGTACGTCATCTCCGTCGCGGCTCAGCTCTCCGGCCTGCATCCGCAGACCCTTCGTCAGTACGACCGGCTCGGGCTGGTCTCGCCCGACCGCACGGCCGGGCGGGGCCGCCGCTATTCGGCCCGGGACATCGAACTGCTCCGTACGGTGCAGCAGTTGTCCCAGGACGAGGGCATCAACCTCGCCGGCATCAAGCGCATCATCGAGCTGGAGAACCAGGTCGCGGCCCTTCAGCAGCGGGTCATCGAGCTCCAGGGCGCCCTGGAGGGCGCGGCCAGCGCGATGCAGCAGCGGGAGGCGGCGGTGCACGCCTCCTACCGGCGCGATCTGGTCCCGTATCAGGATGTGCAGCAGGGCAGCGCGCTGGTGGTGTGGCGGCCCAAGCGGCCGGAGTGAACGGCCGTCCCGGGGTGCGAGCACCCGGCGCGTGATGTGGCAAAGGGCCGGGGAAACCCGGCCCTTGTCGCGTCTCTGCGCGCTGTTTCCGCCCCGCGCGTCTTCCGGTGTCCTCCTGCGGCTGCCTTTCTACGGCCTCCGTCTGCGGACCTCCGTCTGCGGGCACATCCGCCTGCGTACGGCCCGCGCCCCACCCCGCTCAGCAGCCGCTGTACCCCGCCGTCGGCATCGACAGCCGCCGGTGCACATGCGACTTCATCGCCAGGGTGTAGACCGGCTCGTCGAGGTCGGCGGTCTCCAGGCGCACCCCGGCCGCGGCGCACCGCGCGGTGAACTCGGCGGTGCCGTCGATGGCGTTCTCCAGGGCCCGGCGGTTGGGCGTCACGAACACATCGACCAGGCCGTCCTCGACATCGCGCCACAGTGCGCTGTGATCGGCGCGCAGGTGGTGCAGGCTGAGCCGGCAGGTCAGGTGGTAGTCACGGGCTGCCGCCCACTGTTTGCACATGTCGTGCTGGCTGCGGTCATCGACCAGGAACGGATCCTCGTCCAGCTCGGACAGCGGCATCAGGCAGGCGATCGCCGTCACTCGGACCGAGTTCATCGTGCCCTCCGGGGCGTGGCGACTGTGGGGGCGACGATACCCCCGTGGGTGGCCCGTGGAGGAGGGGCTGTACCGGGCGGCGAAGCGTAACCGCAGGCGTGGCAGATCTTCCAGCCGTCCTGGTTGACGGCCAGTTGGCCGCCGCAGCGCGGGCAGAGCTCGGCGTGCGGGTGCGGCCGGGTGGGGGGCGGACGGCGCGGAACGGTCGTCACGATGTGCAATGCCGACGCCATGCGGCCTCCAGCTGCCGTCTTCTGCCTGGGGCAGGCCCGATGCCGTCCGTCCTTGCACGGAGCTGTTCGGTTCCCGTCGCTCCTGAGTACCAGGTGGACGGCCCACGGCGGAGCGGAAGGGTCCGTTTTCGGCCAGGGGACCGGTGTGCCCGGCGGGACGGGGAGGCGGCGGGCAGGCTCTCAGGCCCGCCCCATCGCCTTGGTCACCGCGATCTCGATCATGACGCGATCGGGGTTGGGCGTCGGCGTCCGGCCGTAGCGCTCGGCGTACCGGTTCACCGCGTCGGCCACCGACTCGGTGTCCGTACGCACCCGCGCGATGCCCTCCAGGGTTGCCCAGCGCCCCTTGTCGACCTGGCACACGGCGACGGTGGCGCCGTCCGCCCCGGCGGCGAGGATGTTCTTGACCTTGGCGCTGTCCTTGCGGGTGATGATCCGCGCGATGCGCTGCCCGGCGTCGTAGGTGACGCCTACCGGGACGACGTGCGGCGTCCCGTCCGTACGCAGCGTGGTGAGCGTCGGCATCAGGTACTCGCTCCAGAAGGCGAGGTACTCCGGGCTGAGGGCACTGAGGTCATGGGCCATGGGGGCAAGGGTAGTTCCGGGGCCGGGGCCCGGGGGCCGGGGTCTTCGGGGTTCAGAGGAAGTCGGTGGTCTCCAGGTCGAAGGAGAAGGGGGCGGGGAGGGGGAGGGGTTTGCCGATGGGTGCGGTGTTGATCCCTACGTAGTCGTCACCGGAGGGATCGCTGAAGAGCGTGATGGTGGCCTTGCTGCGGTCCACGAGCAGGTAGAGCGGGATACCGGCACGGGCGTAGCAGCGCCGCTTGGCGATGCGGTCGTGCTCCGGCTTGCTCGACGTGACTTCCATGACCAGGGCGACGCCTTCGCTGGGCATCCAGCGCTCGGCGTCCAGGAACAGATCCAGTTCAGTGGGCGCGAAGGTGGCATCGGGAATCACGTGGTTCTTCCGGTCGCCGGGACGCAGCAGGAGTCCCTTGCCCCCGGAGACATCCATATCCGTCGCGGACTTCGCCAGGATCTGCTTGGACAGCCGGCTGAAGTAACGCTCGTGGTTCCCGTCCGTCGGCGGCGTCACGATGATCTCCCCCTCGATCAGCTCGGCCCGGAAACCCTCGGGGGTCTCCAGGGCGAGGAAATAATCCAGGAGGGTCTCGTGGTCCGTCGCGATCGGCTCGTGTGCCATAGCCGTCATGCTGCACCTCCTCGTGGTCGAAGGCCAGTGTCGCCGGGCGGCGTGCGACGGACGGGCGCTTTCGGCCCCTGTTCCCTCGCACGAGTGAGCGAGGGAACGCGGGGTGGCACCCGGAAACAGCCTTGAGTGCCCTAGACTCAACTTATCGCACGTGGGTGTGAGCAGGATTGCGGTATGAGCAGCATTTCCCGCGTCCGGCCCCGGGCGGGGTCAGACTGAGGAAAGACGCTGTTCAGGACGAGTCGAGGAGGATCGCGAGGACGTGGACGCCGAGCTGACCAACAAGAGCCGGGAGGCGCTGAGCGCCGCCAACGAGCGGGCGGTCACCGCCGGACATGCGGACATGACGTCCGCGCATCTCCTGCTCGCGCTGCTGGCCGGGCAGGACAACGAGAACATCATGGACCTGCTGTCCGCCGTCGAGGCGGACGCCGCCGTGCTGCGCAACGGCGCCGAGCGGCAGCTCGCCGGGCTCCCCAGCGTGCAGGGCTCGACGGTCGCGCCGCCGCAGCCGGACCGCGATCTGCTCTCCGCCATCGCGGACGCCACTCAGCGCGCCAAGGAGCTCGGCGACGCCTACGTCTCCACCGAGCACCTCCTCATCGGTATCGCCGCCAAGGGCGGCCGCACCGGTGAGCTGCTGGCCGACCAGGGGGCGAGCGCCAAGAAGCTGCTCGCCGCCTTCGAGGCGACCCGCGGCGGGCAGCGGGTGACCAACGCCGACCCGGAAGGCACGTACAAGGCGCTGGAGAAGTTCGGTACGGACTTCACGGCGGCCGCCCGCGAGGGCAAGCTCGACCCGGTCATCGGCCGGGACCACGAGATCCGGCGCGTGGTGCAGGTGCTCTCCCGCCGTACGAAGAACAACCCGGTGCTGATCGGTGAGCCGGGTGTCGGCAAGACCGCCGTCGTCGAGGGGCTGGCGCAGCGGATCGTCAAGGGCGATGTGCCCGAGTCGCTGCGCAACAAGCGGCTGGTCGCGCTCGACCTGGGGGCGATGGTCGCGGGCGCCAAGTACCGCGGTGAGTTCGAGGAGCGGCTGAAGACGGTCCTGGCGGAGATCAAGTCCAGCGAGGGCCAGATCATCACCTTCATCGACGAGCTGCACACCGTCGTGGGCGCGGGCGCCGGCGGCGACTCCTCGATGGACGCCGGCAACATGCTCAAGCCGATGCTGGCCCGCGGTGAGCTGCGGATGGTCGGCGCGACGACGCTGGACGAGTACCGCGAGCGGATCGAGAAGGACCCGGCGCTGGAGCGGCGCTTCCAGCAGGTGCTGGTCGCCGAGCCGACCGTCGAGGACACGGTGGCCATCCTGCGCGGGCTCAAGGGCCGCTACGAGGCCCACCACAAGGTGCAGATCGCGGACTCCGCGCTGGTCGCCGCCGCCTCCCTCTCCGACCGCTACATCACCTCCCGCTTCCTGCCGGACAAGGCCATCGACCTGGTCGACGAGGCCGCCTCCCGCCTCCGTATGGAGATCGACTCCTCTCCCGTGGAGATCGACGAGCTCCAGCGCGCCGTGGACCGGCTCAAGATGGAGGAGCTGGCGCTGCGCAACGAGACCGACGCCGGCTCGCTCCAGCGGCTGGAGAAGCTGCGCAAGGACCTCGCCGACAAGGAGGAGGAGCTGCGCGGGCTGACCGCCCGCTGGGAGAAGGAGAAGGAGAGCCTCAACCGGGTCGGTGCGCTCAAGGAGAAGCTCGACGAGCTGCGCGGCCAGGCCGAGCGTGCCCAGCGCGACGGCGACTTCGACACCGCCTCCAAGCTGCTCTACGGCGAGATCCCGGGCGTGGAGCAGGCACTGGAGGAGGCGGCCGCCGCCGAGGCCGAGCAGGAGGCGTCCAAGGAGTCCATGGTCAAGGAGGAGGTCGGTCCCGACGACATCGCGGATGTGGTCGGCGCCTGGACCGGCATCCCGGCCGGCCGTCTGCTGGAGGGCGAGACCCAGAAGCTCCTGCGGATGGAGGAGGAGCTCGGCAAGCGGCTGATCGGCCAGACCGAGGCCGTACGGTCGGTCTCCGACGCCGTCCGCCGCACCCGCGCCGGCATCGCCGACCCGGACCGCCCCACCGGCTCCTTCCTCTTCCTCGGCCCGACCGGTGTCGGCAAGACCGAGCTGGCCAAGGCGCTCGCGGACTTCCTCTTCGACGACGAGCGGGCGATGGTCCGTATCGACATGTCGGAGTACGGCGAGAAGCACAGCGTCGCGCGGCTGGTCGGCGCGCCGCCCGGCTATGTCGGCTACGAGGAGGGCGGCCAGCTGACGGAGGCGGTCCGCCGCCGCCCGTACTCCGTCATCCTGCTGGACGAGGTCGAGAAGGCCCACCACGACGTCTTCGACATCCTGCTCCAGGTCCTCGACGACGGCCGGCTCACGGACGGCCAGGGCCGAACGGTCGATTTCCGCAACACCATCCTCATCCTGACCTCCAACCTCGGCTCCACCTTCCTCATGGACCCGCTGCTCAAGGAGGACCAGAAGCGGGAGAAGGTACTGGAGACCGTCCGCGCGTCCTTCCGCCCCGAGTTCCTCAACCGGCTCGACGACGTGGTGGTCTTCCACCCGCTCGGCACGGACCAGCTCCAGCGGATCGCCCGGATCCAGCTCGACCACCTCCAGCGCCGCCTCGGCGACCGCCGGCTCCGGCTGGACGTCACCGACCGTGCCCTGACCTGGCTCGCCTGGCTCGGCCAGGAGCCGGTCATCGACGCTCCGGCCCCGGACATGTCCTACGGCGCCCGGCCGCTGCGCCGTCTGGTCCAGACCGCCATCGGCGACCAGCTGGCCCGCGCCATCCTGGCGGGCGAGGTGCACGACGGGGACACCGTGCGGGTGGATGTGGACGGTGATCGGCTGTCGGTGGAGTCGGACGGGGCGCCCGGGGCCTGACCGGCGCCGCGATCCGGGCGCCGGGCCTCCCGCCCGGCCGCGTCCCTGATCATGTCCTTGACCGACAGCTTGACCGACAGCTTGACCGACACCTTGACCGCCGCCTTGCCCGTATCCGCTCCGTCCCGGGTTGCCAGGACGGGGCGGATGTGGGGGAGGATGGCAGGGACCATACGAAGGGAATTCCACGGTGAGCATCGACCCGTCCTCGATTCCGAATTTCGGGGGCCAGCCCGAACCCGAGCCCGCGGGGCCTGATGGTCCCGTCGTGCCAGACCAGGACCTGGTCAAGCAGCTCCTCGACCAGATGGAGCTGAAGTACGTCGTCGACGAGGAGGGTGACCTCGCCGCCCCGTGGGAGCAGTTCCGCACGTACTTCATGTTCCGGGGCGAGGAGGAGCAGCAGATCTTCTCCGTCCGTACGTTCTATGACCGTCCCCACGGCATCGACGACAAGTCGAAGCTGCTGGAGGCGATCGACGACTGGAACCGCCGGACGCTGTGGCCCAAGGCCTACACCCACACCCATGACGACGGCACGGTCCGTCTGATCGGTGAAGCATCGATGCTGATCGGCACCGGTGTCTCGCTCGAACACTTCGTGTCGAGCACGGTCAGCTGGGTCCGCGCCTCGATCGAATTCGACAAGTGGATCGTCGAGCAGCTCGGCCTGGAAGCCGAGATCGAAGGCGACTCCGAAGAGAAGCCGGGTGACGACGAGGCCTGAGCCCCGTCCGTCCCACACCCACCCTGCTGCGCGGGCCCCGGAGCTTTCGGCTCCGGGGCCCGCGTCTGTCTGGTGACGGGGGCCTGGTCGGCCGGTGCGGCGCACGGCTCGCGCTCCGGCTCTGTCGGCGATGCCCCTTCCGGCCGACTTGATCATCTTCGGCCGGCCGTGGAACCGTACTGGGCACATCGCTCGTCCACATACGCGGAGTTGAGCGGACGCGGAGCCAAGGGGGAGGCCGGCGGTGTCCATCGAGCTGCCTGATGAAGTCGTCTGGATCATGGACCTGATGGGCCTGGAATGGCCCGACATCGACGAGGACGAACTGCGGGCGTGGGCCGGCCACGTACGGGAATTCGGCCAGAACCTCGCGGAGGGGCACAGCGGGCTGGACTCCACGCTGAAAGGACTCGCGGACGCCTACGAGGGTGCCTCCTACGATGCCTTGCTCAGCCGGTGGAACCAAGTCTCCGGCGAACACCACACGGTCCTGACCAACTGCTGCGACGTGCTCGCCACGGCACTTGAGGTGGCGGCCGTCGGCGTGGTCGTGGCCAAGGGCGTGGTCATCGCCCAACTCGTCATCACCGCAGTCGAGATGGCGGCCGCGGCCGCCGCGACGGTGGCCACCCTCGGCATCGCGGCAGCCGCCGAGGCGGCAGCCATCGAGATCGGCAAACGCATCATCAGAGAGGTCATCCAGGAGATCGAGGACGTCCTCATCGCCGAACTGGTCTCCATGGCGATCGAGCCCTTCCAGGCAGAGATCGAGAAAGCCGTATCCGGTCTTGTCTTCAAGGGCGTTGACGCTGCGCTGGGCGCTGCGGGGGGTGCGGCATGAGCAAGGGGTTCCGGGCGGACACGGGACACTTGGCGAAAGCGGCCAAGGAAGCCCACGGGCATGCGCAGCGAGTGGAGCACCACAGCAGCAATCTGGACTCCAAAACGCGCGGAAAACTGCTCGGCAAGGGCAGATTCGGGATGATCATGCAGAAGGCGGTCCGCCCGATCATCGACTCCATGATCACGGACATGTCCAAGTCCATGGCCAGGGGGCACCGGTCGATCGGGCACGGGCTGGATATCACCAAGAAGAACATCGACGACGCCGAAGAGGCGATACGGAAGGACCTGCGGCGTCACCAGGACGAGCGGGATGCGGTTCACCTGAAGCTCGGCCAGCGGGTACTCGGCGAGGACGACCTTCGTGACAAGTACGAGAAGCGCGTGGGCGAGCGCGTCGATGACCTCCGTCGGCAGGGTCACGGTCCGCAGCGGCATCTCGATCCGACCGACGACATGCTGAAGGACCGGCTGGGCACACCGACCGGGCCCAAGGACGGGAACGGGAAACTGCTCGAGGACGGCGACGGTAATCCGCGTATTACCCGCCAAGGCGGCTATGTGCAGACCGAAAAAAAGATCGACCCGGTGCACGGACCGAACGCCAAGGAGCGGTTGGGGGAGGACGCGTACCTGGATGCAGAGACAGGAAAGAAACATAAGTGCGATTCCTTCTCCACGGCCTTTAAGGGGGATCAAGGTGACGCATTCATGTATGCGGATGAGCATGCCAGGGGTAGAATTGACGGCGATAGAACACGAATGCCCAACTCCAACAGGCACGAAGTAATATTCTCGCCCGAAGATGCCTGGGGTCCTGGTGATCACAGTCAAAAGTTCCGCGGATTTTACATTGACCCCGACAACCCGATGAATGCCGATGAAAGCATCAACTATAAGCCGGTCGACTTTCAGCATGCGAAGATAAAGGCGATATATGCGCCGGATGGGAATGGCGGACACAGATTGGTGACCATGTTCCCGGAGCCGGTAAAAATCTTCAATAGGTGAGGTGGGAATGTACTCCAGGCAGTTCAGGCCATCGAGTATCCCGCATTTTTTCGCGGAGGTGGGCGGGGTCGGTAAATTCTTCAGGTCCTGCCTCAATATTGAGTTCATCGATGACGTCCCCGTTTACAAGTCGTACATCGTCCGAAACCCTAAATCGCCAGACGCCCGGAATCTGCGTGAAGCGTTGGAGTACCTGCTTCGTGAGCGGTCTGCCACCGTAGAGGACTGGTACGAGCTGACCAGGGTCAACTTCTGGCGCGATGACCTTCTGTACGCCTACCTCCAGGATCTGTACGACTACTTCTACGGCGACCGCAAGGAGCCGCCGGAGTCCCCGGATGATGTCCCGCCGCCCGGCTACGGGGTTTGACGCCCCGTCGCACCACGGGTTGCGCGTGGGAAGATTGGCCGCGCCCGATCAGCTCGAACTCTCGATGGACGGAGTCTCCGTTTCATGACAATGCGCGACGAACTGCCACCGCGCACCGGCCCGTGGGCCAGCCGTTTCGACACCGAGGACGCTCTGGTCCAAGCGGACGACGCCCTGCGTGAGGCGGCGCTGAAGAATCATGATCTCGCACCGATTCTGCCGTTCGAGGCGGTTTACGGAGAGGGCGAGAACTGCCTGGGAAAGGCCACGGCGATCACCATCGATCCCCGGCGGCCGTACAGCCCGAGCGGTGAAGTGAACTACGTCTACGCGGACTTCTCGACGCGCGGCCTGCTGTACGGGGTGTACCGCCCGGCGCAGGATCTGGAGAGCGAGGACGGACCGGAGAACGAGGCCGACCTGCGGAACACCACGCTCTACCCGTACCCGGGCGGCTACGAGGAAATAGACCCGGTCACCGTCGCGCTCGCCGATATCGGTCTGGACGTACCTGGCGTCGATCGCCGCTTGGTGAACTTCTGTGCCGGAATTCTCGGCGTCGAAGCGGTCGACGACCTCGGAATGCTCCGCGAGACGTTCGATGCGGCCTGGCCCGACTATCAGGACACGATTCGTGCGGGGCTGAAGCACCTTGTGGCGAACCAGCCGCTGACGGTGGAGCAGTGGTTCGGGCTGACCTATGTGCCATTCCCGGACCAGCGGGAGCTGAGGGCGTACCTGGCTCAGGTCTATGCGTACCTCTTCGACGACTTCGAGGCCATGCCGGTCGCTCCTCAGTGAGGTGTATTCCGGAGGCGCCGCCGACCGAGGAGTACTGGTGGTGAGGGGGCGGGGCGCCGGAGCGCCCCGCGGGGCCTCGGTCAGAGTTTGCTGAGCCGTTCCGCCGCCTCCCGCAGTACCTCTTCCCGCTTGCAGAACGCGAAGCGGACGTACGGCGCGCCCTGGTCCTTGTGGTCGTAGAAGACGGCGTTGGGGATGGCGACGACGCCGGCGCGTTCGGGCAGGGCGCGGCAGAAGGCGAAGCCGTCGTCGTGGCCGAGGGGGCGGATGTCGGTGGTGATGAAGTAGGTGCCGGAGGGGCGGAAGACCTGGAAGCCGGTGGCGATCTACTGCCGCATATCCCAGGCGGACGATGACGACCAGACCGGCGTCGACCGCCAAGAGCGCATCTGCCGCGAGATCGCCGAACGGCGAGGCCTCGTGATCGATCCCGCCCACGTCTTCGTGGACAACAGCCGTTCTGCCTGGAGCCGCAAGCGGAAGCGGCCGGGATGGGACCGACTTCTGAACGACGCCCGGAATCGCAGCTTCCGGCACATCATCGCCTACCACCCCGACCGGCTCATGCGTCAGCCCCGGGACCTGGAGGAGCTGCTCCAGGTCTCCGACGACCACGCGATCACCCTCCACGGCGAGGCGAACCGGCGGGACCTCGCCGACCCCGACGACCGCTTCATCCTCCGCATCGAGGTCGCGCACGCATGCCGCTCCTCGGACGACACCTCACGGCGGTTGAAGTCCGCGATGCAGGACCGGGCGCGGGAGGGCAAGCCGCAGGGCGGCGTGAGGCGGTTCGGTTACGCCAAGGACGGCATGACGATCGTCGAGGAGGAGGCCGAGATCGTCCGGGAGGTGTTCGACCGCTACCTGAAGGGGGAGGGCCCGGCACCGATCGCGAAGGACCTGCACAGCCGGGGCATCCACACGGCCGGCGGCAAGGCATGGACGGGCGGCACCGTCCGCGCGCTGCTCGACTCCCGGCACGTCGCCGGAATCCGCATGCATCAGGGTGAGGAGATCGGCCCGGGCACCTGGCCCGCGATCATCGACGCGGGCGTGTGGGCGGAGGCGCGGACGCGGCGCGAGTACCGATCGGCGGCGTACCGGGAGGCGCTGAGCAAGCCCGTGCAGCGGTATTACCTGCTGCGCGGTCTGGTTATGTGCGGGCGGTGCGGGACGCTGATGTCCGGGACGGCCAAGGGCACCGGGCCGGTCTACCAGTGCAACCGCCGGGGCCGGAACGACGAGAAGAAGTGCACCCGGTCGATCATGGCCCAGACGCTGGAGGACTTCGTCGCCGACGCCGCGGTCGAACTGCTCGGCAAGCTACGGGTGGACGGCCGACTCGCCAGCAGCAACCTCTCCGAGAGCGTGACCGAGGAGCTGGAGGACGACCAGCGGCTGCTCGGCGAACTAAACCAGATGTGGACCGCGAAGGAGATCTCCACGGCGGAGTACCGCAAGATGCGCAAGGAGATCACCGACCGGATCGCCAAGGCTCAGCGCAAGGTCGTCGTCCGTCCGATGGTGCTCCTCGACGGTCTGACGGGCCCGGGCGCGCGGGCTGCCTGGAACGCTGAGGACATGACGGACGAGCGGCGCAACGCGGTGCTGCGGTTCCTCTTCTCCGGGATCGTCATCGACGAGCCGAAGAAGTTCGGCCGGTACATGGACTGGGACCGGATCGGCATCGAGCAGAACCCGCTGTAGCGGGGCGAGGCCGGTGGAATTCACCCTGCCGACCGAGGCGATGAAGGGCGCAACATAGCCGACGAACGCCGGTTAGCCTAACCGGCGATTCTCCGGACCATGGACCTCCCCAGCCAACCCGCCGGCCCTCACCACACACCGGCGGGTCGCCGACCGAACGCCGCCCTGAGGACGTCCATGCCCCAACGCCAGACCGAACCCGCCGTCATCCAGCCCGTCATCGCCCCCGAAGGAGCCCGCGCCGTCCGTCAGAAGGTGGACTCGGCGAGGGACGCCGCTCTCCAGCGTGTATGCGCGGGGTTCACGACGACGATCAGCCCCCCAGAGCGCCGCGCGGCTCGCGGACCTGCTCTCTACCTCGACCTACGTCCAGGCAGCCTGACCGGAGCCGGAGGAACGGCCCCGCCTCGTCGCGGGTCTGAGGACGGCCGACCCAGGCTCGCAGGGCGGCCCTGCAGCCGCTAGCAACCGGCATCAGCGCACCGGCTGGCAGCTTCGGATACGCCGCCGAGTACGCGTTCGCCGTGAGCTGTGTGGTTTCTCGGTCGAACGCTGGATCTTCGCGCGCGGGTGTGGCTGTCTTGGTGTTCCGCCTGGAGCGCTGGCCCGCAGGAACAGAAACCCCAGCGCGCCCTGGGCCAAGGAATCACCTGTGGCCGGGTCTCATCCTCACGCGCCCTCGCGGCCCTCACCGACACGTCGGCACCGGGGACCGCGTGCCCCACCCCCACCACCCTGTGCACCGCCCGAAGAGGGCCCGTCGCACCCGCCTGCCCTGATGAAGGAGCCGCCACCCGATGAGCTACGACGCCCGCGAATGGGTGTGGGACCACAGCAACAGCAAGGGCACCGCCCGCATGGTCCTCGCCCTGATCGCCGACCGGTGCCGCGATCGCCGCTGCATCGCGTACGCGTCCGTGCCCACCCTCATGAAGCGCTCGAACGCCTCACGTACGGCCGTGCGCGACGCCCTCACGAAGCTGATCGCCAGCGGGGAGCTGACGCAGCTCGCGGGCCGCAAGGGGCCACGCGGAGAGACGTACTACCACCTCCCGATCGCCGCCTTCTTCCTCGCCGACCAAGCAGACGAGGGGGACCGGAATTCGGCCCCTTCGGGGGGTCGGATTCCGACCCTCGGAAGGCCGGAATCCGACCCTGCCGACGTCTTCGAAGGGGAGCGGGATAACGGCCCCGGGGACCGGATTCCGACCCTTGGGGGGACCGGATTCCAGCCCTCCGGGGGCACGGATTCCGACCCCCAGAACGGTAGTGAACCGAAGGTGAACGGTAAGAGCAGCAGCTCTGCCGCCCTCATTACCGCCGTCCAGTGGGAGATCGACGACGCCACCTGGGCCTGGCTGCGGCACGACGGGCACCTCGCCCGACTCGGCGAGCACGGTCTGCGGGCGGCCGACGAGAAGTGGCGCACCTACCGGGCGACGTGGGCGCCCCGCCCAGCCGCCGCGTGGGGCGCCGACTGGCGCACATGGATTGCCCGGGAACGCACTCCCACCCCGGAACGGCCGAACCTGCGCGCCCTGCCCGGCGGTGCCGCCCCACTCGCAGGCGGCATGACCCGCGCCGAAGCACACACCGCCGCCCTCCTCGCCGCCCTCGACGAACCGACAGGAATGGAGTAACCCACCCCCTTGGAACGCCGCGAAGTCGCCGCCGTCCTCGCCTACATCGGCCGCCTGGACCCCCGCACGATCCGTACCGACCCAGGCGAGGCGCGCGACCAGCTCGCCCAGTGGCACGAACTGCTCCACGACGTCCCCTTCGCCACGGACCACTGCTGGGATGTCCGCGAGGTGATTCGGGCGCACGTCCTCGACTCGCCCTACCCGATCCTGCCCGTGGACGTCGCCCGCGCGTGGCGCACGTACCCCCGCGACTGTATCGACCGGCACACTGACCCCGCGCCGGCCGCCGACCCCGACGACCCGACCGCATGGCGGGCCGAACTGCTCGGCACCCGGCAGGCCGTGGCCACCGGAACGGCTGCGCCCTCGACGCACCGACAGCTCACCAACGGTGGCCCGCACCTCGACGTGGAGGCCCGTCTGCGCGCCATCGGATCGTGCGTCCCACCGACAATCCGCGCCGCGCTCGCCCCCTACCGCCCGGCCCGTGCCGCACGCGAGGCCGCCGTCGCCGCAGGGCTCCCGGACGCCCTTGGCGTCCGGTGCCCGTGGTGCCATGCCCGCGAGGGCGAACCCTGCCGCAGTCGACGTGTGGGCCCCGACGGCCGCGCCCGAGGCAACGCGCCCCGCACCACGCCTCACCCGACGCGCCTCGACCTCGCCGCCGCGGAAATCACCCGACAGGGAGCTGCGTGACCTACCCCTTCGAACCCTTGTCCCTGCTCGCGATCGGCGCGCCGTTCCTCGTCGTCGCCTTGCTCGCTGGATGGCTGCTGCGCCGACGCACCCGGAAACCCGGTGTCGGCCAGCGACGGGGCACCGCCGCCATCCCGGTTGCCGCTGTCGCCGCGATCGGCTGCACCGCCTACAGCGCGGACACCAGCTGGCGCTTCGCCGCCGACTACCTCGATATGGGCAGCACCGTCGAGCGCGCCGCGATGTTCGCCGCCGCCGAGCTCGGCCTGTTCGCCACCGCCCTGCTCGCCCGGCAGAACCTTAACGGCCCGAAGCAGGCGCCCGGCCTGCCCGGCACGCTCACCTGGGTGATCACCGGCGTGCAGATCCTGCCCGCCTATGCCGAGTCCGGGCTGGTGGGCGGAACCGTGCGGGCCTTCGTCGGCCCGGTTTTGGCGGCGATGCTGTGGCACCTGGCCATGGGCATCGAACTGCGCCACCGCAGCCCACACGCCGACTCCCGCAGTCTGGCCGCCGTCCTCGCCCGACAGATGCGGGAACGACTGCTGGCCCGTCTGGGGATTGCCGACCGAGACGCGGACGCCGCCCGGATCATCCGCGAGCGCGCCCTCGACCGGGCCGTCACCCTGATCCTCCGGACAGAGGCCATGACGCCCGAACGGCGTGCCAAGGGGCGAAGCCGGCGACTCACCCGCCGTCTACACCAAGCACTGGAGCAGGCCGACATCGACCGTGACGAACGCCAGGACGAGCTGCTGCTGCGCAAGCTCGCCACTCGGCAACAGGCGCTCGCCCTGGCCTCCATTCCGCTGCCCCAGCGTTGGCCCGCCCTCGCCACAGGCACGACGGGCGGCTCCCCGCCTGCCCGACCGCGCACCACAGCGACGAAGCGGGCAGCGACTCCCGGCCGCCCGCCCGAGGGCGATGCGGGCGATGACACCACCGACCGGGCTGTCCGTCCGGAACCGGGAAAAAACCGCCCGTACAGGTCCGCCCGCACCACTACGAGCCCGGAGGTGATACCGGGCGAGGAACCGACGGATGCCGATCCGGGCAAGGCCGGGCGGGCGAAGCCGAATCGCCCGGGCCACAAGCCGCGGGCGACACGGGACCTCCTCACCGAATACGCCCATCGCATCCTCGGCGAGACCGGATGCCTCTCCCGCGACCTGCTGGAGGACACCGTGCGCGAGGACGGCTACAGCGTCGCCAGCGACACCGCCGGCGAGGTCGTCCGCACCGTCAAGACCGAGCTGAAGGCCGCTGGCGCCAGCCACCCCCACTGAACCCGCTCCACCCACAGCACCAAAGGAGAGCCGCTCAATGCACGACACACACCACGAACCTCCCATCGGCGAAACGGAGATGACAACCACAGCCCCAAACGGCACAGCAAGTTGTACCGGGAGCAATGCTCCCGGGATTGCCGCCCCTGGGGTGGCAGGAATGGCCCGGCACCAGGGGGCACCGGGCCAGCACGCAGCGACCGAGGGCGGGCCGCAGCCTGGTGGGGAACGGCCAGTCGAGTCGCTCTCGCGCAAGCGCCAACGTGCTCGGCAGCCGAAGCCGCTCAAGCGTCTGCATCAGCCCAGCTGCCGCATGAACGACTCCGAGTTCGCGCGCTTCACCAAGGCAGCCGGCCAGTGCGAGATGAGCAACGCCGCCTTCCTGGCCTACGCCGTGGACAAGGCAGCCCGCGACCTGCACCGCACCGCCGCTGAGATAGCCACCGAACGCGAAGTCATCGACGAAATCTTCGCCGCCCGTCGGCACCTGGGCCGCATCCACGGCCTCTTCAACCAGGTCGCCAAGGATCTCAACTCCGGCGCTGACGCACCCCACCTCGACGCCACCGCCCAGGCGGTCCTCGACGCGGCCCGCCGCATGGAGGACGCCGCCGACGCCATGCTTGCCCACCGCAACGGTGACGCCCCGGCATGATCCCCAGTATCCACAAGCGCGGCAGCAAGACAGTCGGCCTGATCCGCTACCTCTACGGACCCGGCACCCACGAAGAGCACATCGACCCGCACCTGGTCGCCGCCTACGACCCGCTCACCCCTGACCCCGGCCGCGACCCCAACGCCACCTACGAGCAGCTTCAGCGCCTGCTCGACCGGCCCGTGAACGCCCTGCCCACCAACCGGCGTCCCACCAAGCACGTGTGGCACCTGTCCGTGCGAGCCAGTCCCGAGGACCCGAACCTGTCCGACGAAGAATGGGCCGCCATAGCCCACCGCACGGTCGCCGCCACCGGCATCGCCCCCGACGGCGACGAACGAGCCTGCCGGTGGGCGGCCGTCCGTCACGCCGACGACCACATCCACATCATCGCCACCCTCGTACGCGACGACGGCCGTCGACCTCGGCTGCACAACGAAGCCCGCCGCGCCCAAGCCGAGGCCCGCCGCGTCGAAGCCCACTACGACCTACGTCGTGTTGCACCCGGCGACGGCACCGCGGCCAAGCGCACCACCAGCGCCGAGCGGCACAAGGCCAAACGCCAGGGCCGGGACCGCGCCGTGCGCGAGGAACTACGCGAGACCGTCCGCTACGCGGTCGCCGGCGCTACCTCCACCAACGAGTTCCTCGACCGTCTCAAGGACGCCGGGGTTCTCGTGCGTACAAGGGTGCTGCCCTCCGGCGACCTGAAGGGCTACAAGGTCGCTCTGCCCGGCGACCGCAACAAAGGCCAGGAGCCCATTTATTACGCGGGCTCCACCCTTGCCCCCGACCTGTCCCTGCCGCGCATCCAGGAACGCTTCGCCACCGACCCCGCCTCAACGCAAACCATCGACAGTGAGCGGCCTGAACGCCGCACCAGCCCCTCGGCGCCCGCTGCGGCACGACGCACCACCACCCACGCGGCCTGGCAAGCGCTGCTCGTCGTGGGCCACAGCGGTGACGAGAGCGCGGCGGCAGCCCAGATCGCCGCCACCGGCGAGGTTCTCGATGCCCTTGCCAAGACATCCGCGCTCCACACCCGCAACGAGCTGCGCCAGGCGGCCTGGGCATTCGAGCGGGCCTCCCGCTCCCACACCCGAGCCGAGTTCCGCCACGCACAGCACCTGCGCCGGGCGGCCCGCGAGCTAGTCCGCGGCGGGCCCGCGTTCGGCCGCGGCGAGGACGGTTCCAGCACCGCGATGGTCCTCGACGCGCTGGTCTTCGTCGCCATCGCCGCCGCCCACTGGCACGCGAAACGACAACACGCACAGCAGGCCGAGGCCGCCCGCCAGGCCGCCGACCATCTGCGGGCCGCCTACCAGCAGGCAGCCCGCGAGCCCGTCACCGTGCTGAGTGAGCGTGGTCGCAGTATCGCCCCATCGCTGCGCCGCCACCACGCGAGCACCCTGCGCGCCGCTCTGCCAGAGGTCGCTGAGACGGTCCTGGCCGAGCCCGGCTGGGATGCCCTGGCAGCCACCCTCGCCGACGCCGAACGCGCCGGCCACAACCCCCACGCCCTGCTCGCTGAGGCCGCCGCCCGCCGAGAACTGGACACCGCCGATGCCATAAGCGATGTCCTCGTCTGGCGCCTGCGTCACACCGCGGACCTCCCCGTCTACGCCCCGGCCCCGGCCCCGAAAAGCCCACAGGCCAACCAGTTCAACGGTCAGGTGGCTTCCCCACGGCAGATACCGGCACCAACGGCATCACGCACACCACGCCGCTGACCACAGCGAGGACACCGACCCGTTGAGCAAACCCGGATAGCGGTCGGCGAACGGCTGATGAGCCGATCACTAATGGTCGGCGCATCAGCTGTCCTCGCCCCACCCGTACGGCGCCGGCCCAGGCGTCGCGAAAATCCCAACTCCACTGTCAGTGCCTGCTGTCATGCTGAGCCTCACTTGCCCCAGACCGCCGTCCGGAGGACAGCATGAGCACCACCGATCTTGGTCCGCTGACCATCATGCGTCGCAGCGGCAGGGAGCCGATACGGGCCTACGGTGAAACAGTCGGGAAGCTCGGCGAGTTCTGGAGTTGGGCATGCTCCGACCTGGCTAACAACACCATGCGCGGTGTCCTGGCCGAGTACCTTGTGGCCACGGCCCTGGGCGCCGCCACGGGTACCCGCACTGAATGGGACACCGTAGACATCCGTACGCCCGAGGAGTGGCGCGTCGAGGTGAAGTCGGCGGCATACCTGCAGTCGTGGGCACAGTCTCAGCTGTCGGAGATCTCGTTCTCCATCGCACCGACCTCCGGCTGGGATGCCCACGCCGGCACCACCTCGGCCGACGTACTGCGCCGCTCGGACGTGTACGTCTTCTGCCTGTTGCACCACCAGGACAAGCAGACCCTCGACCCCCTGGGCCTCGACCAGTGGACCTTCTACGTCCTGCCCACCCGTGTCCTCGACGAGCGGTGCCCGAGCCAGAAGACGATCAGACTGTCCCGTCTGGAGCGCCTCAGCCCGATGAAGACAGACTTCCCGGGCCTTCAGAAGGCTGTCGCCGCGTGTGTCGAAGGGACGTCATAGGCCCAAGGGGCAGTCATACACAGCTCTACCCCGCCTGGCCAGAAGCCTTCCTTCAGATGCCCAGCTCCTCCTCGATCGCCATGGCCACGGCTGGCCATGGCGCATTCGGTTCACCGAACAGTCGCCAATAGCGGTACGAGGAACGAACCAGGGAGCTGACGCCCAGCAGCCCCGCCGAATCGGAGGCGATCGTTCCGATCACCCGGCGTGTGATTCCGCCGGCTCCTCGCGCGGCGGGACGGATGCCGTGCGCGAGGAGGAGTGTGGCGGTACGGACGGCGTCCAGCGTCCGCGGGGTTGCCACGAGCGCGTACTTGCCGAAGACAAGGTCGTGCCACGCCATCCGCGTTCGTGCCCAGGCCAGCCGTTCCAGCCCGGTGCCGAGGTCTACTGCCATGCGCGCAGGGTTGTCGGCGTTCCAAAGGAGGACGATGTCGCCAAGAGGCAGGTCGAGGTGGTTGAAGCGAAGTGTCACGCCTTGGACTGGGCATCGCCGCCATGCTGCCAGCTTGCCGTGGACGCTGATGTGGCGCGCATGGAAACCCAATCGCGACATGACGCTAAGCCAGCCATCCAAGATCGCCCCGTACTCGTCCATGCACTGAATCGGCTGGACACGGGAGATGTTGACGAACGAGGTCAGAAACCCTTCCCGCAGGTCACCTGATGCGTCGCGCTGTCCGGTGAAGCGAACGACGGGTTGGGACAGGAAGCCTCTTCGATAGGTCAGCGGACGCCCGTCCTTGAGAAGGGGGTCGAGAGCTTGGACGGCTGAGATTGTCAGCTCAGTCTCACGGCCCCATCGAAGTGGCAGACAGTCGTCCCGGAGAACGCCCTGGGCCACAAAGCCCGAATTCAGCTCCGCCAATAGCTCCTCCCACGATGGAGCCCGACGGGGCGGACGGTACGGCGATCCCCTGTGCACATGCTCGATCGTGATCCGCCCGTCGGCGACAGTGAACTCCCAGCGTGCCCCGAGAGCTCGGCGCAAGACCGCAGGTAAGAGGACCTCTGTATCGGTCGGCGCCCCGGGCACGAACCCTCTGAGGCCGCTCGTCAGCATGGCTGAGTCGACATCGCCGTAAAGTGGCGGGCCGCATCGAAGCGATGCATGCCGACTTCCTGGACCTCCATGTGCTTGAGGTCCTCGGCCTGTTCGATCGCCAGGGCGAGAAGCTCCGCTGCTGTTTCATCGTCCTCGTCGGGGTCGGCCACCGTGATCACGCCCGTCTGATCGCACAGGGCCGCCTCGGCGCAGGTTCCCTCGCGCCATGTGAGCGCAGCCATGGGAGTGCCAGCACGGAGGGACTCGCCGAAGACCGCGGCGCCGGCCTCCACGTACGTACGGGCGTACGTGGAGACGAAGACGGAGCCGTCGCGAATGGCAGCGGTCTTGGCGGAGCCGCCGAGTTCACCGACCCACTTCACGTGGTCCGCGCTGAAGAGGCGTTCGTGACGTCGCACATACGCGTCGTCGAAGACAGGCCCGACGATCTGTATCCGGCGGCCGAGGATCTGGGCGGCGCGAGCGGCGATATGCGGTGCCTTCTCCTCATCTATTCGGCCGAGCCACACGAGGTCGCTACCGGCGACGGCCGGAGGCTCCTCCTCGCGCAGGCCGAGGTGAACGGCGAGTTCGGGGATCGGCTGGTGGTCGGCATACCGCTCGATCATCTCCGGCGAGTAGCAGTAGAGCCGTGATCGCTGACCGTCGAAGGCCGTACCGGCGTGCTGGAAGACGGGCGAGTGCTGGAACGTGGCGACGTCACAGCCCAGCTCGTTCCAGGTGCGCGTCCAAGAAGGCAGCGACGGGTACTCGTGCCCCACGACCAAGAGGTCGTATCCGGTGCTGCGGAGCTCGCGCTCGGCGAGTGATCCAGCGGTGATGTCTTCGAGACGGACCGGCCGACGGACCCAGTCGTTCTCCAGGTCCGTGAGCCAGCCCGGCCCAAGAAGGTGTACGTCGGCGCCTGCGGCTCGGGCGCCTACAGCGACCGCCCACAGCCATCGTTCGATTCCGCCGTATCCGGCAGGTGGAAAGGCGTAGCTCCCGGGGAAATCGCAGACGCCGACGAGCACGTTATGCCTCCGGTGTTCCGTCCGCCGAGATACGGCGGAAGCCGAGGTACGGGACGAGTGATTCGGGCAGGAGGATGGAGCCGTCCTGCTGCTGACACTGCTCAAGCAGAGCGGCCAGGGTGCGGCCGACGGGGAGACCGGAGCCGTTGACGGTGGCGACGAGCTTGGCCTTGCCGTCCTCACCTCGGGTCCGGATGTTCGCACGGCGGGCCTGGAAGGTGCCGAAGTTGGAGACCGAGGAAATCTCGCGGTACGTGTTCTGGCTCGGGATCCAGACCTCAATGTCATACGTGAGCTGAGCGGAGAAGCCCGTGTCGCCGGCCGCCAAGGTCACGACCCGGTAGGCGAGGCCCAGCTCCTTGAGGCACGCCTCGGCGTGGCCGACCATCTTCTCCAGCTCAGCGTCAGCGTCCGCCGGGTCGACGATCCGGACGATCTCCACCTTGGCGAACTGGTGCTGGCGGATCAGGCCCCTGGTGTCGCGGCCGTACGACCCGGCTTCCGACCGGAAGCATGGCGTGTGCGCGGTGAGCCCCAGCGGCAGCTCGGCCGGAGGGATGATCTCGTCGGCATAGAGGTTGGTCAGCGGCACCTCGGCCGTCGGGATCAGGAACAGCTCGCGGTCGGCAACGCCGGTCTTGAACAGGTCCTCCTCGAACTTCGGCAGCTGTCCTGTGCCGGTCATCGTCTTGCGGGTGACCATGTACGGGACAGCGTGCTCGATATACCCGTGCCGACGGGTGTGCAGGTCAAGGAACAGCGTGGCCAGGGCACGCTCCAGCGCTGCTCCCGCACCGCGCGAGACCGCGAAGCGCGGGCCGGACAGCTTCGTCGCCCGCGCGAAGTCCAGAATGCCCATGGCCTCGCCGAGGTCGACGTGATCCTTCGGCTCGAAAGGGAAGGCCGGCGGAGTACCGACCCGTCGGACCTCGACCGCGAAGTCCTCGGAGTCGCCATCCGGGGCCGCATCGTCCGGCAGGTTCGGGATGCTGAGGAGGAGGTCGCGGAGCTGCTCCTCGACCTGACCCTGTTCGGTCTCGATGTGCCGGATCTGGTCCTTCAGCTCGCGGGCGCGCTCCTTCAGTTTGGAGATGTCGCCACCCTGCTTGGCCGTCTGCTGGACCTCGCTCGCCACCCGCTTGGATTCTGCCCGCAGCTCGTCGGCCGAGCGGATGTTCTGGTTGCGCCGGGACTGGAGGGACTCCAGCTCAGACAGGTCCAGAGAGTAACCGCGACGAGCGAGCCGACGAACCGCTTCGGCACCCATTTCAATCAGGGCGCGGGCATCATGCATGAGGAAGATCCTTCTGATCCGGCGGATGGGATGGGGATACCGGATCGACGGTAGCAACCGCTGGCCCCTCGCTGACCCGCAATATCGACGCGTCACTGCCGCCGGTGGCCTCACGAAGATTGCCCGAATCAAGATCATCCATGAGAGCCGTGATCAGAATGGGCAGCTCGTCGTCCGAAATGGCGACCGGCTCAAGGTATGGGGCCTCAGGAAAGAACAGCGGCATGGCCTCGTTGCCGGTGCGATGCCGGTCCCACAGGAGGAAGGACACCAGTAGTCCGTGGCCGACGAGGACGCGCGGACCGGGGTGCTCCACAGCAGCGAGCACGCCTGTGAGCATTCTGCGTATGCCCTCGCGCTGGGACTCCGCGGCGCCGGGCGGACGCTGACTGGAACCGTGTTTGTCGAGCCAGGACGCGTATTCGAGGAAGGACTTGCCCTCGAATACCCCGTAGTCGAGTTCGTTCAGCCGGGCGTCGATCACGAGTGCGGCCGACGGGACAGCCATCAGGAGCGAGGCAGTCTGACGGGCCCGCGGGAATTCGCTGGTCAGCCAGGTGGTCACGGAGTGGAGTGGCAGGACGCTCCAAGCGCCGCTCAGCGAGCTCCGGCCTTCCTCGTTCAAGCGGATGCACTGGGCCGGGTCGCCGTTTATGAGGTACCGCTTGCTGTAGTCCGTCTGGCCGTGCCGGAGGATGTGCGTTGTCATGATCTGCTCCGTGAGGTCGATGCCAAGAGCTGGGTGAGCACTTTTGCCATCAGGGGCGCCCGCGGGTCGACGGACTCCACGTAGAAAAGGAGCCCGTCGACAGCCAGCAGACGGCACCAGGGCGCGAGCACCGGGACGGGAATCCGCGAGACGCGTGCGGCGATGGCCAGTCGCCCGTCGGTAGCGCGCCCCAGGTCGTAGTAGACGGTCCAGAATGCCCAGTCGAAGGCCGGGTCACCCACCATGGGAAGTGGGTCGATCAGCCGGGGGTGCCCCAGCCGGTCGAACAGCACGTTCTCCCGATACAGGTCCGCGTGCAGCACCGTCGCCACACGGGAACCCTCCTCCAGGTCGGCGACGACAGGGAGCCCTGCTTCGACCAAGGCGCGCCAGTCACCGAGACTGCCCCTCTGTATTCGCCGTTCGAGCCGGGGCCAGACTTCCCTATCGAGGTAGTCAGCGAGGCGCGGAAGACTGTCCGGTCGGCACCTGCGCCGACCAGAGGCATGCAACCCATGGAGAGCCGCAGCCGCTATCTGAGTCTCCCGCCTCGGCCGGTACGAGCCACCGGGCTGTCCTCCCACGAGTTCGAGGGTGGCCACCGCCAAGTCGTCCGCGGCCTCCTCGACGCCGACTATCGGCCCGCCGGCCCAGAACCGCAGCGCGTCCAGCTCCCGGTGGTAGCGGGAAGGGTCGAACCATGCCTTGAGGAGCAGCGGACGCCCGTCAAGGCAGGTCGCCGTCGCGATCACTGAGGCATGTCCGGCGTCGTGATAAGCCCCGAGCGACAGCTTCCAGCGTTCCGCCGCGCGTGCCAGCCGCGCCGGGGCGGCATCGAGCCACCGCTGAGCGGCAGGCCCGTAGTGCGCGAGTAATCGCCGCCGGCATCCTGCGGGGATCTCTCCGAGCGTCCGCTTCGTCATCAGCTCAGCACGATCCCGTCCGAGACCAGCTCGTCGGTCAGAGCCGGGAACTCGCCCAGCGTCTCCGCGACGAGGGCCTGCACCTTGTCGACCTCGGCGGCCTGGGCCGAGAGACGCACCAGGATGCGCCACGGCTGATCGAGGCGCTGGCCGGTGGTGCTGACCAGGTGCACTTCCGCGTGCCCGTTCGTGGTCTCGTGCAGTCTCTCGGCCAGGCGCTGGGCAGCGATGTTGTAGAGCTTGCCGACGTGGTAGACGGGGTTCTTTCCATTGGCGCCCTCCAGGTTCATCGGCCGCAGCGGTGTGATCAGCCCGTTAACCCTGTTACCGCGCCCGACGACGCCCTCGTCCCCCGACTCGATCGAGCTTCCGGTGAAGGTCAGGTACAACTCGTCGTTCTCCGGTACGTCGCGGGCGTTGAGCCGGAAACGTGCCTGAGCACCGGGCAGCCGCAGGCAGGCGAGTCGGTGGCACTCGGCCAGGACGGTCTCCGCGTTGCGGATGTACTCGGACCGGGCGGCAACGTGGCGCGACTTCTGCGGGACGCACAGCACGACGTCGGCTTGGTCGCCGTCCCAGTAGCCCATGAGCTTGACGTCGGACCCGCACCAAGCGTTGGCACGAGTGAACTCGCTCTCGCCGGAGAAGTGGTTCACCAGCTCGCGGACGAACGACTCGAAGGCGTTCTCCGGAGCCCAGCCCGTTCCCAGTGAGGTGTCATTCGACAGCCGCACCCTCCGTTCCCGAAGGTCATCGACGGAGCGCGGATTGAACCAGCGCGTACGGTCAGGGACCCCGTCGCCGGTGAGGACGGCACCTGGGCTGGAGTTGCTGGTGATGTTGAAGACGATGTCGAGGTGGTCCGACACCTCGGGGAGCCGCTCGGCGAAGAACGCCCTGACCTCGGACTCAACAATCTCCTCGACGGGGATCTCCTCGCCCCCGCACATGGGGGCTGCCCGCCCGTTGACCAGGACCCGTACCGGAGCCGTCATCCTGCCGGCGCCATATCGGACCTCGCTGGCCCCGCCTAGGAGGGCGAGCTTGTCGAAGTTGTGGTGCAGCACGGCGCCGAAGCGCGCGACCGTGTGGTGGCTGTAGGCACGGGACAGCCGTTCTGCAAGGTGGTCGGCCAGGGTGTCCGGGTGTCCGAGGCCCTTCCGCTCGACAATGGTCGTCGTGTCCGGCCTGGCCATGGCGGTGTCGATGACCAGGTGGCTGTTGCCGATGATCGTGCTCGTGCGAGGCATCACAAACTCCCGTTCAGAGGTGGGCAGAAGGGGAAATGAGCGCAGGCGTCAGTACGCCTGGACAAGCGGTGAAGTAGGGATTCAGCGAGGAACGCCGGCGGCGCGGAGGAACACGATCGCCTGCGCGAGCAACCTGTATGCGGAGGCGGCCTGTTCTTCGGCGGCGAGTCGGTGAACGTCGTGGGTGGTGACGAGGTCGATGTCCTGGGTTCGCCGGCGGTCGAGCCAGAGGAGCAGGCGCCAGGCGAGAACAGGCCCATTGCACGGCAGCCGGGTAACGAGATCGGCTGGGATGCGTCCAGGCGGTACGCCTTCGTACAACAGGTCACGTACGAGGTGGAAGACCACGTCGGTGTAGTCGAGGACGGCCGGCCCGCAGGCGCTCGCCTCCCAGTCGACGACGTGCAGACGTTGGTTGTCGACAAGGAGGTGCTCGGGCTTGAGATCACCATGCAGGTGAACGACCGGGTGCGAATCGATCGACTGGAGCGCCTCATCCAGTACCGACCACCAGGGCAGCCACTGGCAGCGAGGGGAGAACTGATCCAGCAGGAACCGGCGCGAGGAAACAGGAGTGGTCCGCCGCACCCCCCAGCCGGAGCCAGGAGTGGTGCCGGCCGTAGGCCGGTGCAGTCTGCCGCTCACCGCCACGACGTGACTGATGTACTCCTCCATCGCCTTGTGCGTGCCTATCGAGCACGGCGTGCCATCCAACACCTGGAACGCCGTCCACGACCCGGCCCTGCCGTTTCCCGTGGCCAGGACGGTCGGAACCGAGATGCCCCGGAGGGCAGCACGCTCGACCGTCGCAGCCTCGCGTAGGCGCCGGCCCTCGGGTTCAATGCCCACGTAGACCTTCAGCAAGGCGCTGCCGTCCGTGGCGAACCGTGTTCTGGAGTGCGGCTTGAGGTCTGCCGGGCCGAACGGGCCGAGTTCCTGCTCGAACCACGACTCCGACATCTTCGTGCTGCGCACCCTTCGCACCTCCATCCAGCAGGCCGGGCCCTACTCGCGTCAAAGGAGCAGGCCCGATCACCAAAGCCAGTCGAGGTGCGGAGAATTGACCACATCACCCGGCGGCTTTCTCGGTCTCCTGCGACAGTAGGTACGGCGCCCCACAACACCCCGGAAAAACCTTCCGGGGTCTCTCTCGGCCACGAGGTGATGCTCAGGACATGCGAGGGATAACAGAGCATCTGACCACCGGTGAGCGCGTCGCCTGGTACCGACACCGACGTGGCCTTTCCCAAGAAGTCCTGGCTGGCCTTGTCGGACGCACCACGGACTGGCTGAGCAAAGCGGAAAACAATCGGATCGAGCTCGACCGCCTCTCGGTGATCACCTCACTCGCCAAGGCCCTCGACGTCTCCCTCGGAGACCTGCTCGCTGAACCGACCCTCCTGGAGTGGTCGAACGACAGCGGACGCCGCACGGTCCCCGCCCTGCGCGAAGCCCTCATGGACTACAAGCAGCTCACCCCCCTGCTGGGATCCCCACCCGACGAGGACGCGCCCGCCCTGGAGGACCTGCGGGCCAACGTGAAAGAAGCCCTCGACGCCTACCAGGTATCGCGCTACGGCTTCGCCACTCGACGGCTTCCCCTCGTTCTGACCGATGCCCTTGCCGCATCCCACGCGTACAGAGGGCTCGAAGGACAGGAGGCTCATGCCCAGCTCGCCCTTGCCTACCACGGTGCGGCAATGGTCCTAGGCAAAGTCGGGGAGTCGGAACTGGCATGGATCGCCGCCGACCGTGGCCTTGCGGCCGCGCAGCAAAGCGGCCGGAACACGGTGACAGGATCGCTCTTCCGAGCGGTTACGCACTGTCTGATGGCTACCGGTCGCTTCACGGCGGCGATCCAACTGGTGAACGATGCGGCAGCCGTCATGCAGCCCGGCCTGGGCACCGCGAACGACGAGTACCTCTCCGTCTACGGCACACTCTTTCTCGCCGGTGCCATGGCGGCCGCCCGAGCGGAGGACCGGTCGACCACGCAGACGTTCCTCCGGGAAGCCGACGAAACCGCACAACGACTTGGTGCCGATGCCAACCACATGTGGACAGCCTTTGGCCCGACGAACGTGGCCATCCATTGCGTAGCAACCTCCGGAGAGCTCGGAGACATCCAGGTAGCCGCGGATCTCGGGCAACGCATCGACACCAGTGGCTTGCCCGTGGAACGACGTGTGCGACACAGCATGGAAGTCGCCCGAGCACTCAGCGCCTGGAACCGGACCGATGAAGCTCTTGCCACCCTGCTGGAGGCCGAACGAGTCGCCCCCGAACAGGTACGCCACCACTACCTGAGCCGGGAACTGGTCGTCGGCTGGGTCCGCGGTACCCGAGGCCGCCCGTCCCAGCCCGTGGCAGACCTGGCACGCAGGCTCGGCGTCGTCGGCAGTTAAAGTCCCTCCAATGAGCGAGAACGAGCACGAAGCGAAGATGGCCCACCCGCGCATGGCAGCCGGCGCCCTCTTCTTCGACGATGCCGACCGGGTCCTGCTCGTCGAGCCTTCGTACAAGAACTACCGCGACATCCCTGGCGGATACATCGAGCAGGGGGAGTCCCCCCTGCAAGCTTGCGTGCGCGAAGTCCACGAGGAACTGGGCATCGAGCCCGGCATCGGCCGCCTGCTCGTCGTGGACTGGGCACCGAACCCAGGAGAGGGCGATAAGGTCCTCTACCTCTTCGACGGTGGCCGACTCAGCGCCGGCCACCGCCAGCAAATCACGCTGCAAGCCGACGAGCTCCGCAGTTTCGACTTCCACCACGCGGAACAGCTGCCAGACCTCACCATCCCTCGCCTCGTACGCCGAATCACTGCTGGCATCCAGGCCCGTGCCAACGGCGCTACCGCTTACCTGGAACACGGAACGGCGCCGGACGCATAGAACCCGATATCGAACTCCCCGGCCACCGCGGAACATTGCTCATCGTGGTCGATGTGGAGCCGAGGATGGCTTGGGTCATGCCCAAGTGACCGCGCGAGCACTCCGGAGGGTTTTCCTGCAGCGTCAGGGCCGTCTTCTGCCTGCTGGCCACCGCACGCCAACGCCGACGATGAGCACCTTGCGAGCGGGGACCTGCACGTCCGGTCGTGGCCACGCTCGGGCAGCAGAATGCGGGAACATCACCATTTTGGTTGTAGGCGCTCGACGGGACCGGTACGACGGTCACCATGTACCGATGGTCGCCGCTCAACGATCGACAGCTGGCCTTGCTCACCCGCATCGGAGAGGGAACGGACCCTGTTACCTCTGCGAGCCCGGAACTCGCCATCACCGCCCGTGCCCTCAAGAGCCGGGGCCTCATCACCATGCCCAAGCGTGGCGGGAAGTGGCAGGCGGCGATCACCGATGACGGTCGCTTCTACCTGCAACACGGCCACCACCCGGACCGGCCCGAGCCGGCCCCGCGCAAGCAACGACCGGTAGCCGCCGGGCTGAAGCCGGAGGTTGCGGCACCTGCCCGTCGGCGGGCGGCTCCCCCACCTGAGCCGAAGCCGGCACCAACGCGTACCGCGAAGCCGCCACGGCAGTCGCCGGCGGAGGTCGGCGCGGCCTTAATCGCGGAGGTGCAGAAGGCCGGTCGGTTCCTTCGGATCCCGGACCCGAGCGCCGAGGAGCGGGCCCGCTACCGCCGGGCGTTCGACGCAGCGCGGCAGTGTGCGCCGGAGGGCTACCACCTGAAGTACAGCGGGCGGGCGAAGGGAGACTTCTTCCTCGGCCTCCTCCGGGTGACGGGCGAGGACGACACCGAGTGGAACCGGATCCGCCTGGCACGGAGCCGAGTGATCACCGACGTCGAGGACGTGATCGCGGCGGTCATCGCGGACCACAGCGCCTTCGAGATCTCGGATGAGGTACTCCCACGAGTGCTCTCCCTCCTTCGGCTCCTCGCTGAGCAGGCCCTCGCACGGCATGGCGAGATCGCGGTGTCGAAGAAGCGCAGGCAGCCGAGGCCGCTGCTCACGGTCCATGGCAGGACGTACGAGATCAGTTTCAGTGAGCGGCAGAAACAGGTCCGGTACGTGCCCAAGCAGCCGGGAAAACGAACGTACGACTGGCAGCGGGTCACCCCGGTGCACCGATTCGAACCGTCCGGCGAACTAGAACTGGTCGTCAGCCAGGGCTCGGGCTACAGCAGCGGCTACCACTACGGCTGGAAGAAGGACTGGGGCGACGCAGCCAAGAAACCGTTGGAGGACCAGATCGGCTCGATCTTCCGGGCGCTGAAGGCCCGCGCGGAGGAAGAGGAGCAGGCTCGGCTGGCGCGGGAGGCGGAGCAGCAGCGTCTGCGTGAGGAGCGGGAGCGGCAGGAGGAGGAACGCCGTGTGCGAGAGGTCAAGGAGCAGGAGGAGCGCCGTCGGCGGGAGGCTGAGGCGGAGGAGCGTACGCGGCGGGAGTGGGAAGCGGCGGTCAGCGTCGCGACGATCAAGGCAGTGGACGCCGTGCGGGTCGACCGGTTCGGCACCGCCTTGGCTCAGTGGCGGGCCGCAGGGGAGATGCGGGCCTTTTGCGCCGCGCTCGATGAGGCCGCCTCTGTCTCGGACGATGCCCACGAAGCCGGGCGGCTACACGAGTGGTCAGCGTGGGGGAACGCGGAAGCCGACCGGCTCGACCCGACCGTGGCCGGCAGGGGCCTGACCGCCCACAGCCTCCACGCGGAGCCCACGGGCGACCAACTACGCCCCTTCCTCGATGGATGGCATCCCCAGCGGCCTGAGAAAGAGAAGCCTCCGAAGAAGGAGGAACCGAAGGCGGAAGCCGACCCACCCAAGCCGGAGCCGGAGCGGTGGCGCAGCTTTACCGACGAACGTCTGGACCAAGGCTGGAGATATGGATTCCGAGGTCGCGCTCAATGGTGGAGGCGATGACACCGTGCCCGCGGTCGCGTAGGGCCTTCACCGACTTCTCCACGAGCTTCCCGAGCCGGACGACCTCGTCGCGCAGGGCGACCAGCTCGTCGTAGCGATCCGCCTTGTCCTGGCCGCACCACTCCCGGACGGTCCGCAGGACGGCCGCTTCCTCGTCCAGCTTGCGGTCGTCCCGGCGGCCGTATGAGTACCAGGAGGACTGGGTGCGCTCCTGATCGACAGCCTGCTGCCTGCGGTCCACCTCGGGGAGGATGTCGTCGGCAAGACGGTCGGCCACGTGACGCGCAAGCCGCTCAGTGACCGGCCACCCAGCCAGATACTGCCCCTCGCGATTCTCGTGGACCATCGGATCGCCCCGAAGCTCCGCGGGTTCCATCCCGACAAGCCTGGCGCCTTCGTCGAGGCAGCTCATCTCCAAGATCCCGGCGTCAGCAGCGCCGCGCCGCAGGCGCAGCTTGCTCTTCGGGCGGACAAATCCAAGTACAAACCGCGCCGCCTCGAATTCGACGCTTCCTCGGACGCTCCGCGACGCTTCGGCCAGCGCGAGCTCGCGCGCGTCGTCCGTGCGGAACGCCTCGGCGTCCTCCCAACGCGCCACGAGAGAATTCGGGTTGACCCACTCCTGCAGTCCCGCGTCATCACCTTCCAGAAACCGCACGTGGAGCCATCCAGACCTGCCGCTCCCACCCACTCGAACGATCTCGACGCGGCGAACCGCGGCGCCCAGCTCCTTCGGCCTGGCGCGGTAGGCCCAGTTCTCACCAATCTCCATGTGCCTATTCAGCCAGGTCAGTTCCTCCCATCTCCTAGCCATTGCCAAAAGATCAGGAGATGGAGAGCAGCGCCCTCTGATGTCCCCAGCCAGGGTCGCCGCTCCGTCCCAGTTGGCCGAACGGTGTTCACGGTGGCAACCGTCCCAGCAGTCCAAGGGCGGACCCTTCTCCGGGGCCAGCTACGAGGTCAGCCCACCTGAAGCTCTGCGATGACCTGCTCCGCCATCTGGCGGGCGGGCTCCAACCGAGGGTCCTCCGGGTGTGCATCCGGTCCGAGGATTTTCGCGCACACGATCAGCGTCATCAGCTTGCCGTCCCGGCTCTCGAAGTCGCTACGCCGCTCTGCCGTACTCGGTCGGCCAGCCCCGGGACGGTGAGGGAGTTGTCCCACAGTGATGCGGCATCCAGTCCTCGGGGTGCGTTGCCCCAGTCTTCCCAGTCGAAGAGACAGAACGTCGGCCCGGTCATGTTGGCCCAGTTCAGATCCGCATGGGCCGGCGCCCATCGCTCCACGACCGTGTCGAAGGATCCGGTGAAGGCGCTGCTGATGGCCTCGGTAATGCCGGCCTGGGTAATGGTGACGGTGTCCGGCGTGGCGATGCGGAGGGTGCGCTGTTCAGCGAGGGCATCCGCCGAGGAGTTCAGGGCCTGCCACCACTCGTCTGGCAGCTGCGGATCAACGGCCAGCACGCTGTCTCCACAGGTAGTCCGCTGCCCGTCCGGTGGTCTCAATTCTCGTTTTATTCACCCGGCGGCGCGAGCCAGTGGCACAGTGGGCTCATGCAGCCGCCTGCCTGGGCGGGGACCGCGGATAACCCGTTATCCGCACCCGACGCCTTCGACGTCCCCGTATTCCTCCACCGCAGTTCTCCGCTGACCCCGGCGCCACGCCCCTCCCCCGCACAGGTGGCTTCGGCCCACCAGCCCTGGCCCAAGGGCGCTGGCATCCCTGTAGACGGCGCGTATCTGGTCGGGACGACGTGGCGTGCCCTCCTCGACGCCACGATCACCGTCGGACGGAACATCGGCCCTTGGATCGCTGCCACCCCCCGTCTCGCACGCCGCGAGATCATGGCCCGCCGGTACCCCCTCTCGGCCTACCTCGTCCGCGCCGGGCGCGAGGTCGTGCCCAGCGTCGTCTACTCCCACGGAACTGAGAGTTCGACTCGTAGCGCCTTCGGCTACCACGTCGGCATGACGATGGCCGAATGGGCCTGCCGGCGGATGGGGCTCGGTCCCACCACGCACGCCGAGAGCGCGATACCACAGGGTGCGGCACCCGGCTGGGCCAAGACGTCCAGCCTGCCGGACCTGTTCGGCACGCACCCGGCCACGTCCGAGCTCTGGCTGGTCGAGGCGAAAGGGAGCCGTCGGCTCGGCCTGCGTCCCCGGATCAAGGGAGCGAAGCAACTGGACATCGGCGCCCTTGTGCCCGTTACGCACCAGAAGGTGCTGTGCGGCACCAGCTTGGAACGGCGTCTGTTCATGATGATCGATGTCGAGGGCCTACCGAAGACTGGCAACTCCGGTGGCGGCTCTGGTGGCGGCTCTGGGGACAGCACTGACGAAGAAGCGCTGGAGCAGGACGACGAGGCGCTCCTGGAGCTCGCTCGGTCGCGCATGCTGACATATCTGGCGCTGACATCACTCCCCCGGGACGGGTTGCGCATCACGGCTGTTGGCAGGCGCGAGGAAGGATCGGCAGCGCGAGGAGATCTGATCCGACTACTGGAAAGCGACCGCGCGACGACCGAGCTGCGCCGCCACGTCCCTCCTGATGCCGGCGACGAGGCCGTTAGGCAACAGAACGGCCTGGACATGCTGGCGGGACGACTGCCGGGAACGGATCTCATGCTCGGGATGTCACGGCGCCTGTACGGCGCGTGCCGTGCGCTGGCCTACGCGGAGCGTCGTGTCGTCGCCCGGGTCCGGGAAGAGCGGCCCAAATATCTGGCTGAGCTTCCCCGCGAAGTTCAGCCCGTGGACGGTACACTCGCGCGGCTGCCCGGACGACAGATGAGCGATCGCGCGTACGAAAAAAGGATCGCCGAGGTCCAGGAGTACCTGCGAGAAGTCCGAGAGGAACAGCGGGACGACCAGCTCCGGTCCGTACGAGACGGTTTCACGATGGGGGACCGCGGCTCCTGGATGCACCTCATCGATCTGGCTCCGCGCCTCGCACTCCCACGGGAGGAGGGATTTCTGGAGGCGGCGACCGCAGACACCTACCTCGCGGTCGAGGAAGAGGCGCTCGACCTGGACGCCGAGGCCGAATAGCGGCTGCTGGCCAAGACAGATTCGCCGCCGTTGCAAGGCCGAGGCATTCGGCGCTACCAGGGCTGATTCGACCAGCCACGCTTGGCCTCCCGAATGAACCATGGTCTCAGTTCTGGTCTCATTCACACACGCCCGGCACCGTTCAGAGGCCCCATCCTCACCCGCTCCATCGCAGGTCAGGGCGTATCCGGCCCCCCTCGGACCCCCAGACGAACATTTGGAAAGCGTGTTGGGGGCAACCCCTGTCGGGTGGCTCGGGGGATCTCACCCGCGGGCTCCCGCAGAACCGTGCGTAAAGGTCTCCCGTCCTCCTGAAGGCCGCCAGCGTCCGGCCGCCGTGAGAGTGAGCTCTGCTGGGCACGACAGTGCCGAAGCATCCGTGCCGATCCGGTCTCGAGCACGTCTGTCTGTCAGTGCTGCTCCGTAGAATCCCCAGCGAACAATCTTCCAAAGATCACGGCCTATGGGGGGCATGCTCAGTGAGCGCAACAGGCCGCAGGCGCCAGTCCGCTAGCCCGGAACCGACGATCGTGCCGGTCTCCCGGCTCGCCGACCGTGTGCTGACCGGCGAGATCGTGCTGCCGAAGTACCAGCGGGCGTTCGTGTGGGGGCCGCACCAGATCCTCCACCTCCTGGATTCGGTGCTGCGCAACTACCCCATCGGCAGCCTGCTGCTGTGGGACACCACGGAGCAACTCGCCAGCGAGGAGACCGTCGCGGGCTTGGAGGTGGACCCGCCGCGTCCCGGTCGCCCGGTCAAGTACATCCTCGACGGCCAGCAGAGGCTCGCCAGCATCATCGGCGCACTGCACGGCGGCACCGGCTCCTGGGACATCGCCTACGACCTGGAAGAGGAGCGCTTCTTCCAGCGCACCCCGGAGAGCCCGATGGGGCCGCACATCATCCCCATGCGGAAGGTGAGCTCGGCGGGCTCTCTCTTCGGGCAGGTGGCCGAGTTGTCCCCCGAGCTGCGCGAGCGCGCGACCGAGCTGTACGAGCAGTTCGCCAATTACCTGGTGCCAGTGGTGACGTTGGACCACATGTCGGCTGAGGAGTCGGCGGAGGTCTTCGTACGGATCAACAGCACGGGCACGACGATGAACATCGTCGACGTGGCGCGGGCGGGCACATGGAGCCCCGACTTCGACCTCAAGGAGGAGATCGAATCACTGCTCCAGGTCCTCGACGCGAAGCGCTACGGCCGGGTCGACACCAAGACCATGCTCCGCACGATCGCGGTTGCCTCCGGATTCGGGTTCTCCACCAAGGACATCAACCGTCTGAGAGAACTCGACAAGGAGCGGTTGCGGGAGGCTGTGGCCGAGGCGGCGAAGGCGGCCGAGCGGGCGGTGGATTTCCTCAGCACCCAGATCCGTACACCGAAGGCCGATGCGCTGCCCTACTACAACCAGTTCGCGGTGCTCGTCGAAGTGTTCCGGCAGCTACCGAAGCCTTCGTCCGCGCAGTACGACGCGTTGCGCCGCTGGTTCTGGCTGACCGCGAGCGGTGAGTACTTCAAGGGCTGGAGCGAGGCCCAGATGGGTCCCGACCTGCAGGCGATCACTTCATTCGCCAAGGGTGAGGCCCAAGAGATCGAGACGGGAGCGGCGCTCCCGCGGAGCGCCGTGTGGCGGCGGAGCGCTTTCTCCAAACGGAACGCACCGAGCAAGCTCCTCGCTCTCCTCCTTGCGTACGAGGACCCGCTGGACCTGCTCACCGGGCAGCGGATCGACGTGGGCAGAGCCTTGTCCTGGCAGAACGACAAGGAGTTCCATCACTTCTTTCCCAAGGCGTTTCTGCGATCGCGCGGGGTGAGCAGCGCCGGCGCGAACGTCTGCGGCAATCTGGTCATGCTGACCTCCCACAGCAACATCTGGGTGACCGACCGGCCACCCTCGCAGTATCTGCGGGACCTGGCCGACATCGAGGGCGAGGGACCGCTACGTGACCGGTTGAGTACCTGCCTGGTAGACGAAGACGCCTACCAGGCGGCACTGAGGGACGACTACGACACATTTCTGCGCGTGAGGTCGGAGACGTTGCACCGGCGGTTGATGCAGTTGATCGGTGGAGCGGCGGGACCGGCGAGTCCTGCCGCGAGAGGTGAGGCGCAGTCGTTGCCCGATGACGAGGGGCTGGAGGAGGAAGCGGACTCCGGCTCACTCCTGGACGAACCGATCGACCGCGATTCTGCGGACTGATGGGTGAGGTGGGGCCGGAATGCGGATGGCGGATGTACCGGTTGCTGATCGGCCCCGGGAGCGGCTGCTGGACCGAGGAGCGGAAGCGCTCTCCGACCGCGAACTCCTCGCCCTGCTGATCAGCTCGGGCACGGGCGGTTGCGATGCGGTGGAGCTGGCAGGGCAGCTCATCGCCCGGCACGGCGGGCTCTACGAACTCTCCCGGACACCGGCACATGAGCTGATGGCGGGGCTACGGGGGATGGGGCCAGCGAAGGCGGCGCGCATCGCGGCCGCGTTTCAGCTGGGGCGCCGGGCAGCACCGGCCGAGGTCGAGAGTCGGCAATACGTCCGCGGATCCGCCGACCTGGCCAGGACCGCGGCACCGCTACTGACGGGCCTGAGGCATGAGCGGGTCGTGGTCGTTGTGTGCGATGCGGCTGGCGTGGTCCTGCGGAAGGCGACGCTGACCGAGGGCGCGGTTGACCGCTCTCTTCTTCCTGTCCGCGATGTGCTGGCCCTCGTCCTGGCCACGGGCGGCACGACCTTCGGAGTGGCCCACAACCACCCCACGGGCCGCGTGGAGCCCAGCGAGCCCGACCGCCGCGCGACAGCCCGCCTGGCGGCGGGAGCGGAAGCGGTCGGGCTTCGGTTCCTGGACCATGTGGTGGTCACGGACCGGGAGTGGCGACGGGTGGAGACCACCTCGAATGGAGATGCCGCTCCGGGGTCAACTACAGCCGACCGGAGAACGCGGCATTGAGGATGGCAGGGCGGAGGGATTTCAGATCATCGAGCTGCGCATTATGCAACGCACGAAATCGCAACCGCACCCTTTGTAGATTATCAAGCTCTGCAATAGCCTCATGCTGTTGATCGATACTGCAGGGAACTGGGATCTGTACATTCTGCAGGTATTTAGCAGACACTCGCTGTTGCCCAGCAGTCCCTGTCATGTGAAGGGCAGCTGTCTCGCGGAAGTTCCGGGAACGCACAATGCGATGAATCCACCGACCCTCAACCGCACCACGAGGGCGGATTACATGGAACTCCGTCGACCCGAATCCATACTCGCTTTTCCCGTCCTGGAAAACCGCAGATTTCCCGTTCTGCATACAAGGAGTGATGCGAGCGAAAATTACATCATTGCGACGAAACATTTTATAGCCGCTACCGACGTCAGATGCAGCCACATATTCCGACTTCTCAACTGTCCCGGTAATGCCACTTACTGCGGCCATGGGAATGAACGCAACGACTTCTTCACCCTCAGGCCGCTTGGTTCGCGGGTTCACGTCGGCAAGTTCACTAAGGGGCTTAAGATCCCACCCGCCTTTCAGCCCCCGTTCGAAAATTTGCGCTTCCCTGGAATCGGCAGCAGCAAGGACCAGCTCTGCACGTGAAGTTACAGAAGAAAAGGATTTCGCTTGGCGATGCAGGGCAGCATCCAACTCTTCGGAAATGCGACGCTGTTCGTCTAGATCGGGCAGCGGCACCTCGGTTGCCAGAAGCGTAGCCGGAGTGGTTCTCTTGCGCCGCACCATGGAACCGCGAGGGGTAAGGCGGTTCCACAGTTCCTGCCACGCCAACAGATGTCGAATATATCCGATATCGGCGTTCTCTTCTTTGACGCTGAAAACAGGATACTCCGGCGACACATAGGTGCCATCGAACAGATCAATCACTACAGCCAGGGCCCCCTCCCAAGCATTTAGCTTGCTCATAACGACCTGCCCGGACTTTAGCTTGGCCATTCGCGGATAAGAAGTTTCTTCCCCGTGAATTGCGGGACGTTTAATCAATCCGCGCCCGAAACTGTAAATGCCCGTGATCGGATAGCATTTGTCCGCCTGCAAGTCGCACATATGCGAGTCTTCGTAGAGGGCATCGGAGAGAGGGCGAAAGTCCACGTTACTCACTCTCACCCTTCAGTGTGTCGCGCAACTCGTTAAGCAGATCCAAAATTTCGCCTTCTGTCTTAATGAGCTCATCCACGATCTCCTCGGGAGGGCGATGCGCTAGTTCCAGTCCCCCATTAGGGTTGGGGATGTCGAGGTTGAATTCGGCCCTCTCGATATCGGTGACCGATACTTTCCAGGCGTTACTGCCCTCTTCGCGGCCCTCTCGTTTCTCTCCGCCCCACCACTCCACGCAGGGGTCGAACTCCTCGAACCGCATCGGCTTCGTCTTGGTGTAGCCGCGGCGCCCCTCCGGGGGAGAGACCTCATAGAACCAGACCTCCTCCGTCGGCTGCCCCTTTTTGAAGAACAGCAGGTTCGACGGAATCTGGGTGTACGGCGCGAAGACGCCCTGGGGCAGGCGGACGATGGTGTGCAGGTTGCACTCCTTCATCAGCTTCTGCTTGATGCGGGCACCGATGCTGTTCTCGCCGCTGGCGAAGAGGCTGCCGTTCGGCAGGACAATCGCGCAGCGTCCACCCTTCTTCAGCTGGTCAAGGATTGCGTGCAGGAAGAGCCAGGACGTCTCTTGGGTCTGGTAGCCCTTCGGGAACTTCTCGACCACCGACCGTTCTTCCTCACCCCCGAACGGCGGGTTCGTCAGCACCACGTCCACCCGGTCCGCTGCCGTCACGTCCCGCATCTGCAGCAGGGCGTTCTCTCGGACCAACCGCGGTGCACCGATACCGTGCAGCAGCAGGTTCATGCTGGCCAGGAGGTATGGGAGAGACTTCTTCTCGATGCCGCGGATGTCGTCATGCAGCTGCCTGCGCTGGGTGTCGGTCTCCACCCGCTGCACCAGGTCCTCGTACGCCTGGACCAGAAAGCCACCGGTACCGCAGGCCGGGTCGAGGATCGACTCCCCGAGTTTGAGGAACGACTGCTGCACCATGAAGCGGTTGACGGGGCGAGGGGTGTAGAACTCGCCGGAGTCGCCGGCTGCGTCTCGCATCTCCTTGAGGATCGACTCGTAGAGGAACGCCATCGTGTGGATGTCGTCCGAGGAATCGAAGTGGATCTCGTCCACCAGGTTCACCAGGTCCCGTAGGAGGGTCCCGGACTGCATGCGGTTGTTGACGTCCTTGAAGATGGTCGAGAGAACGTTCCGCGGGTCCTCGGCGTCGCCGTCGGCGCCCTTCAGTCCGGCAAGATGCGGGATGAGTTCGTCGTTGACGAAGGTCTTCAGTTCGTTGCCGCTGAAGTCCGGCTTCGTCGCCCAATCCTCCCACCGGTACGGCTTCTCGATCGCCGGACGGTAGTCGGGGTCAAGCAGCGGCCCTACCTGCTCGACACGCTGGTCGAACGCCTTGAGGAACAGCAGCCAGGAGAGCTGGGGGAGGCGGTCAAGGTCACCGTTGAGGCCGGCGTCCTTGCGCATGGTGTCGCGTGCCGACTTGATAACGGACGCGAGTCGCGCCCTTGACGTGGTGGCCACAGCCGCCTTCTTCTTGGTGGACGCCATCTCAGTCTTTCTGCTTCGGTTCGGCTTCGCCGTTGTCAGATGCCTCGCACCAGAATCCGCGCACCAGGTCGAGCGCGGCGTCGAGTCGAGGGGGAGTGTCGGTGAGGCTCTCGGCCAGTTCGGGGTAGATCTGGGCCCAGCTCGGCGGTGGTTCCGGGAGCACCGCCGGCACCTCATGTGTCGCCCGTACGGCGAATACATGCCGTACGGCATCGACTACGGATGTGTCCGGGACCAGGCCGCTCTCGATGAGTAGTACCAGGTCCACCAGGTCCTTGACTCTGGTGTTGGGTCGGTCGCCGTAGTCGCGGGTGAAGGCGTGCAGCTTCTCGGCAAAGTGCTGGCGGCGATCCACAGCCTCGATGTCCCGGGGCGGAGTTCCGGCGAAGCCCAGGGTGTTGGGCAGCGGAAGCCTCTCGGTCAGGGCGATCTCCTCTCCCCGTGCGACGACGTCTATGCGCACGGTCGCGAAGGTCCTGCCCGCCAGTCGGGACTCGACGGAGAAACGCCAGCCGCCCCGCCCTGCCGTGTCCGCCCTGAGTTCGGTGGGAGGGGACACCTGGAACAGGAAGCCATCCTTGTCCTCGTCCACTGCGAGTACGTCGATGAGGAGTTCACGCACTGCTGGGCCGTCAAGTCCTGGTTCGCCGTCCGGGCGGGCAGCGAGGTCCATGTCCTTGGTTGTGCGCGCTCTGCCACGCAGACGGAACTCCATCACTGCCCCGCCCTTGAGAACCCAGCCCGCTGCCGGGTCAGCGGAGAGGTGGGCTGCGACTCGGTCGAAGACGACGAGACGGCGCCGCCTAGCTAGATCTGTACCGGTATCGGCTGCCTGTTGCTTGAGCCGGACCTCAAGGGCCCGCCGGAGCGCGGTGGCGTCACGATAGCGCTCGGTCACTGTGTCTCCTGAAGCGCCCGCTCGATACCGAGTTCCGGTCGCGCGCCCAGCCGCTGGGCCGTGTGCAGGAGGCGTCGCCGGGTGGCCAGCCCCCGTTCCAGAGCCTCGGCGACGGCGGAGTCCACTACGTCCTGGTCCACCTGCGCGGCCGCGCACTCGATGATCGCCCGTACCGGTGTCGTCACGCGGTAGCCGTCACGCTCCTCGATCTCGTCCTGGGCGAGTTCGGCCCGGTGAAGGATCACGGCACCGTCTTTCTGTCGAAAGCCGGGAGGGACTGTGAGGTGGATCTGTGAGGGGTTGGCCGTCCCCAGGTCGTGGACAGACAGGGCGGTGGTGTGGGAAACGATCGCGCGCCCCTTGCTCCACAGGGACCAGCGGACCAGATGGTCGTCCTCACCGCCAGGCAGGACGTCGAACTCACGGAAGCGGTAGATACCACGGTCGACGGCCGTCCAGTTGCCACGCTGGGCGTGGTACCGCTGGGCTTGATATGAGTACCCAGCCTCAAGCGCCTGAGCTGCTGTGAAGTAACCACGCTGCCCGCCGGCGATGCGCCAGAGGGCAGCCCTGGTGTCCGTACGGTCCCTGAGCACTGCTCCAGCCTATCAGGGCGAATACCTAACAGTCGTCTTTAGTTTGACGAGAGATGTCAACGTCAAACTACAGTTTTATTTTACTTATGAAGCTTCCAGTAGCCGCTTGCTCAGCTCATCAATGGCCTCGTGCAGAGACTTGGCGCCGCCGAAGCGGTTCGCCAGCTCGACCACCGAACCCATCTCGGTGAAGGGGCGCACCCCGAGGGTTTCCGGCTTGAGCTGGGGCGAGCCGTGCTCGGCGAACTTCAGCAGCATCTCCTCCAAAACCTGTCGGGCTTGAGGCTGGAAGGACTCCAGGAAGTCCCGGTGCTCGTGCAGGAACCGGTACAGCCGTTCCTCCCGGCTGACCAGCGGCAGTCCCCAGGCGACGTTGAGGAGCAGGTCGACCGGATCGACATCCGGGCTGCCGAACTCCGCAGGCAGTTCCTCTGCCTCGACGTCGGCAGTGTGCAGAATGGTCATGAGCTCGCGCCGGCTCCTGGCGACGGCCCACTGGGAGCGCAGCTTGTCCGGTGCGAGGTCGAGTTCGAGTACGCGGTCGTGTACCCACTGCTGGATGGTCACCAGCCTCATCGTCCGGCCGTCCGTGTCGAGCTGGTACCGCCGCTCGCCCCACTTGTAGACGTGTACTCCGTTGACCACGTAACGCCTGCCGCGGGATCGGATGCGATCCACCTCTTCGGGGTCGTCCACCCTGTCATCGGCGCGGGGCTCGTCGAAGCTGCCGCCGTCCGTCTGGTCGTACGCGGCCTCGGGCTCGGCCACACTCTCCGGGTCGATCTCGTCGCCCTCGGGGGTCTCCGGTGCGCTCCCGACCACATGCCCTTGCTCGTCGGCGGTATCGCGTACGACACGGAGCGGAGGACCGTCGAACCCGGGGTCGTTGAAGAGCCGGGTGGCCTCGACGAAGTCGATGATGTCGAAGGACCCCTTGCCGATCTCGGGGCACAGACGGGTGCCCCGACCGATGGTCTGTTTGAACTCCGGCATCGAGCCGATGCGCCGGAACAGGACGATGTTGCGTACGGCCGGCAGGTCGATACCCGTGTTGAGTAGCTTCGACGTCACGGCGATCACTGGTTCGTCGGAGTCGTCCTTGCGGAAGTCATCCAGCAGAGCCCGGCCATGTGGGCCGTCGGCGTCGGTGATCCGCACGACATAGTCGTGGTGAGCCTGCACCTCCGCCGAGGCCGCGTTGAAGAGGGCCGTGCGCATGCGTGCGGCGTGGTTGTTGTCCTCGCAGAACACGATGGTCTTGCCGTGCTTGCCGTCCTCCGCGGTGGAGCGCAGGTAGTCGATGACGTACTGCGCCGCCGCCTCCGTGCGCTCCAGGATCACCATGACCCGCTCGAAATCCTTCGGGCCATAAATGCCCTCCGGGATCTCGTTGCCGTACTTGTCCCGCTGCCCTGGCTCGGTCTGGTAGCCCTCCATGTCCACGTTGAGCCGGACCCGGCGCACCCGGTATGGGGCCAGGAAGCCGTCCTCGATGCCGTCGGCCAGCGAGTAGGTGTAGACGGGCTCGCCGAAGTAGTCGAAGGTGTCGGCCTCCTTCTTACTGATCGGGGTGGCGGTCAGCCCGAGCTGGGTCGCAGGTGAAAAGTGCTCCAGCACGCGACGCCACTGCGAGTTGTCCCGGGCACTGCCCCGATGGCACTCGTCCACGATGATCAGGTCGAAGTAGTCGGGTTCGTAGCGACGGAAAAGTTCTTCCTCATCGCCCTTCTCCAGCGCCTGGTAGAGGGCGAAGTAGATCTTCCGGCCCCGCACGGGTTCGCCGCTGATCTTGTGGACGTCGTCCTGGCCGAAGACGGGGAGGAAGTACTTGTCCTTGGGGTCGTCGACAAGCATCGAGCGGTCCGACAGGTACAGAACCCTGGGCTTGCGGCCCGAGATCCACTGGGACCTGTTGAGCTTGGCGACCGTCTGAAGGGCCACCATGGTCTTCCCCGTACCGGTGGCCAGCACAAGGAGGATCCGCTTCTGCCCTGCGGCGATGGCCGCCAGGGTGCGGGCTACCGCGACGCGCTGGTAGTAGCGGGGCCGCTTGGCGGTGTTGTCCGAATTTCGCAGCGTGTGATCGTAGGGGGCGGCCAGGAGTTCGCGCCCGACGCTGGAGTCCGCCTGCTGGTCGGCCAGATAGCGGCTCCACAGCTCCTCGGGCGTGGGGAAACGGTCGATCTCCCGGATCGTGGGAACAGCACCGCTGTAGTCGATCTCGACGATCTGCCGGCCGTTGGTGGCGTAGGCGAAGGACAGCCCGAGCTTCGCGGCGTACCGACGAGCCTGCTCCACGCCGTCGTTGGCATCGACGCGGTAGCGCTTAGCCTCGACAACCCCGATGGGGACGTCCGGCGCGTACTCCAGCACATAGTCGGCAACCAGAGGGTCGCCGTAGACGTGCCGCTTCGGCGTGGGTGTGAGCCGCCCATCGTTGATGCGGAACTGCGGGCGAATCTGATCACTGGTCCACCCGGAATCCGCGAGGGCAGGTATAACCAACGCCCGGCACGTCTCGTCTTCTGTCATCCCTTGCGCAGCTGTCACCACACGGAGAGTAGTGCCGCTGATCGCGGCTGTCCTCACCGTTGGCGAGATCCAGCCTCTCCCTGACGTGCAGCGGACGATGTCGCCCCCGAGGGCTCACTCAGACCGGAGAACACGCCCTGCGCGCGGCGCGGCCTAAAGGGGGCGTGAGTTCAGGACGCCAGATGTCGCAGCCGACTGGCAGCCTCGTCGAGAACGTCGTCCCTCTTGCAGAAGGTGAAGCGCACCTGGCTGCGGCCGGCGTCGGGGTCGTCGTAGAAGACGGAGTTGGGGATGGCGACGACGCCGCAGCGTTCGGGGAGAGCGCGGCAGAAGGCGTAGGCGTCCTTCTCGCCGAAGGGCGTGATGTCGGTGGTGATGAAGTAGGTGCCCTGGGGCTGGTAGACCTCGAACCCGGCCGCGCGCAGGCCGTCGCCGAGCAGGCCGCGCTTGCGGCGGAGGTCGGCGCGGAAGCTGTCGAAGTACGCGTCCGGCAGGCGCAGTGCTTCGGCGATCGCGTACTGGAAGGGGCCCGCACTGACGTAAGTCAGGTACTGCTTGGCCGTCCGGACGGCGGAGACGAGCGGGCCGTTAGCCATGACCCAGCCAACCTTCCAACCGGTGAAGGAAAAGGTCTTGCCGGCGGAGGAGATGGAGACGGTGCGCTCGCGCATGCCCGGCAGGGTCGCGATGGGGCGGTGCGTGCCTTCGTAGACCAAGTGCTCGTATACCTCGTCGGTGACCACGAGCAGGTCGTGTTCGACGGCGAGTGCGGCGATGGCGCTCTGCTCTTCGGCGGTGAGGACCATTCCGGTTGGGTTGTGCGGGGTGTTGAGGAGAAGGAGACGGGTCCGCGGTGTGATCTTGGCGCGCAGCTCGTCCAGGTCCGGGCGGAAGGACGGCGCGCGCAGGGTGAGCGGTACGCGCTTCGCGCCGGCCATCGCGATGCAGGCCGCGTAGGAGTCGTAGAAGGGCTCGAAGGCGACCACCTCGTCTCCCGGTTCGAGGAGGGCGAGCATGGCTGCGGCGATCGCCTCGGTTGCCCCCGCGGTGACGAGGACTTCCGTGTCGGGGTCGAGGCTCAGGTCGTAGAAGCGGCGCTGGTGGTCGGCGATCGCCTGGCGCAACTCCGGGATGCCTGGTCCCGGCGGGTACTGATTGCCGCGCCCGTCCCGTAGCGCTCGTACCGCCGCTTCCCGTACTGACTCCGGCCCGTCCGTGTCCGGGAAGCCCTGGCCCAGGTTGATCGCGCCAGTCGCGGTCGCAAGCGCCGACATCTCCGCGAAGATCGTCGTCCCGAGTCCGTCCAGCCTGCGGTTCAGCAGCGGCCTGCCGCTCATGTCTCCACCGTCCTCACTCGGGTATCCGTCGATCCTTCGGAGACCATCCTGGCCGATGCCCGGCAAGGCGTTCACGCGACCAGCGTCCAATAGGTAGGTGAAGAAGCCTTGACCCAGCCGACCTTCCAGCCCGTGAAGGAGAAGGTCTTGCCGGCCGAGCCGATGGTGACGGTGCGTTCGCGCATTCCGGGGAACGACGCGAGGGGGAGGTGCTCGCCCTCGAAGACGAGGTGCTCGTAGACCTCGTCGGTGATGACCAGGAGATTGTGCTCGCAGGCGAGGCGGGCGATCTCGGCGAGCTCCTCGTGGGACAGGACGGTGCCGGTGGGGTTGTGCGGAGTGTTGAGCAGGATCAGGCGGGTGTTGTCGGTGATGGCGTCGCGCAGTTCGTCCAGGTCGAGGCGGTAGGTGCCGGACTCCGGGTCCGCGCGCAGGGTCACCGGGACGCGGCGGCCGCCTGCCAGCGCGATACCGGCGGCGTAGGAGTCGTAGTAGGGCTCCAGGGCGATGACCTCGTCGCCCGGTTCCAGCAGTGCCAGCAGAGAGGCCGCGAGGGCTTCGGTGGCGCCCGCGGTGACCAGGACCTCGGTGTCGGGGTCGTAGGAGAGGCCGCGGTGGCCGTAGAAGCGCTGCTGGTGGGCGGCGACGGCGGTGCGCAGCTCGGGGATGCCGGGGCCGGGTGGGTACTGATTGCCGCGGCCGTCGCGCAGGGCACGTACCGCGGCCTCCCTGACCTCGTCCGGGCCGTCGGCGTCGGGAAAGCCCTGGCCGAGGTTGATGGAGCCGGTCCGGACGGCGAGTGCCGACATTTCGGCAAAGATCGTGGTGCCGAATTCGGCGAGGCGGCGGTTCAGCAGCGGTCGGTCCATGTACGCCATCCTCCGTCGAACCTCTTGAGTTCCTCAACTGTGCTTTGAGACGTCGCGGACCAGGGCATCAGCCCCGCACGAAGGACAGTGAGGGCCGTCGACGAGGACGGTCCACGGCGCGGGACGGCGCCGGAATCGGCGCACCGGGCGCCGGACTGGAGCGGGTGCCTCGCTTCGGGGGAACGGAAGGAGTGTGAGGCAGATGGGGATCGTGATTTTCCTGGTGATCTGTGCAGGGGTGATCGGTCTGGTGGCCCTGGCCTCGCGGAACGGCGGCGGCGGCGGAGGCCGTGGCGGACGGCGTTCCGGCGGTTCGAGCGGGGGCAGCTGGTGGGCCGGCGGCGACGCGGGCTCCGGCTTGGGCGGGCATCACGGGGGCGGGCACCACGGTGGGCACCATGGCGGTGGCTCGTGCGGCGGTGGTTCCTCCTGCGGCGGTGGTTCCTCCTGCGGTGGTGGCGGCGGCGGTGGCGGCTGCGGTGGTGGCGGCGGAGGTTCCTGAGCCGACCACGGTCACTGAGACAGCGGCTCTCGCTCCAACTCCGCTTGCGGGGAAGGGCTGTTGCTGACTGCATATGCGCCTGGCGGGTGCTGGCGATCACGCCAACACCCGCCAGGCGCTTGGTTGTTGAACAACTGAACTGCATGGCCCCCGAGCGGATGGAAACCCGGCGAAGATGGGTAAAAGCGCTGTGGACGACAGGGCTTTCATGATTCCCTCTCCCTGGAGAATCCCCCAGTTCTCCGATCCCACGTGGGCACGAGCCGGCAGGCATTCGGACATCCATCCCTGGCCTTCAACGGGCGGGCCGGCCCACCATTCCACTGCGTGCTTGCGGAGCCGACCCATGCTCACCACTTTGCAGACGGCGTACACCGATACCCGTGCCTCCGACCTGGCCTGGGCGCTGGGCAGGGAACCCCTGCCCGCCCTCGCCGTACTCGATCTTCAACTCCATGGTGCCCAGGTGCAGTTGAGGCTGCTCGGCGCCTCTCACCAGGTGCTTCTCGAAGAGGAGCGCGGCACCTGTTCCGAAACGGTCGCCTGTATGCCGGGCAGCAGCACACCGCTGCCGCTGGGTGTGGCCAAACGGCTCGGCGACTGGGAATACGAATTCGCCGCCCATGTGGAGACGCTGTCGCGCGGCTCGTTCGCGGGGCGTGCGCAGGAATTGCTCGCCCTGGTGGCCGAGCATCCGCACGGCCTCGCCGGTACGTTCCCGGGCTCGCCGCACGCCTTCACCGCGATGCTGGCGCAGCGTCAGCAGGGGCAGGTGCGCTGGCGGACCTGGCACGCGTATCCGCAGGAGGGCCGCTTGGTGGCCACCCGCACCCGCGTGGGCGTACGGACGGCGGTCGCGGCGGTCTAACCGGGGAGGGCGAAAGTAACCGGTCCGGTCGGCCGGAGGGGGCGCGGGGCATGGGGAGTGCGAGGGGCGCGAGGGGTGTGCGCCGAGGGCGTGGATGTCCGATGGGGCGTGGACGGGTGTGGTGTGCGCGGCCTGACGGTCCGGACGGGGCGCGGAGGCGCCCGCTGCGCCCCGTGCACCGGCAACGCCCCAATTGGTCCGTGTAGCCCGCGGACTGCACCCGTGTGGGTGACGTAGGGCCACGGAATCGTCACGTAGCGTTCACGTTATGAGCGACCCGCCAGAGCCGGTTCTCCCCGGCGCCCCCGGGGTGCCGGAGGCCATGACACCGGCACGGCTGCCCGTGCCGGCCGGGCCGGGCCGGCTGCTCGTCCTCGCCGTCGTCTTCGTCTGCGCCGCCTGCGGACTGGTCTACGAACTCGAACTGGTCGCCCTGGCCACGTACTTGGTCGGTGACTCCGTCACCCAGGCGTCGGTCGTGCTGTCCGTCATGGTCTTCGCGATGGGCGTCGGGGCGCTGCTCGCCAAGCGGCTGCGCTGCCGGGCGGCGGTCGGCTTCGGTGCGATCGAGGCCGGTCTGGCACTGGTCGGCGGCTGCTCCGCGATGGCGCTCTATGCCTGCTTCGCATGGTTCGGCCAGTCCCGCTCCGCGCTCGTCGGCTTCTCCCTGGCCATCGGCATCCTGATCGGTGCCGAGGTGCCGCTGCTGATGACGCTGATCCAGCGGGTGCGCCGGCAGGACGCGGGCGGCGCGGTCGCAGACCTCTTCGCCGCGGACTATGTCGGCGCGCTCGTCGGGGGGCTGGCCTTTCCCTTTCTGCTGCTGCCGAGCTTCGGCCAGCTGACCGGGGCGCTGCTCACCGGCGGTGTCAACGCGGTGGCCGGGGGCGTGCTGGTGCTGTGGCTCTTCCGCCGCGATCTGAGCGGCCGCGCCCGCTGGGCACTGTCCGCCGCCAACGCCCTGGTCCTCGCGCTGCTCGCCGCGGGGATGGTGCTGGCCCCACCGTTCGAACGGGCCGCCCGGCAGGCGGTGTACGGCTCCTCGGCCCGGGTCGCGGTGCAGACCGGCATCCAGGAGGTCGTGATGACCGGCGGCACGGGGGCCGGAGCCGGTGCGGGGCGCGGGAGGAAAGGTTCCGGCGGGCCGCTGGCGCTGTATCTGGACGGCCGGCTCCGCGTCAGCGCGGAGAACGAGTTCCGCTATCACGAAGCGCTGGTGCATCCGGCGATGGCGGGCGGTCCGCACCGCCGGGTGCTGGTCCTCGGCGGCGGCGACGGCCTCGCGGTGCGCGAGATCCTCCACCACCGTTCGGTCCGCTCGGTGACCGTCGTCGAACTCGACCCCGGTGTCCTGCGGCTGGCGCGCACCGATCCCGGCCTCTCCCGTCTCAACCACCGCTCGCTCGGTGATCCGCGGGTGCATGTGGTGACCGCGGATGCCTTCGACTGGCTGCGGCAGCAGGGCCTGCGCGGGCGGCGGCCGGCGCCGTACGACGTCATCGTCTCCGACCTCCCCGACCCCGGGATCGCCGCGTGCACCAAGCTCTACTCACAGGAGTTCTACGGCCTCGCGGCGCGGCTGCTGGCCCCTGACGGGCGGCTGGTGGTGCATGCCGGGCCGCCGGTCGAGCGGGCACGGCTGTACTGGACGGTGGAGTCGACCCTCCGGTCGGTGGGCCTGGCGACCGTGCCGTACCGCCTGTCCGGCCGGCCCGCGGGGTTCTCCGGCGGCCCGGACCGCACGGTGGACGCGGCTCCGCCGGTGGACGCGGAGGTGCCCGCCGCCAGGCCGGCGGCGGGCCGGGACCGTTACTGGGGCTTCGTGCTGGCGGCGCGGCATCCGCCGCGGTTCGGTCTGGCGCCCGATGCGCCGCCGCCGGCGGGCCTGAGCCACGAGGAGTTGCAGGCGGGCCGACGCGGGGAGGCCCGGGACCGGATGCCCGGACTGCCGGCGTCGACGCTGATGCATCCGCGGTATCTCGACTGAGCGAACGGGGCGGGTCCCGGGCGGGTCCGGGTCCGGCCGGGCGGACGCCGAGCGGGGTGCGCGGTGGGGGCGGAGGGCGTGCGGGGGCCGGGGCGGCCGCGCAGAAATATCTGTGTGGGCAGGCACGGGGTGCGGGGGCGCTGGGTAGGCTCCCATGTCATGGAGCATGAGGTGTACGTTCCGTTTCCCGTCGGGACCGTGCGGCAGGCGCTCAGCGAGCCGGAGCGGGTGGCGCGCTGTGTCCCAGGAGTCCAGCTCGACGCCGACGCGGCCCCGCGATCCCCGGTGGGCCGGCTGCGGCTGCGTATCGGAAGCTCCACCATCACCTATCGCGGCACGCTGACGGTCAGCGGCGCCGCGGATGACAGACCCGGCGACGCCGACGCCGCTGACGGTGCGGCCGCCACGGTGACCGTGGAGGCGAAGGGCACCGAGACCCGGGGCGACGGGTCGGTCGCGCTGACCCTGGCCGTACGGCTCTCCCCGGCCACCGAGCCCGGCCCCGGTACGACGCTGACCTGCTCGGGCACGGTCCACGGCGACGGCCGGCTCGCCGAGGCCACCGACCACGCCGCCGAAGCCGCCGGGCGCCGGCTGCTGGACCGCTTCGCGGAGAACCTGGCGGCGGATCTGCGGAAGCGGCCCGTGGAAGGGCAGGCCGGCGAGGACGGTCCGGACCGGGGCGCCGCCGAGGTGACCGCCCCGGGGGTGGGCGACACCGAGGTGCCGCCGTCGCCGGCTCCGCTCAGTGACGAGGACGCCGTCGAAGCGGCGGACACCGGCGACGCGGCCGATGCCGTCGAGGACCTCGACGCAGGGGACGCGGCGGACGCGGTCCACGCCGCGCACGATGCGCACCCCGAGCACGCCTACGGCCACGATGCGGACGACCTCGCCCCCGCCGAGGCCGCGCACGCCCGCCGGACGATGATCGGGCGCAGCGCGGAGGAGGTCGACCACGCCCCGCCGCGCGGGCGGTACGCACCGGTGCCCGCGCCCGAGCAGAACGGCACCTCCGCGACCCTGCGCTGGGCGGCGCCCGCCGCCGCGGTGGTGCTGGCGTCCGCCGTGGTCGTCGGCCGGATGCTGCGCCGACGCCGCTGACCGGCCGCCGCCGGACCCGGCGTTGACGGGTGCGGCGGGCGACGGCGGACGGTCATGGCGTTCCGCGCCGGGCCCGGCACTGCCCGTAGGGTCGGTCCCGTGAGTACCGACAACACCCCGCAGAGCGCAGCGCCCACACCGGCGCCGAAAGGCGTACGGCTGGCCGCGGGCGACACCGAACTGACCGTCCACCCGGACAACGGCTGCCGGATCGCCAGTCTTCGTGTCGGCGGTACGGAGCTGCTGCGGCAGGGCGCCAAGTACGGCTGTTTCCCGATGGTTCCGTGGTGCGGACGGATCGAGCACGGGCAGTTCCGCAATGGCGGCGAAGTGCATCGGATGCCGCTCAACGCCGCGCCGCACGCCATCCACGGCACCGGCCGCAACCTCCGCTGGCGGACGGCGCGTTCGAGCGCCACGGAGGCGGTCTTCACCTACGAGCTCGCCGATCCGGCGGCGCCCTGGCCGTACCCGGGGCGGGTGACCCAGCTCGTCGAGCTCGCCGCGGACGGTGGCTCGCTCACCCTCACCATGGGCGTCGAGACGACCGGCGACTCGTTCCCCGCGCAGGCCGGGTGGCACCCCTGGTTCCTGCGGAATCTCGGTGAGGGCGGCGAGGACGCACGCCTCGACTTCGCGCCCGAGTGGCAGGAGGAGCGCGGGGACGACCATCTCCCGACCGGCCGGCGGACCGTGCCGCAGCCGGGCCCCTGGGACGACTGTTTCGGCATGCCGCAAGGGGTCGAGGCCACGCTCACCTGGCCGGGCCGGCTGGAGCTGAAGGTCGCCAGCCGCGCCGAGTGGGTGGTGGTCTACGACGAGCAGGAGGCCGCGGTCTGTGTGGAGCCGCAGTCCGGACCGCCCAACGGTCTCAACACCCTGCCGCGCCTGGTCACGCCCATCGAGCCGCTGGAGATCTCCACGACCTGGAGCTGGCGGAGCCTCGCGCAGGACACCGCCTAAGCTCGTGCGCATGAGTGACGACGTGCGCGGCGAGCTGCTGCAACAGATCAAGGACAAGGCCGTGGTGCACGGCAAGGTGACGCTTTCCTCCGGCAAGGAGGCCGACTACTACATCGACCTGCGCCGGATCACCCTGGATGGCGAGGCGGCACCGCTGGTCGGTCAGCTGATGCTGGAGATCACCGCTGATCTGGATTACGAGGCGGTCGGCGGTCTGACGCTCGGTGCCGACCCGGTCGCGACGTCGATGCTGCATGCCTCCGCCGTGCGCGGCGGCCGGCTGGACGCGTTCGTCGTCCGCAAGGCGCAGAAGGCCCACGGTATGCAGCGCCGTATCGAGGGCCCGGACATCAAGGGCCGCCGGGTCCTGATCGTCGAGGACACCTCCACCACCGGCGGCTCCCCGCTGACCGCCGTCGAGGCGGCGCGTGAGGCGGGCGCCGAGGTCGTTGCGGTGGCAACGATCGTCGACCGGGGTGCCGCGTCGGCCATTGCCGAGGCCGGGCTCCCCTACATCACCGGCTACGAGCTCGGCGACCTCGGCCTGAGCTGAGTCCGCCCCGGCCTGAGCCGAGTCCGCCCGACGGGCCGCTTCGGACCGGGAAAACCGCGCTGAGCTGCGGCTTTACCTATGGGCGGCTGGTTTCACGTGAAACCAGCCGCCCACACTGCGGGACGGCCGGGCGCGGGATGTGGAGCAAATCGCCGAGTCTGGGAAGATGTGCTCGGCGAAGTCCTCGCCCCCTGGTCAGGGCCAAGAACGCAACCCGCACACACAAGGAGCGGACAGATGCCCATCGCAACTCCCGAGGTCTACAACGAGATGCTGGACCGGGCGAAGGCAGGAAAGTTCGCCTACCCGGCCATCAACGTCACGTCGACGCAGACGCTGCACGCCGCGCTGCGCGGGTTCGCCGAGGCCGAGAGCGACGGCATCATCCAGATCTCCACCGGTGGTGCGGAGTTCCTGGGCGGCCAGTACAACAAGGACATGGTGACCGGCGCGGTCGCGCTCGCCGAGTTCGCGCACATCGTGGCCGAGAAGTACGACGTCACCGTCGCGCTGCACACCGACCACTGCCCCAAGGACAAGCTCGACGGCTACGTACGCCCGCTGCTGGACATCTCCGCGGAGCGCGTGGCCAAGGGCCAGAACCCGCTGTTCCAGTCCCACATGTGGGACGGCTCGGCCGAGAACCTGGCCGACAACCTGGCCATCGGCCAGGAGCTGCTCGCCAAGGCCGCCGCCGCCAAGATCATCCTTGAGGTCGAGATCACCCCGACCGGTGGTGAGGAGGACGGCGTCACCCACGAGATCAACGACGAGCTCTACACCACGGTCGACGACGCGCTGCGCACCGCTGAGGCGCTGGGCCTGGGCGAGAAGGGCCGCTACCTGCTCGCGGCCTCCTTCGGCAATGTCCACGGCGTCTACAAGCCGGGCAATGTCGTGCTCCGCCCCGAGCTGCTGAAGGACCTCCAGGAGGGCGTCGGCGCCAAGTACGGCCAGACCGCCCCGTTCGACTTCGTCTTCCACGGCGGCTCCGGCTCCACCCCGGAGGAGATCGCCACCGCGCTGGAGAACGGCGTGGTCAAGATGAACCTGGACACCGACACCCAGTACGCCTTCACCCGCCCGGTCGCGGACCACATGTTCCGCAACTACGACGCTGTGCTGAAGGTCGACGGCGAGGTCGGCAACAAGAAGCACTACGACCCGCGCAGCTGGGGCAAGCTGGCCGAGGCCGGCATGGCCAAGCGCGTCACCGAGGCCTGCGCCAACCTGCGCTCCACCGGCACCAAGATCAAGTAAGCGCGGGACGGCCGTTCACCGGCCGCCCTCGTCGCGCACAAGGGCTCCGCATCCGCCGGGATGCGGAGCCTTTTGCGTGCCGGGTGACGCAGGGCGGGCGAGCGGACGCGGATACGGGCATGCTCGCGGTATGAGCGAACCGAGTGCGCCCGGCGCGGTCCGGCTGGCCTCGGCACAGGGCCGATGGGTGCTGGCGACGGCCGTGCTGGGGTCCGGCATGGCGATGCTCGACAGCACCGTCGTCAATGTCGCACTGCCCAGGATCGGCGAGGACCTCGACGCGGATCTGGCGGTCCTTCAGTGGACCGTCACCGCCTACATGCTCACCCTCTCGTCGCTGATCCTGCTGGGCGGTGCCCTCGGCGACCGCTTCGGCCGGCGCCGGGTCTTCGTGATCGGCGTGGTGTGGTTCGCCGCGGCCTCGCTGCTGTGCGGGCTCGCGCCGAACGCCGGGGTGCTGATCGCGGCCCGCGCGCTCCAGGGCGTCGGCGGGGCGCTGCTCACCCCCGGCTCGCTGGCGCTGATCCAGGCCGTCTTCCACCCCGACGACCGGGCGCGGGCGGTCGGCTCCTGGTCGGGGCTGGGCGGGGTGGCCGCGGCGGTCGGCCCGTTCATCGGCGGCTGGCTGGTGGACGGCGCCGGCTGGCGGTGGGTGTTCTTCCTGAACGTGCCGCTGGCGGCGGTGTGTGTGCCGGTGGCGCTGCGGCATGTCCCCGAGACCCGGGAGCGGGACGCGCGCGAGCGCCGCGGCTTCGATGTGCAGGGCGCGGTGCTGGGGGCGCTGGCGCTGGCCGGGGTGACCTATGCGCTGATCGCCGCGCCGGTCGGGGGCGCCGGGCCCGGCGTGATCATTCCGGCGGTGGCCGGAGTGCTGCTCGGGGTGCTCTTCGTCCATGTCGAGCGGCGGCGGACGGACCCGATGCTGCCGCCTGCCATCTTCGGCATCCGGCTGTTCTCGGCCGTCAACGCGGTGACGGTGTGCGTCTACGCGGCGTTCGGCGGCTTCTTCTTCCTTGCCGTGCTCCAGCTCCAGGTCGTGGTGGGGTACTCGGCGCTGGCGGCCGGTACCGCGCTGCTGCCCACCACCGTGCTGATGCTGCTGCTGTCCGCCCGCTCCGGACAGCTGGGGCAGCGCATCGGGCCGCGGATCCCGCTCACCGTCGGGCCGCTGCTGTGTGCCGTGGGGATGCTGCTGATGACGCGGGTGGGCCGGGGCGCCTCGTACTTCGCCGATGTGCTGCCCGCGCTGCTGGTGCTGGGCGCGGGGATGGTGACGCTGGTCGCGCCGCTCACCTCGACCGTGCTGGCGTCGGTGGACGTGGACCGGGCGGGCCTGGCCAGCGGGATCAACAACGCGGCGGCGCGGGCCGCGAGCCTGGTGGCGGTGGCCGCACTGCCGCTGCTGGCGGGCATCGGACCGGAGGCCTACCGCTCGGCCGACGCATTCGGCGCGGCCTTCCGGCGGGCCATGCCGCTGTGCGCGGGCATCCTGGTGATCGGCGCGCTGATCGCCCTGCTGACCGTACGCAGCAATGTCCTGCGCGCCGAACCGGGTGCCGAGCAGCCGTGCCGGGCGGAGACGACCTACCACTGCGGGGTGAGCGCACCGCCGCTGGATCCGGGCGAGACGAAGACCCGGGAGCCGTCGCGGCTGCCGGGCGCCGGGGGGCCGGGACGGCCTGCCGAGGGGGCGTAGGGCACGCGGTGGTGGGCGTAGTACGTACCGTGGCCGCCGGCCGAGGGGCCGTAGAACACGCCATGCCTCCGGCCACCGGCCCGTATCCGTCATCCGTCATCCACCCGCCGTACCCCCCCCCGGGGCGGATGATCCCGGCCGCTCCCCACCCCGCCCCGGGGACCAGGCAGACTGGTAGCCATGGCCATTCACGAGAATCTGCTCGGGGGACCGCCCCCGACCCATCTGCCCGACGACCCGGAGCCCCGCGAGCTGCTCGCCGGCGGCGCGGCACCGTCCGACGTCGCCGCGAAGTACCCGACCTCCTCCCTGGCCTGGGCGCAGCTCGCCGACGACGCGTTCGAGCAGGGCCGCGTCGTCGAGTCGTACGCCTACGCCCGCACCGGCTACCACCGCGGCCTGGACTCGCTGCGCCGGGCCGGCTGGAAGGGCCACGGCCCGGTGCCGTTCGAGCACGAGCCCAACCGCGGCTTCCTGCGGGCGCTGCACGCCCTCGCCCGCGCCGCACAGACGATCGGCGAGCAGGACGAGTACGAGCGCTGCTCGACCTTCCTGCGGGACTCCTCGCCGACCGCGGCCGACACTCTCACCTGAGGGTCCGCCGCCCGGTTCCGCCGCCGGGGAGCCGTCAGCTCCCCCGCCGGGGAGCGCCGGGCATGATCAACGGGCCGGCCGCGTGATCGCGGTCGGCCCTTGCGCGGTCGCAGTCCAGCACGGATGATTTCCAGTGGGCCGGGTCATCCCGCGCCCGAGGGGACCGGGGCTCCCGAGCCGACTAGGAAGGGGCGGACCGCTACCCGGTAGTTCGCACTTGAGGAGTCCCTCATGTCGCAGCCGTCTCCCATCGACCCCGTGGAGAGCGCGTCCACCGCACCCGCAGCGGGTTCGGTACCGGCCGACGCCGTCGAGCCCGACCCGCCGTTCGCCCCGGATCTCAGCATCGGCAGCAGCAGCACGACCCCGTACGAGGACTATGTCCAGGCGGGTGTCCTCACCCACCTCCAGCACCCGCTCTCCGACGACCCCGGCGAGATGGTCTTCCTGGTCACCACCCAGGTCATGGAGCTGTGGTTCACGGTCATCGTCCATGAGTGGAGCACCGCCGCCGAGGCGCTGCGCCGCGACGACCTGACGGTGGCGAGGGACGCGCTGCGCCGCTCCACCTACGAGCTGGAGGCGCTGAACGCCGCCTGGAAGCCGCTCGCCCGGCTGACCCCGGCCCAGTTCAACGCCTATCGCAGCGCGCTCGGCGAGGGCTCCGGCTTCCAGTCCGCCATGTACCGGCGGATGGAGTTCCTGCTCGGCGAGAAGTCCGCTTCGATGCTGGTGCCGCACCGCGGCGCGTCGCGGGAGCACGCCGAGCTGGAGAAGGCCCTCCAGGAGCCGAGCCTGTGGGACGAGGTGCTGCGGCTGCTCGCGCGCCGTGGCCATGCCGTCCCGGACGCCGTGCTCCAGCGGGATCCTGCGCTGCGCTACGAGGCGGACCCGGCCGTCGAGGCGGTCTGGGCCGGCATCTACGCGGGCTCGCAGGAGTGCGAACTCGTCCAGCTGGGCGAGGCGCTGACCGATGTCGCCGAGCTGGTCTGGCGCTGGCGCAACGACCACCTGGTGGCGACCCGGCGGGCGATGGGAGCGAAGATGGGCACCGGTGGTTCCGCGGGAGTGGCCTGGCTGGAGAAGCGGGCCCGCAAGAACGTCTTCCCCGAGCTGTGGACGGCGCGCAGCCATGTCTGAGACCCCGGAATTCCCCGACGGCCCCGGCCGCCACGAGCCCTCGCGGGCCCGTGAACTGACCGCGCGCGCCGCGGAGCGGGACGCCGCCGACCCGCTCGCCGCGATCCGCGACCGCTTCGTCCTCGATGCCGCGCCCGACCATGCCTCCGGCGATGCCGGTGTCTATCTCGACGGCAACTCCCTCGGCGCACTGCCCCGCGCGGTGCCGGGACGCATCGCCGATGTCATCGCCCGCGAGTGGGGCGAGCTGCGCATCCGGTCCTGGACCGAATCCGGCTGGTGGACCGCGCCCGAGCGGATCGGCGACAAGATCGCGCCGCTGATCGGGGCCGGACCGGGCCGGGTGGTGGTCGGCGACTCGACCAGCGTCAACCTCTTCAAGGCCCTGGTCGGCGGCGTCCGGATGGCCGGCAAGGGCTGTACGGAGATCCTCGTCGACGCCACGACCTTCCCGACCGACGGCTATATAGCCCGGTCCGCGGCCCGGATGACCGGCCTCGCGGTGCGTCCGGTCGAGCCCGCGCGGATCGCCGACGAGGTCACCGAACGGACCGCGCTGGCGCTGGTCAACCACGTCGACTACCGCACGGGCCGGCTCAACGACCTGCCCGGCATCACCCACGCGCTGCACTCCGCGGGCGCGCTCGCCGTCTGGGACCTGTGCCACAGCGCCGGCGCGCTGCCGGTCGGCCTCGATGCCCACCACGTCGACCTCGCCGTCGGCTGTACGTACAAGTACCTCAACGGCGGCCCGGGTTCGCCCGCCTACCTCTACATCCGCGAAAGCCTCCAGGAGCGGTTCGAATCGCCGCTGCCGGGCTGGAACTCGCACGCGGACCCGTTCGCCATGGATCCCTCCTACACCCCTGCCGAGGGCATCGCGCGCGGCCGGGTCGGCACCCCGGACATCCTGTCGCTGCTCGCGCTGGAGGCGGCGCTGGAGGTCTGGGACGGGGTGTCCATCGAGGCCGTACGCACCAAGAGCCTCGCCCTGACCGACTTCTTCCTGGAGTGCGTGAACGCCTACGTACCGGCGGGCCGGGTCCGCTCCGTCACCCCGCACGACCATCAGCGGCGCGGCAGCCAGGTGTCGCTGGAGTGCTCCGCCCAGCTCTCCACTTCGGTCGAGCAGGGAGGTACCCCCACGGCCGCAGAGGTGATGGACGAGCTGATCCGCCGCGGGGTGGTCGGTGACTTCCGCCCACCCGACGTGCTGCGCTTCGGGTTCACCCCGCTCTACACCTCCTTCGCGGACGCGGAGCGGGCGGCGTGGGTGCTCGGCGAGGTGCTGGGGGCGCTGCCCGACGTCGAGTCCGGGGCGGCCGGGGCCGCCGGGTGAGCGTGGCGGACGAGGAGCCGGCGCTGCTGGGGCTCGCCCCGGTGGCGCCGGACCGGACGGTGGCCTACGGGTCGCATCCGGACCAGATCGTCGATCTGTATGTGCCGCGGGCGGCCGACGGCGCGCGGGCGGAGGCGGCGGGCGGGCCGCTGGTCGTCCTCCTGCACGGCGGCTTCTGGCGCGCGGCCTACGACCGCCGCCATCTGTCGCCGCTCGCCGCCGACCTGGCCCGGCGGGGGCTGCCCGTCGCGCTCGCCGAGTACCGCAGGGTCGGTGCGGGCGGCGGGGCGCCGCGGACGTTCGAGGACGTCACGGCGGGCATCGCGACGGCGGTGCGCGAGGTGCCCGGGGCCGGGGAGGTGGTCCTGGTCGGCCACTCCGCGGGCGGCCATCTCGCGCTGCTCGCCGCCGCCCGCCCCGGCACGCCCGTATCCCGCGTCCTCGCCGTCTCGCCGGTCGCGGACCTCGCGCGCGCCCATGCGCTGGGCCTGAGCGACGGCGCGGTGGCCGAGCTGATCGGACCCGGGCCCGGCCTCGCGGACCGTATTGCCGCGGCCGACCCGGCGTGCCGCCCGCCCGCCGGCGTCCCGGTCACGATCCTGCACGGCACCGACGACCCGGACGTCCCGCTCGACCTCTCCCGCCGCTACGCCGCCCGCAGCCCGGCCACCACGGAGCTGCGCGAGCTGCCCGGCGTCGGCCACTACGCCCCCGTCACCCCCGGCAGCCCCAGCTGTCACACGCTCCTCGCATTCCTGCACGCCACGTAGTACTTGAGGCGGACTCCGGTAGATCCCCACTGGTGGGGACGCCCAGGGGTCTGTCGTTGCTTACCGTTGTCAGCGTGAACGACACGACCCAGACGCAGAGCCACCTGCGCTCAGAGGCCCGGATAGCCCATGGCGCGCTGCACCGGCTGCGCCAGGACCTGTTCGTCGACGCCTTCGCCTTCCGTCCGATGCCGCCGCTGGAGGACGCCAAGCTGTCCCGGTGGCTGCCGTTCCTGCCGAAGCGGCTGCGGCACTGGGCGCGCTGGCTGCCGCACTTCGTCGTCGGCTTCTTCTCGGTGTGTGTCTTCCTGGGGAATCTCGCCGACACCTCCGGGCCCGGCGCGCTGCGCGGCATCCTGGTCACCGGCTTCAGCGCGCTGGTCGCCGCCGGGCCGATGCTCACGCTCTTCCGCCCGGTGGGCGCCTACTGGCTGTCGGTGGGCGCGTTCATCGTGTCGGCGGTCACCTACTCGGCCCTCTCGTCTCCGTTCGCCAGCGTCGTCGGGGCGGTGGCCTTCCCCACCCACCTCGCCGTGATGGTCCTGGTGGTGCTGCGCACCCGGCCCCGGCTGGCCGTCGAGATGTGGCTGGTCTCCTTCGCCACGGCGGCCGTGCTGACGGCGCTCCTCGGCAAGGACACGGGCGATCTGCCGCCGGTCGCGGTCTTCTGCGGTGTGGTGCTGGTCTCCGCCGCCGCGGTCCGCGCCTGGCGCGAGGAGCGCCGCGAGGTCCTCGCGAACCGGTCCGCCACCGCGGAGGAGCGTTCGCGCCGCACGCTCCTGGAGGAGCGCGCCCTCATCGCCCGTGAGCTGCACGATGTCGTCGCCCACCACATGTCCGTGATCGCCATCCAGGCCGAGGCGGCCCCCTACCGCGTCAAGGACACCCCGCCGGAGCTCGCCACGTCCTTCGCGACGATCCGGGAGAACGCCGTCGCCGCGCTCGCCGAGCTGCGCCGCATCCTCGGCGTGGTCCGCTCCGCCGACCCGGACGCCTTCGCCGACAGCGATCCGGAGGCGCCGCAGCCCACGCTCGCCAGCCTCGACGCGCTGCTCGACAGCGTCCGCAGCGCCGGGCTGACCGTCGAGGTGGTGACCACCGGCGCGCCCCGGCCGCTGCCGCAGGGCGTGGAGCTGTCCGCGTACCGGATCGTGCAGGAGGCGCTGAGCAATGCGCTGCGGCACTCGCCGGGCGCCGACGCCCGGGTGGAGATCTCCTATGTGCTGGGCGGGCTGGGCGTGCGTATCGTCAACGGTGCGCCGAGCCGCCTCGCCAAGCCCTCGCCCGGCGCGGGCCACGGGGTGCTGGGGATGCGGGAGCGGGTGCAGATGCTGGGCGGCGAGATAACGGCAGACAACACCGCGGACGGCGGCTTCGAGGTCGCGGCCTTCCTCCCGGTGATGAACACGACGGCGAAGAACACGTCCAGGGGGATGCGGCCATGATCCGGGTACTGATCGTCGACGACCAGGTGATGGTCCGTGAGGGCTTCTCGGTCCTGCTCAACGCCATGCCCGACATCGAGGTCGTCGGGGAGGCGGTCGACGGCCGCCAGGCGGTGCACAAGGTCGCGGTGCTCAAGCCCGATGTCGTGCTGATGGACATCCGGATGCCGGAGATGAACGGCCTGGAGGCGACCCGCGAGATCGTGGCCGCCGACGCGGACGCCAAGGTGCTGGTGCTGACCACCTTCGACCTGGACGAGTACGTCTACCAAGCGCTGCGCTCCGGGGCCAGCGGCTTCCTCCTCAAGGACGCCTCGGCCGGCCAGCTCGCCGAGGGCGTCCGCATCGTCGCCTCCGGCGAGGCCCTGCTCGCCCCCACCGTCACCAAGCGCCTGATCTCGGAGTTCTCCCGGCTGGGCACCCCGCGCGCGCCCGCCCAGGAACGCATCGGCGATCTCACGGAGCGCGAGACCGAGGTGCTGGTGCTGGTCGCCCAGGGCCTGTCGAACAGTGAGATCTCCGAGCATCTCGTCGTCGCCGAATCCACCGTGAAGACGCATGTCAGCCGCATCCTGGTGAAGCTGGGGCTGCGCGACCGCACGCAGGCGGCGGTCTTCGCGTACGAGGCGCGGTTGGTGACGCCCGGGGGCTGAGGCCGCCGCACCCGAGGCTCCCCGTGGGCCGCCGGCGGGCGAGACCGGCGGCCCGGACCCGGGCCTTACGGCTGGGGGACCTCCCGCACCAGCTTCGAGGTCCAGGGGCACCAGATCAGCCCGGGGAGGAAGGGGCCGCCGGCCTCGTCCAGATGCTCCTCGACATAGGGCGTGGTGGCGTCACAGACCTCGATGGCGAAGTCGAAGAAGTCGATCGTGTCCGGGCGCAGATGGAAGCTCCAGCGCCAGTTGTACGGGGCGGGGCGCTTGTCGATCCGGCCGATGACATGCGGCTCCGAGCTGGACGCGCCGCTCAGCAGGTCCCGTGCATGCTGGATCTTCCGGGGATCGGTGAGCTTGATGACGAATTCCTCCCGGGTGACGTCCGTCATCACGAAGTAGGCCGCAGACTCGGCCTGTGTGCGGTGTGCGGCGTCGCTCGCCTGCTTGCCCTGGGCGGGCCCGGCCGCCGTGACGGCGAGCAGTGCCGCCGCCGCGAGCATGCCGATCCTGGTGGTGATACGTCGCATGAACCCCTCCGGTGCCGCGGGTCGTGGTCACGACCGTGCGTACGGAAAGTAACGGGTGTGTCACCGACTGCTCCAGAGTTACTACGGGTTATCGCGCGGCCAGGTGAAATGGCGAAGGGTGACTGGCGCCCGGGAGATTTCTGTGCTGTATCCACAGCCTGTGGATACAGCGGGCCGATGCGGCGTCCCGCGTAGAAGTGCGCCGCCGGAGTCCGCTACAGCTCCGACGGCGCACGTATACGGGGGGCGGCCGGCCGCAGGAGGGCCGGCCGCCGGGGGATCAGCCGATGTCGCGCCGGCGCAGGCCCGCCAGGCCCACGAGGGCGAGCAGGGCGGACAGGGCCAGCAGCCAGAAGAACGGGGCGGCGGTGGCGTCGGTGCCGGGGAGCTTGGGGAGGTGGCCGTACGGCGAGAGGTTCATGGCCCACCGGGGGAACTTGAGGGAGGGGCCGATCCAGCCGATGGCCAGACAGCCGCCGACCAGGGCCCAGACGGCGCCGGTGGCCTGGGGGAGCAGGCCGAAGACGAGGACCGCCAGACCGGTGAGCGTCCAGACGGCCGGAACCTGGGAGAGGGCGGCAGCCAGGACCGGGCCGAGCTTGCCGCCGAGGTCGTCGGCCGAGAGGCCGTAGGCGAGCCCCAGGCCCAGTCCGCCGGAGGCCAGGATGACGGCGGTGCCCGCGTACGCGAGGACCAGATGGCTGGCCGCCCAGCGCAGCCGCCCCACCGCGCCGGCCAGCACCGGCTCCGCGCGCTCGCCGGTCTCCTCACCGCGCAGCCGCAGCACCGCACCGGCCGCATAGAGCGCCGCGACCATGCCGAGCATCCCGGTCATCGTGGCCAGGAAGGCGTCGGTCAGGCCCTGCTGACCGCCCATCCGCTCGACGATCTCGCGGGTCTGCCGATTGCCGCCGACCAGGTCGGAGGCGCCCTCGGCGATACCGCCGAAGACCCCGCCCGCGCACAGGAAGCCGAGCGTCCAGCCCAGCAGGGTGGTGCGCTGAAGCCGCCAGGCCAGGCCGAAGGGGCCGCTCAGCGAGCGGGGCGCGACGGCCGGTCCGGGGCGGGCGGGCAGAAAGCTCATGCCGAGGTCACGGCGGGCGGTCAGCGCGTAGGAGGCGAAGACGGCCAGGGCGGTCGCCGCCAGGAAGAGCGGGACGATCCACCAGCGTTCGCCGGCGTACGGCCGGACGTTCTGCGCCCAGCCGATCGGGGAGACCCAGGTGAGGGGGGAGGACGCCGACGGATCGGCGGCGTCGCCCGCGGCGCGCAGCGCGAAGGCGAGGCCGAGGACCGCGCCGGTCAGGCCCTTGGCCGGCCGCGCGCTCTCGGTCAACTGGGCGGCGACGGCGGCCAGGCCGGCGAAGAGCAGGCCGGCGCAGCCGATGGCGAGGCCGAGCGCGAGGGAGCCTTCGGCCGGCTGACCGGATGCGGCCAGCCCGCCCGCGATCATCAGGGCGAGCGCGGTGTCGGCGGCCAGGGCCGTCAGCAGGGCCGCGGTCAGGGGCGCGCAGCGGCCGACCATGGCGGCGGAGAGCAGCTCCTGACGGCCCGTCTCCTCCTCCTCGCGGGTGTGCCGGACGACGATCAGCAGGCTCATCACCGCGGCGAGGACGGCGCCGAGGCCGGCCATCCGCCAGGCGACCAGACCGCCGACGGAGTCGCCGAAGACCGGCCCGTACAGCGCGCGCAGGGAGCCGTTGCCGTTCATCGACGCGGCCAGTGCGGCGCGTTGGGCGGCGGTGCCGTAGACCGCCTCGAAGGACGAGCCCATGGCGGCGACGGCCGGCCCGAGGGTCAGCACCCAGGCCGGGATCAGCACCCGGTCGCGGCGCAGCGCGAGGCGCAACAGGGCGCCGGTGCCCGCCAGATGACCAGAGCGCGCGGCGGGTGCGGGGAGGGTTGCGGCCATGGCGGTCATCGTGCGACCGCCTCGTGGCTGCGGGCGTCGTCCTGGTAGTGGCGCAGGAAGAGCTCTTCCAGAGTGGGCGGGGTGGTGGTGAGGCTGCGGACGCCGGTGGTGCCGAGCGAGCGCAGTACGGCGTCGAGCTTGTCGGTGTCGACCTGGAGCCGGACGCGGTGGCCGGCACTTCCCCGGAGCGGCTGTGTGGACAGGCCGTGGACGCCGGGGAGCGCGGCCAGGCCGTTGGGCGGTCCGGCGAGTTCGGCGATGACCGAGGTGCGGGTCAGATGCCGCAGCTCGCCCAGTGAGCCGGACTCGACGGTCCGCCCCTTGCGGATGATGCTGATGCGGTCGCAGAGCGCCTCGACCTCCGACAGCACATGGCTGGAGAGCAGCACCGTACGGCCGCGGTCGCGCTCCTCGGCGACGCAGCTCTGGAAGACCTCCTCCATCAGCGGGTCGAGCCCGGAGGTCGGCTCGTCGAGGATGAGCAGATCGACGTCCGAGGCGAACGCGGCGACCAGGGCGACCTTCTGACGGTTGCCCTTGGAGTACGTCCGCCCCTTCTTGGTGGGGTCGAGTTCGAACCGCTCCAGGAGTGCGGCCCGCCGCGCGCCGTCCAGTCCTCCGCGCAGCCGGCCGTAGAGATCGATGACCTCGCCGCCGGAGAGATTGCGCCACAGGGTCACATCGCCGGGGACGTAGGCGATGCGGCGGTGCAGCTCGACGGCGTCCTGCCAGGGGTCCTTGCCCAGGAGCCGGGCCGTGCCGCCGTCGGCGCGCAGCAGACCGAGCAGGACGCGGATCGTCGTGGACTTCCCGGCGCCGTTGGGTCCGAGGAAGCCGTGTACCTCACCGGCCCCCACATGCAGATCGAGGCCGTCCAGCGCGTGGGTGCGGCCGAAGGACTTGTGGAGACCGTCGACCCGGATCGCGGGAGCGGGAGAGATTGCCTTGGTCATGCTTTGGAAGGTACGTTAACTTCACAAATTTGTGAAGTTAAGAAACCGTATAAAGTTGGGGTGGGTGGCTCTGATCAGGGGAGATGATGCGGACATGAGCGAGCAGCAACAGCGGAGCGCGGACCGGACCGAGGGCGCCCCCCAGGATCCCGGCGACGTCCGGCCCGAGGGCAGGCGCGACGACAAGCGCGATGACAAGCGCGATGACGAGGCGGTCTCACAGTTCGTCGAGCGGTTCGCCGCACAGCTGGTCGAGGCCGGTATGCAGCGGATGTCCGCCCGTGTCTTCGCCTGTCTGCTGGCCTCCGACTCCGGCGTGCTGACATCCGCCGAACTCGGCGAGCGCCTCCAGGTCAGCCCCGCCGCCGTCTCCGGCGCGATCCGCTATCTCTCCCAGGTCGACATGGTCAGCCGGGAGCGCGAGCCGGGCTCCCGCCGCGACCGCTACCGCGTGCACAGCGACCAGTGGTACGAGGCCATGGCGCGCCGGGACAACATCCTCACCCGCTGGGAGGGCACCCTGCGCGACGGGGTCGAGAGCCTCGGCGAGGACTCCCCGGCGGGCCGCAGGATGAACGAGACGCTCGTCTTCTTCGAGTTCCTCCAGAAGGAACTCGCCGGACTGTTGCAGCGCTGGCGCGAGCACCGCGACCAGATCCGGGCCGAGTACGGCGACGCCCGCTGAGGCGCGGCCCGGCACTCACCCCCGCGGCAGCTGAAGCCGCCAGGCCTCCGGCTGGAGGGTCCACGTACGGGTCCTGACCGGTCCGCCGACCACCGCGTCCGCCCGGTAGTGGAAGTCCGCCCCGGACACCGTCACCGCCCGCGCCCGGGCCCGCACCGGCCGGCCCCCGCCCGGCCAGTGCACCACGACCTCGGCCAGCTGCCCGCCGTCACCGGCGCCGGACCACGGCCCGTCCGCCCGGTTCCGTCCGCCGGGCACCACCGACACCCCGCGCACCGGCCGGTCCAGATCCGCCAGCAGCACCCCGTCCGCCTCGATCCGCAGCCGCTGCTGCGGCACCCGTGCACGCCGCCCGCCCAGCCCCGCGGCCGGCGCCGCCAGCAGCGCCAGCGCCGTACGGGCGGTCCGCGCGGCCGGCTTCCACCACGGCCGGTGCCCGTCGAGGCCGCCGGTCAGGCCGTCGCGCCCCTCCAGGGCATCCCTCGGATCGGTCGGCGCCACCGCGGGGGCCGCCACCACCTCGATCCGGTGGCCCGGCCGGGCCACCTCGCTCCCGCAGGGGATCCGCAGGCCGCCGAGCACAATGCCGTCGCTGTCGTCCGAGAGCAGATCCATCGGCCGCTCCCCGCCGTCCAGAACGGCCCGCGCGGCGGCCACCGTGTCCGTGGGGATGCCCAGGGCGCGGCTCATCGCGACGGCGGCCGGAGCCCCGACCGGGACCATCGACAGCGGCACCCCGGCCAGCTCGCGTTCCTTGTGCAGCAGGCCCACCACCCGCAGCAGCGCCCGGTCGTCACCGATCACCACCGGCCGCCGGTGGCCGCGCCGGGCCAGGATCCGGGCGAATTCCTCCGGCCCGTCCGGAAGGCAGATTTTCGCCCCCGCGCCCGCGCACAGGACATCCTTCGCGATCCGCACGGACTCACCGTCCGTACTGCGGGCGACCGGGTCGATGACCACGAGCAGGGGGTACCCCCGAACGGAGTCCACGGGAGAGTGCCCAGAAGGCTGCGCCGACACCTCGGTCCTTCCTCAGGTAGCATCTCGGTGCAAGAGCCCCTTGCGCTATTGCGCCAGGGGCTTCGTCTATTCCGGGGCACCGGTCCGACGGCTCTAGCGATGACGTCCGCGTGAACACACATGCCGACGCCATCCACGCACGTTGGACATGCCCCGCCCGGAAGGGGTGTACGCCTGTGCCCGCACTTGTGCTGCTCGGTGCTCAGTGGGGTGATGAGGGCAAGGGAAAGGCCACCGATCTGCTCGGTGGGTCCGTTGACTATGTGGTGCGCTACCAAGGCGGCAACAACGCCGGCCACACGGTCGTCGTCGGCGACCAGAAGTACGCGCTGCACCTTCTCCCTTCCGGAATCCTCTCGCCGGGGTGCACCCCGGTCATCGGCAACGGTGTCGTGGTCGACCCGGCGGTCCTGCTCTCCGAGCTGAGCGGACTCAACGAACGCGGCGTCGACACGTCCAAGCTGCTGCTCAGCGGTAACGCGCATCTGATCACGCCGTACAACATCACCGTCGACAAGGTGACGGAACGGTTCCTCGGCAAGCGGAAGATCGGCACCACCGGGCGCGGCATCGGCCCGACCTACGCCGACAAGATCAACCGTGTCGGCATCCGGGTGCAGGACCTCTACGACGAGTCGATCCTCACCCAGAAGGTCGAGGCGGCCCTCGAGGTCAAGAACCAGCTCCTCACCAAGCTCTACAACCGCCGCGCCATCGAGGCCGACCAGGTCGTCGAGGAGCTGCTGGGCTACGCCGACAAGATCAAGGGCTATGTCGTCGACACCACCCTGATCCTGAACAAAGCGCTCGACGACGACAAGGTCGTCCTCTTCGAGGGCGGCCAGGGCACGCTGCTGGACATCGACCACGGCACGTACCCCTTCGTCACGTCCTCGAACCCGACCGCGGGCGGCGCCTGCACCGGTGCCGGTGTCGGCCCCACGAAGATCAACCGCGTCATCGGCATCCTCAAGGCCTATACGACGCGCGTCGGCGCCGGTCCGTTCCCGACCGAGCTGTTCGACGAGGACGGCGAGGCGCTGCGCCGCATCGGCGGCGAGCGCGGTGTGACCACCGGCCGGGACCGCCGCTGCGGCTGGTTCGACGCGGTCATCGCCCGCTACGCCACCCGCGTCAACGGCCTGACGGACTTCTTCCTCACCAAGCTCGACGTGCTCACCGGCTGGGAGCAGATCCCGGTCTGCGTGGCCTACGAGATCGACGGCAAGCGCGTCGAGGAGCTGCCGTACTCGCAGACCGACTTCCACCACGCCAAGCCGGTCTACGAGATGCTCCCCGGCTGGTCCGAGGACATCACCAAGGCGAAGTCGTTCTCCGACCTGCCGAAGAACGCCCAGGCCTACGTCAAGGCGCTGGAGGAGATGTCCGGCGCCCCGATCTCCGCGATCGGCGTCGGCCCCGGCCGGGACGAGACGATCGAGATCAACTCGTTCCTGTCGTAGGGACACCGCCCCGGGGGACCTCCGCGGTCCCCCGGCACAGCGCAGCAGGCAGCCGCGCGGCTACTTCACCCTGGAGTAGCCGCGCGGCTGCTTGTCGTCGCCGAGGAACTCGCGGTGCAGGGTGCCGTCGCCGGCCAGACTGAGCACGGAGGTGCTGCTCGGGGTGCAGCCGGGCGCGGCCCGGTCGACGACCGACGGGCCGACGGTCAGCTTGCCGCCCTCCGCCGCGTAGAGGTCGGCGTGCGCCGTGCAGCGGCCGCCGCGGCCCACGACGACGGTGCTGAGGACCTTGCTGCCCGCCGCGGCCTGCCCGACGGTCAGCTGCTGGCTGCCGTAGCCGTCGTCGTTCGGCCGCCGCCAGGTGCCGAGGAAGCCGGCCGGGACGGTGCCGTCGGCCGGGGCGACGCGGTGCAGGGTTGCGGTGCGCCCGGCCGCGGCCCAGGTCAGGGTGCCGGCGCCGCCCTCCTCCAGGGTGTGCTCGCCCAGCGCGGCGCAGCGGCCGGCCGGGACGGACCGGACGACCGTGGTGTCCAGGTGCAGTGCCGGGTGCCCGTCCTGCCGGGTGACGGACACCAGCTTGCCGTCGCTGCGGCATTCGTAGGTCGCCCCGAGGCTGGTGCTGTTCGCGACCACCTCGCCGACCGTGCCGTGGGTGATCACGAACCGCCGCTGCTGCCCGGTGGGCGTCCCGTCCCGCAGCACCGGGCCCGACCAGGTGCCGACATAGCGGGCCGGGATGTCGGACGCGCCCGCTTCGGCGTCCGCCCCGCCGCTCAGCAGCGGGACCGCGGCGGCGGCCGTGGCGGCCGCGACGACGGCCGTGGCGACGAGGGGGAGCCGGCGACGGCGGCGGCGCCGCTCCGCCGCGGTGGGCGGCGGGGGCGGTGCGGGACTCGGCAGGGTCCTGGTGGTCAGCACCGTCGGCGGCTGGCCTCCGGGCGGGGTGTCGGTGTCCAGGAGGAGCACGGCGTGCTGCCCCAGGCGGGCGATCAGCTCGGCCGGCAGCCAGGGCGGGGCCGACGGGCCGCCGGGCACCGGCCCGAGACGCTCGGCGAGCTCTTCGGGGGCGGGCCGCGCCGCCGGGTCCTTGGCCAGGCAGTCCCGGATCAGGTCGCGGATGCCGTCCGGCGCGCCCCCCAGTTCGGGATCCTCCTGCGCGATCCTGAACATCACCGCATGGACGCCCGAGCCGAGGCCGCCGAACGGCTGCCGACCGGTCGCCGCGTACGCCAGCACCGACCCCACACAGAAGACGTCGCTGGCCGGGCCGACGCGGTGCCCCTGGACCTGCTCGGGCGACATGAAGGCGGGCGAGCCGAGGACCGTGCCGGTGCGGGTCTGGGTCTGGTCGCCGACCGCGTCCAGGGCCCGCGCGATACCGAAGTCGATGACCCGGGGGCCGTCGATGGTGAGCAGCACATTGGACGGCTTGAGGTCGCGGTGCACGAGGCCGACGCCGTGGATGTCGAGCAGCGCGCTGGACAGCCCGTATGCCAGCCGCCGCAGCGAGTGCTCGGGCAGCGGGCCGTAGCTGCCGGTGCGGCCGTACGAGCCGCCGACGACCTCGCTCAGCGTCGGGCCCGCGATATAGCCGGTGGCGACCCAGGGCACCGCGGCCTCGGTGTCGGCGTCCAGCACCGGCGCGGTCCAGCGCCCGCCGACCCGCCGCGCGGCCGCGACCTCGGCACGGAAGCGGTCCCGGAACTCCTCCTCGGCGGCGAGTTCGGCCTTCACCAGCTTCACCGCGACGGTCCTGCCGCCCTCGGAACGGGCGAGGTAGACCCGTCCCATCCCGCCGCTGCCGAGACGGCTGAGCAGCCGGTAGTCCCCGATCCACTGCGGATCGTCGGCCGTCAGCCCCCGCAGGCCGTCCATCCGGGCGCCCTCCCCCGTCTCGTTCCCGTGCCTGAGGCGCGTTCGGCAGCAGGCGTCCCCTGAGCGTAGGCGGCCGGGGTCGCGCCCTGGCCGACAGATCGTTACGACGGGAGAACGATCGGGCCATGACGGGGGAGCGAACGGGGTGTTGACGACGGCCCCGCGGCTGGGGGCGTCTCCCCGAGGGGTCGCTTCCCGACGGGCGTCTCCCCGACGGGCCTCTCCCTCAGCCGCTCTTGCGGTACGACAGCGCCTTCCCGTCGGCGAAGGCGCGGCGCAGCTTGCCGTGCACCATCTCCAGAATGCTCGGCGAGCCGGGATGGCAGCTGTCGGTCGGTCCGTTGAGGACGGTGGACGGGCCGAGGCGGACCGGGGGGCCGGCGTGGGCCAGGGGGGCGGAGAACTCGCAGCGGTAGGACTCCCCGCTCGCCGTCATCGTCAGCACGGTGTCACCGGCCTTGCCCTGAGTGAGGGTGAAGCGCCGGACATCGCCGGTGGAGTCGTCGAGCGTCGCCTCCCATGTGCCGAGGTAGTCCGCGGGAATCCGCCCGTTCACGGAGTGCTGCCCCGCCCCCTGGGCCGAGCTGCCCCCTCCGGCACCGCTCTTGGCGTCGACCGACCGTACGCCGCTGTCGTCCCCGTTCAGCAGGGCGTACGCGGTGGCCGCACCGGACCCGGCGAGCACGAGGGCGACCGCGCTGAGCAGGGCGGTGCCGGCACCACGGCGGCGCCGGGGCGCGGCGGGCGCCGGGCCCGCGGAACCGTGGTGTGCGGGGTCGGCGTGGGGCGGGTGCGCCGCCGATGTGTGGTCCGGCGCGGGCGAGACGGTGGTGGGCCGCGCATGCGGCCCGGGATCCTCGGCGGCGGGCGGCGACGATGCCGCGGGCAGTGCGCCGGCCGGGCCCGTGGCGCCCGGGGCGCTCTCCCCGCTCTGGGGGTTCTCCGCCTCCAGCAGTTCCACGGCGTGCCGGCCCAGCCGGACGGTCAACGCCCCCGGCAGCCACGGCTCGTCGTCCGCGCCCGGCCCGTCCCCGTCACCGCCGCCCTCCGCCTGCGCCACCAACTGCGCGGGCGTGGGCCGCTGTCCGGGGTCCTTGGCCAGGCAGCCGGCGATCAGCTCGCGCAGCCCCTCGGGCAGCGCGGAAAGGTCGGGCTCCTCATGGGCGATGCGGTACATCAGCGTGTGCGCGATGCTGTCGGCCGTCCCGAACGGCTGCCGTCCGGTCGCCGCGTACGTCAGCACGGACCCGAGGCAGAAGACGTCGCAGGCCGGGGTGAGCGGTGTGCCGCGCACCTGCTCCGGCGACATGAAGCCCGGCGAACCGACCGTCGCGCCGGTATGCGTCACACCACCGGCGAGCGCCTCCAGGGCCCGTGCGATACCGAAGTCGATGACCCGCGGCCCGTCGATGGTGATCAGGACATTGGACGGCTTGAGGTCGCGGTGGATGATTCCGGCGGCGTGGATCGATCCCAGCGCACGGGCCAGTCCGGCGGCCAGGATCCGTACCGTCCGCTCGGGCAGCGGGGTGCCGCCGCCGACGACCTGTTGCAGGGACGCACCGGCGATATAGCCCGTGGCGACCCAGGGGGTCTCGGCCTCGGTGTCCGCGTCCAGCACGGGCGCGGTCCATTCCCCGCCGACCTGCCGCGCGGCCCGCACCTCCCGCCGGAAGCGCGCCCGGAACTCCTCCTCGCCGGCCAGCTCCGCACGCACCAGCTTGACCGCGACCGTCCGGCCGCGATCCGAACGGGCCAGGAACACCCGCCCCATGCCGCCCTCGCCGAGCCGCCCGATCAGGCGGTAGTCCCCGATCCGCCGCGGATCCTGCGCCCCCAGTGGCCTCAGCCATCCGGGCTGTTCCCCGCGCCCCGGCCGCCCCTGCTGCTCCGCCTGTCTCGGCTTTCCTGGCTCTTTCACGATCCGTCGCCCTTCCCCCCGAGTCCGCCCTGCGGGCGAGGAAGCACAGGCGCACACGGGCTGCCCCCGGCCCCTCCCTCCAGGGTGAGGATAACGAGGGCTCCTCGGCGCCCGGCAGACCGTGCCCCTCTCACGCCTCCGTGCCGGACAACTCGTCCAGCGCCGCCGACAGTTCCTCCAGCGCCGCCGTGACCCGGCGGAAATCGCCCGGTCCGCCCAGCTGTTCGCCCAGGCGGGCGGCGAACTCCGCATGGCCGGGGCTGATACGGGCGAGGGCGGCCCGGCCTTCGTCGGTGGGGGCCAGAAGTTTGGCGCGACGGTGCGCGGGGTTGGGACGGTATTCGGCCAGACCGCGGTCCACCAGAAGGTCGGCGATGCGCTGCACGCTCTGGCGGGTGATGCCCATCGCGCGGGCGATACCGGCGACGGGGAGCGGCTCGGGCAGTACGGCGCCCAGGACCTGCCACCAGGCGGCGGTCAGTCCGGCGGGGCCCGCGAGCCCGTCCGCGACGGAAAGGAACTGGCCATTGAGCCGGAAGACGGCGAGGGCGGTACGGCTGAGGAGTTCGGGGCCGCGGGGTTCGCCGGGCCGGGGCCCGGAAGGCCTGGGCGTGGCGGGCCGGGACGCGCTCATACGGTTCCGGCCCCCGTCCCGGCCTCGGAGCGGGCCGCCTCCGCCGTCATCAGGAGGGGGAAGGCGGTGGCGTCGGAGTGGGCGAACAGGCGGTACCAGGCGTCCAGCACCGACGGCTCCATGACGTCGAGTTCGGCGAAGATCTCACGGGCGAAGGCCACCGGCTCGGTCGGTCCCGCGGTGATCAGCCCGCCGTCGCGCACCGCGGCGGCCTCGCGGTAGTGGCCGCCGCCCCGGTAGTGGGGCTGCACGGCGAGGTACGGGGCGGCGCCGCTGGTGTGCTGACGGTCGTCCAGCAGGCCCTCCCGGGCAAGTCCCGCGGTCGCGCCGCAGATGGCGGCGACCGGCACCCCGGCCGTCAGGAACTCGCGGGCCTTGACCGCGAACGGCACCAACTCCTCCCCGGAGTCCCACAGTTGGGCACCGGGGAGGATCAGCAGCGCACTGTCCTCGGGGCGCAGCGCGTCGAGCGCGAGATCGGGGACGATCCGCTGCCCGCCCATGGTGGTCACCGGCCGGCCGGTGCCGGCGGCGACGGTGACCACGCCGTACGCGTCCTGCGACGGGCGGAAGTAGCTGCCGCTGCGGAGGTGGCCGACGGCGTGGCCGCACTCCCAGTCCGCGAGCGTGTCGTAGGCGGCGATGTGCACGGTGCGGGGGGTCATGAGCGCTCCTCGGTCGGTGGCGGCGGAAGTCCCGGCTGCTGGTCCCTGGGTCTCTATGACAGCATACTGTCTCTTCGACAGGATGCTGTCAATGCTCGAAGGCAGGGCATCCAGGAGGCCTTCCGGGCGGCCCTCTGGATGTCCCTTCGGGCCGCCGGTGGCCGGGACGCGACGGTGGTGGATGTCTGTTTCCGCGTCCCGGAACTTTCCCGGGGCGCGGAACGTCGTACGCGTACCTCGCCACCACGGCAGCCGTACGCACACCGCGAACGCACACCCCGTACGCGCCCCTCGGACAGCACCCCACGACAACGGAACAGCGCCCTCCCCGGTCCCGCACGCCCCCGTCCCGCCCGCTGCCTGCCCGCCAAGGAGACCGTGTGAATCCCGCCGTACGCGCCCTCGCCCGTGCCGCCATGGCCGCGCGCCCCGTGCCGCTCGCCGACGTCCAGGCGCGGGCCGAACTCCTCGCCCGTTTCGACCGCCGCTATCTCGTCCCCGTCGAGGTCTTCGCCGCCTTCGCGGCCGAACTCACCGACCGCCGCAGGCCGGGCGGCCCGTTCGCGGCCCTGTGCATCAACGGGCGCCGCTGGTTCCGCTATCGCTCCGTCCACTACGACACCCCCGACCTGCGGTTGTTCCATGACCACCGGCAGGGCCGACGGCTGCGCTACACGATCCGCGAGCGGCTGTACGAGGACACCGGGGAGCGGCAGTTCGAGATCAAGCTGACGGGGCGGCGCGGCGAGACGGTCAAGCACCGGCAGCCGCTGCTGCCGGGCGACCCGGCCCTCGGCGCGGCCCCGCGCGGCTTCCTCGCCTCCGTACTGGACCGCACCTACGGCATCGCCGCCCCCACCGACCTGGGCCGCGCGCTGGAGACCGACTACACCCGGGCCACCCTCGTCGCGGACGGCCGCCGCATCACCTGTGACGCGGCACTGCACTGCCGGGACCTGGAGTCGGGCCGCACGGTCCGCGCCGACGGCGGTCTGGTCCTCGTCGAGACCAGGACCACCGGCCGCCTGACCGAGGCGGACCGGCTGCTCAACGGGTACGGCGTGCAGGCCGCCGCGTTCGGCAAGTACTGCGGAGGCCTGTCGGCGCTGCGCCCGGACCTGACCGCCGACCACTGGCGCCGAGCGGTACGGACGGCCTTTCCCGCGGCCGTCTGACGGCGGTGGCCGCAGTCGCTGTCCGACGGCGGATACCGCAGGCGCCGGACGGGCCTCCCGCGGCCGCCTGCCGACCGTCACCCGGACACCCCTCGCCCGGCCCCGCCCCTGGAGCTTCCTACAGCCCGTAGACAGTCTGTCCGTGCGCGTGGTGAGCGCCATACACAGTGTCGGTACCGGTCGCCGGACCGTGATCCCTAGGCTGAGGAGCGTTCGCCGCGCCCATCCCCCGGCGGACCCGAGCGACCCGATCCGAGGTACTGACCGTGACCCAGACGCATCCCGCTGCCTCTGCCGCCGACCCGGCCGCCGGCGCCGCCGTGAAGGCCGCCGACCGCGCGCACGTCTTCCACTCCTGGTCCGCGCAGGGCCTGATCGACCCGCTGCCGATCGCCGGCGCCGAGGGCTCGTACTTCTGGGACTACGACGGCAACCGCTACCTCGACTTCTCCTCGCAGCTGGTCAACACCAACATCGGCCACCAGCACCCCAAGGTCGTCGCGGCGATCCAGGAGCAGGCCGCGAAGCTGTGCACCATCGCGCCCGGCTTCGCCGTGGACGTCCGGTCCGAGGCCGCGCGGCTGGTCGCCGAGCGCACCCCCGGCGACCTCGACAAGATCTTCTTCACCAACGGCGGCGCGGAGGCCGTGGAGAACGCGGTCCGGATGGCCCGGCTGCACACCGGCCGCGCCAAGGTGCTCTCCGCCTACCGCTCGTACCACGGCGCCACCGCCACCGCGATCAACCTGACCGGTGACCCGCGGCGCTGGCCCTCCGACACCGCCTCGGCCGGTGTCGTGCACTTCTGGGGCCCGTTCCTCTACCGCTCCGCCTTCCACGCCGAGAACGAGCAGCAGGAGTGCGAGCGCGCCCTCGCGCACCTGGAGCAGACCATCGCCTTCGAGGGGCCGCAGTCGATCGCGGCGATCATCCTGGAGACCGTCCCCGGCACTGCCGGGATCATGGTCCCGCCGGCCGGCTACCTCGCCGGCGTCCGGGAGATCTGCGACCGCCACGGCATCGTCTTCATCCTCGACGAGGTCATGGCGGGCTTCGGCCGTACCGGCAAGTGGTTCGCCGCCGACCACTTCGGCGTCACCCCCGACCTGCTGACCTTCGCCAAGGGCGTCAACTCCGGCTATGTCCCGCTGGGCGGCGTCGCGATCAGCGCCGAGATCGCCGCGACCTTCGACCAGCGCCCCTACCCGGGCGGTCTGACCTACTCCGGCCACCCGCTGGCCTGCGCCTCCGCCGTCGCCACCATGAACGCGATGGCCGAGGAGCGGATCGTGGAGAACGCCGCCGAGATCGGCGAGCGGGTCATCGGCCCCGCGCTGCACGAGATCGCCGAGCGCCACCCGTCCGTCGGCGAGGTCCGCGGCATGGGCGTCTTCTGGGCGCTCGACCTGGTCCGGAACAAGGAGACCCGCGAGCCGCTGGTCCCCTACAACGCCGCCGGCGCGGCCAACGCCCCGATGTCCGAATTCGCCGCGGCCTGCAAGCGCGGCGGGCTGTGGCCGTTCGTGAACATGAACCGGACGCATGTCGTCCCGGCCTGCACGGTCACCGAGGCCGAGGCCAAGGAAGGCCTCGCCGCCCTCGACGAGGCACTGACGGCAGCCGACGCCCACACCGTCTGAGCCCGCCGGGCGACGCGTCCGGGGGAGCGGAACCGCAGGTCACGGCGGTGGTGCGGGACGGACCAACGGTAACCTCGGGCAGCAGCCCGGAGCGGCCCTCGCCTATCGTGGGCGGGGGCCGCTCCCATCTGCGCGGTCAGCGACGTCGAAGGAGACGCACACGATGGCCGCCGGCGGAGACAGCTCAGTCATACGACGCAGCACCCTGCGCCAGCAGATCGCCGATGCGCTGCGCGACGAGGTGCTGGCCGGCCGGCTGCCGTCCGGCCACCCCTTCACCGTCAAGGAGATCGCCGAGCAGTACGGCGTCTCCGCCACCCCGGTGCGCGAGGCGCTGCTCGACCTGTGCGCGCAGGGCCTGCTCGACGTCGAACAGCACCGCGGCTTCAAGGTGCACGCCTTCACCGCCGACGACTTCCGCGCCATGGTCGAGGCCCGCACCCTGATCATCGAGGGCATCTTCCGCAGCGGCGCCGACCGGGCGCTGCGCGAGACCCCCGCCGAGGTGCTGATCTCCATCCGGCGCCGCGCCGACGAGGCCGAACGGGCCGCGCGGGGCGGTGACCTGGACGTCCTGATCGGCTACGACCTGCGGTTCTGGCGCGAGTTGAGCAGCATCGTGAACAACGCCTACATCAGTGACTTCCTGGACCGGATCCGCGTCCAGACCTGGATGTTCGCGGTGCCGCTGCTGCGCCGCGAGGGCGACCTCAGGGGTCATCTGTGGCAGGGCCACAGCGCGCTGGCCGACGCCCTGCTCCAGCACGACCTGGCCGCGGCCCAGCGGCTGATCGCCGAGTACAACGAGCACTCCCTCGCTCTCGTCGGAACGCGCGGCTAGCACTACGCTGTCCCGACCATCGGCCGTAATGGGCCGTACCCGTAGCTGTACGTGCGCCGGTGTCCCTGTTCCCGACCGGAAGCGAGACCGCACTCGTGGCATGTGACCTGTGGCTGGTACCCCTCGTCGATGTGCTGTGCCACAGCCCCGACAACCCGTTCTCCGAAGAGATCGCCGCCTACGACAAGGCCCTGACGGAAGCGGGCCTGCCACCGGTCCCGGTCTTCAGCTACATGCCCGGCCTGTCCGGTGACGTCGCCCCGGTCGCCGGCTTCGACTACGACGCCCTGCACTTCCTGCGCCGCGCCTACCTGCTGCGGCTGTGCAACCTGGAAGTGACGCCGGTCGACGAACTGGGCGGCGACTACGAGCAGTTGCTGGAGATGTTCGAGGCCACCGCGCAGCAGTCCCATCTGGTGTGGCACTACGACCACGCGGGCGCGTACGTCCCGGTCGACTTCCCGCATCCGCTCGCCAACGAGCAACTGCTGGAGGGCGGCGGCCCGCTGGGCTCCTCGCACGGCCTGCTGCGCGATCTCGAACTGGTTGCGCCATCCCTCGGTATCGATCCGGCCAATCCGCCGGCCGCCCCCGCACCGCCGGCCGGCCCCACCTCTCTGGAGGAGCGGGCAGGCGCGGTGCCCCTGGACGACAGCCCGTTCGCCAGGGAGCGGCACGTGTGGCTCGGCCTGCATGCGGCCGCCACCCGAAGCCTGGGCCAAGGCTCCATGATCGTCTTCAGCTGACCCCGCGCCCCCCCGCATCCCACCCACCTACCGTTGCCACCCACTGCCCACATCCCACCCACTCACGGGAGGTGACGGGCCGGAGGGGCAGGGTGTCCGGACGTAAAGCGAAGCAGTCCGGACACCCTGCCCCGGAGGCCCGTCACCGCACCCACAGCCCCGCGCAGCGGACCCGGCCCGCCGCAGGCGCAACGGCGAGAAACCCTCACGGCGGGATAGCCGACAACGTGGGAGCGAAGGCAAGGCGCAGCGGACCGGCCCGCCGCAGGCGCAACGGCGAGAAACCCTCACGGCGGGATAGCCGACAACGTGGGAGCGAAGGCAAGGCGCAGCGGACCGGCCCGCCGCAGGCGCAACGGCGACAACCCCCACGGCGGGATAGCCGACAACGTGGGAGCGAAGGCAAGGCGCAACGCCGAGCGCACCGCGCAGCGGGCGACAAACGGCGAGAAACCACCACGGCGCCGCAGCCAAAACCGTGGGAAGCCCCCCCAAGCGCTCAGCGCGGCGACTCCGGCGGCCGCTGCCGCGGCATGTTCGGACGGGCACCGGGCGGCGGCAGCGCGAACCGTCCCGGCTGCCCCGCACTCTCCTGCCCCGCACTCTCCTGCCGCGCCGCCGCCCACGGCACCACCGACTGCGTGGCCCGCGGCACCGGACCGGACCGGAACTCCGCCATCCAGTCCGCCGTCTCGGCCCGCACCAGCTCCCCGAGGTCCTCGTTGAACCGCCGCAGCACACCCAGACAGCGCTCCGCGGCCTCGCCCGCCGTGCCCTCGGCCGGCCCGAGCACCTCGCGCACGCTCTCCACCGCCCAGTCGAACTGAAGCGCCTCCAGCCGCCGGTGAATCGCCTGGGCGGTCGCCAGATCCCGCATCCAGCCGGCGGTCACCCCGAAATACCGGTCGCAGCCCACGCACACCGCCGCCAGCAGCAGCGACAGAGCGCCCCAGGGCGCCCCGCCCTCCCAGATCCCGGCCAGATCCAGCAGCGGAAGCACCCCGCCCACCGTCACCCCGGCCGCGACACCCAGCCGCAGCGCCCGCGCGCCGCGGCGCTTGGCCAGCCGGCCGCGCAGATACCAGTCGGCGGCGCGCAGCGCGCCCTGCTCGGTCCAGAGATAGAGCGCGTCCAGGCGGTCGGCCGGTTCCCCCCAGTCACCGAGCGGAAAGACCCGCCCCGCAACATCCCTCCGGCCGCGGCCCCGGCTGCCGCTCTCCCGAGTGGGGCTGCCGCCCTCCCGAGGGGGCCCCTCGGGCTGCATCTCCGGATGACTCACCCGTGCACTCCCTCTCTATGCTCTCCACGGATACGTGCGGTGCATGCGTGACATGTGACGTACGAGACGGCCGTTGCGCACCGCTCCCTTCCTACCGCCGAACGGCTGGCGTCGGCCCCACGATCACGCCCTTTCCGCCCGGAAGTGGTGCGGGATCGGATATAAGGCCACCCGGGATCTCACCCGAAAGAGTTGCCACCGCGGCGACGCACGGTTTCCAGCCGCCCCGGGCCCGTCCGCCGCCCGGACCCGGCCGACGTCCGGCCGCCCGCCGCTCTCGTCTAGGCTGCCACCGTGAAGGTCCTCGTCATCGGCGGCGGCGCCCGCGAACACGCCCTGTGCCGCTCTCTGTCCCTCGACCCCGACGTCACCGCGCTGCACTGCGCTCCCGGCAACGCCGGCATCGCCGAGGTGGCCGAATTGCACGGGGTCAACGCCCTCGACGGCACGGCCGTCGCCGAACTCGCCGCCGGCCTGGCGGCCGATCTGGTCATCGTCGGACCCGAGGCCCCGCTGGTGGCGGGCGTCGCGGACGCCGTGCGCGACCGCGGCATCCCGGTCTTCGGCCCCTCGGCCGAGGCCGCCCAGCTGGAGGGGTCCAAGGCCTTCGCCAAGGACGTGATGGCCGCCGCGGCCGTCCCCACCGCCCGCAGCTACGTCTGCACCACCCCGGACGAGGTCGACGTGGCCCTCGACGCCTTCGGCCCGCCGTACGTCGTCAAGGACGACGGCCTGGCGGCCGGCAAGGGCGTCGTGGTCACCGAGGACGTCGACGAGGCCCGTGCGCACGCGCTGGCCTGCGACCGCGTGGTCATCGAGGAGTTCCTCGACGGACCCGAGGTCTCGCTCTTCGCGATCACCGACGGCGAGACCGTCGTCCCGCTCCAGCCCGCCCAGGACTTCAAGCGCGCCTACGACGGCGACCAGGGCCCCAACACGGGCGGCATGGGTGCGTACAGCCCGCTGCCCTGGGCCGACCCCAAGCTGGTCGACGAGGTGATGGACACCGTCCTCCAGCCCACCGTCGACGAGCTGCGCCGCCGCGGCACGCCTTTCTCCGGGCTGCTCTACGCGGGCCTGGCGATCACCTCTCGCGGGGTGCGCGTGATCGAGTTCAACGCGCGCTTCGGCGACCCGGAGACCCAGGTCGTGCTGGCCCGCCTCAAGACCCCGCTCGCCGGACTGCTGCTCGCCGCGGCCACCGGCACCCTCGCCGCCCTCCCGCCGCTGCGCTGGAGCGACGGCGCGGCGGTCACCGTCGTCATCGCCTCGCACAACTACCCGGACACCCCGCGCACCGGCGACCCGATCGACGGGCTCGCCGACGTCGCGGAGGAGGACGGCCCCAAGGCGTACGTCCTGCACGCCGGCACCAAGCGCGACGAGGCCGGCGCGGTGCTCAGCGCGGGCGGCCGGGTGCTGTCCGTCACCGCCACCGGCTCCGACCTCACCACCGCCCGGCAGCGCGCCTACCGCGCCGTCGGCCGGATCTCGCTGGACGGCTCGCAGCACCGCACGGACATCGCCGCCAAGGTCGCGGACGCGGCGGCCGGGGAGCAGGGCGCGTAGCACCTGCCGGGCCCTGCTCCTCCGCCGGACAGGGCCCGTCGCGCACGGCACGTACGGACGCGCACGGCGCGACCGCTCCGGTCGGTGACATCTCTCCAGGGGCATATGCCACATACGGTGACATATGCCCCTGTCCTTCCGGCGCAGACCGGGCCGAGGCGTCCACCGCCCACGCCTGCCCGCCACAGGTTCCCGGCTTTCCCCAAAGCCATTCCATCGAGTGACCGCACCAGGTATACGGCTGACGAGGCCCGCAGCCCCAACTAGGGTGCCGCGCAAGCGTCCTGTGGCCGCCGGGCCGGAATCCGGCACGGTTGCCACGGCGGCGTCCGGCAAGTGGCTCACCGGCATTGCGATGTCAGTGGCCGGTGCCACAGTGGTGGTGGAGCGCCCTCGCTCCACACACCGCGCACTTCTCGTACGTCCGTCCCGTGTTCTCTCCGTCCGGCTCCATCAGGACAGCAGGGGGTGTACAGGCTCGTGGCAAGTCCGGAAACAGGCGTCCTGGCGGCGCGTGCCCGCGCCCTCGCCGTGCTGCGTATCCGCAGCACCGCACTGGCCGTCGCACTGCTGCCGGCGGCCGTGGCCGTGGTGCTGTTCGCCGGCCGGGCGAGCGGCCATTTCGGCGCGGGTACCGGCTGGGATCTCGCCCGCTGGATCGCCGGCTCTCTCGCGGTGCTCAGCCTGCTCCTGGCCGCGCTGGTCGCCCTCGTCGTCGCGCGTGCCAGACCCGCGCTCAGCCCGTCCGTGCCGATCTCCGAGAAGTCGGCCCCCGATCTCTACCGCCTGGTCCGCGATCTCGCGGACCGCCTCGACGTCCCCGCGCCCTCGGCCATAGCGCTCACCCCGGACTGCGACAGCTGGCTGGAGGACCGCACGCACCGCGCCCACGGCCCGCCGAGCCGCGGCACGGGAGCGGCCCGCGGTGCGGCACGCCGCATGCCCGAGGCGCCGGTCCTGGTCATCGGCTCCCCCTTCCTGTGGTGGATGCGGGTCGCCGAGCTGCGCGCCCTGCTGGCCCCCGTCGTCGCCGGCACCGGCCCGTCCGCCCACCCCGACATAGCCGCCGCGCGCCGCTTCATCCGCGGCCTGGACGCCGCCGTCGCCGTCGCGGCCCGCGCCCGGGGCCCGTTGCGCGCACTCCCGCTCCGCTTCGTCGGCCGGGTCGCCCGACTGCTGCTGCGGGCCGGCCGCGAACACGCCACGATCATGGAACGTGCCGTGGCGGCCGCCGCCTCCGAGCGCGCCCAGACCGTCGACTACGGCCTGCGGATCGTCGCCCAGGAACAGGTCGGCCTCGCCTACGCGGGCTGGGACCGGCTGCTGACCCGGGTCGCGCTGCCCGCCTGGCGGATGGGCCGCTGGCCGTCCCGGCTGGACGCCGGAGTGGTCTCCGCGCTCACCGAACTCTCCCGCCGCGACCGCCTCGCCAACGGCTTCGCCTCCCGCCTCGGCGAGCGCCCCGCCTGCGACCTCCTGGAGGAGCCCGGCGCCATCGACCGCGCCGCCTCCCTGCTGGCCGCCCGCCTCTTCCACGGCGGCCCGGCCGAGGCGGGCCCCGACTGGTCACCGGTCGGCTGGGGCCAGTACCCGGAAGAGGTCGTGGACCGGAAGTGGCGCCTGGAGGCCGCCCGCCTCCACCGCGTCCTCGACAACCTCCCGGCGACCGCTCTCCCGGCCGCCCCGCCGACGCCGGCGGCCCCCGCCCCGGACCCCGCCTCCGCCCCGCACCTCTCGTACGCCCGCTCCTCTCCCCGTAGTACGCCCGCGGACCGGTCGCCGGCGGACCACCACCCCGCCGGCGACCGGCCCGGTGGCGCGCCCTCCGCCGGCCGGCCGGACGACCGCCCGGCCGCAGCGGCCCCGGGCCCGACGCTGGCCCGCGTCATCGACCGGCTCGCCCAGGACGAGCGGGCGGGCGATCTGGTCGCCGCCCGGCTGGGCGCGGAGGTCGAGCGCGAGGAACGCGAGGAGGCCGCCCGCCAGGCCGCCCGCGGCGGCTCGGCGCAGGACGCCACCGTCGGCGTGGCCTGGGGCGACGGCATGGTGGCCGAGGGCGGTCTGCCGCTGTTCCCGCTGCAACCGCCCCGTACGGGCCGTGAACTCCTCGCCGACCACGTCACCGCCATGGTCTGCTGTGCCGCCGTCGACACCGCCGGTGCCGCCCCCGGCCTGGACTGGCTCGACGGCCCGGCGCTGCTGGTCGACGGCGCCCGCCGGGCCGACTTCGGGCGTCCGGTGCTCAGCCTGGTCGACGACGGCGACGCGGAGCCGCTCCGCGGATGGCTGACAACGGTGGGCGTACGCCCCGAGAAGCCGGTCCGGCTGGTATGACCGGTAAGCCGCACTTATCCGCCGAGCGGGGGCCGGGGCAGACGCCCCGGACCTCCCGCCCCACCGGCTGAATGTTCCCTTCCAGTTCGCATTTCGGGGGTGGCGCCCTCTAAATTCACGACGAAGGGTGACGAAGTGAGTGCGTAATGTGATGTGCTGGGGGATGGCCGGCCGGGTTAGCCCGACCGGATGCAGCACCGGCCCGATCGGTCGCGGCCGAACGGGGACGCGGGAGGGGAGTGGAAGGTGGCGACGGATCAGATCAGGCGCTGGGAGTCGGGCGCGCTCGCCCACGCGGTCACGGACCCGTTCGGGCAGGGCCCGCTGCCCTGGCTGCGCGGGAGCGAGAACTACTTCGACTCCGGCCGCATCATTCCCTGGTACGTCGACCCCGCCGTCGCCCAGGGCGATCTGCGGATGCCCGCCCCCAGCAAGCACAACGGCCCGCGTACCGCCGATGACGTGCACCGCCAGATCAAGGGCTTCGCCGTCCCGGGCGCGGTGGCCCCCGGCGAGGCCATCGACTTCCGTGTCTCGGTCGATCCGCCCCAGCCGTTCAACATCGACATCTACCGCATCGGTCATTACGCGGGCGCCGGCGCCTCCAAGATCACCAACAGTCCCCGGCTGGCCGGCATCGTCCAGCCGCCCCCGCTGACGGCCGACCGCACGGCCTCCTGCCACCACTGGTGGCAGTCCTGGCGCCTCCAGGTCCCCGCGTACTGGCAGCTCGGCGCGTATGTCGCCGTGCTCACCACCGCCGACGGCCGCTACCGCTCCCACATCCCCTTCACGGTCCGCGACAACCAGCCCGCCGACCTCCTGCTGTTGCTGCCGGACATCACCTGGCAGGCCTACAACCTCTACCCGGAGGACGGCCGGACCGGCGCAAGCCTCTACCACGCCTGGGACGAAGAGGGCGCCCTGCTCGGCGAAGGGGACGCCGCCACCACCGTCTCCTTCGACCGCCCCTACGCCGGCGCGGGACTGCCCCTCCATGTCGGCCACGCCTACGACTTCATCCGCTGGGCCGAGCGCTACGGCTACGACCTCGCCTATGCCGACGCCCGCGATCTGCACGCCGGCCGCGTCGACCCGTCCCGCTACCGCGGCCTGGTCTTCCCCGGCCACGACGAGTACTGGTCGGTGCCCATGCGCCGTACGGTCGAGCACGCCCGCGACAACGGCACTTCCCTCGTCTTCCTCTCCGCCAACACCATGTACTGGCAGGTCGAACTCTCCCCGACCCCCTCGGGCGCGGAGTCCCTGCTGCACTGCCGTAAGCGCCAGGGCCCCGGCCGCCCCGCGCTCTGGCGGGAGCTGGGCAATCCCGAACAGCGGCTGATGGGCATCCAGTACGCCGGCCGGGTCCCCGAACCGGCCCCCCTGGTCGTCCGCAACGGCGAGCACTGGCTGTGGGACGCCACCGGTGCCCACGAAGGCGACGAGCTCCCCGGCCTGGTCGCCGGCGAGGCCGACCGCTACTTCCCGCGCACCAACCTCCCCGAGCACACCGAACGCATCCTGCTCGCCCACTCCCCCTACCGCGACAGCGAAGGCACCCGCCGCCATCAGGAGACCTCCCTCTACCGTGCCCCCAGCGGCGCCTGGGTCTTCGCCTCCGGCACCTTCGCCTGGTCCCCCGCCCTCGACCGCCCCGGCCATGTCGACGAACGCGTCCAACGCGCCACCGCCAACCTCCTCGACCGCATCTGCAAACGCGACTGAGGCCGCCCGCCTGCCCGTACCCGCTGGGCCGCACCCGCCGGTCCGTCCGTAACTGCCGCGCGGCGAACGGACCCCGCATGCCCGTACCTGCTGGGCCGCACCCGCCGGCCCGTCCGTAACTGCCGCGCCGCGCCGCGTATGGACGACCCCGTCCGTCCGTGACCGCCGCGCCGCACCCACCCGCTACCGGGCCGCGGCCGGCCCCAACTCCTGTGCCAGCGCGACCGTCAGCGCCCGGAAGATCCGCACCTCCGGATTCGGGTCCCCGTCCCGGGTCGCCAGCACGCTGTGCGCCCACGGTGCGTCCAGCACCGGTACGTACACCGTGCCGGGCCAGGGGTAGTACCGCGCAAACGACTTCAGCGCCGAGCCCGCGCCCCGCCCCGCCGCGACGCTCGTCAGACAGTCGTGCGGGGTCCGCGCGTAGTCGGGGCTGCGCCGGGTGCCCTCGTCGAAGTACAGGTAGTCGGTGAAGGAGCGCGGTGTGTGCGGAGGCAGCCGCAGATACGGCAGGTCGATGATGTCGGCCAGCCGCACCCCTTCCTGTGCCGCCGCCGCGAGCGCGGACGCCGCCGGCACCACCACGATCCGCTGCTCGGTCGTCAGCACATCGACCGCTATCCCCTCGCTCCGGAACATGGGCCGCACGAACGCCGTATCCACCCGGTCCTCACGCAGCGCACTGGCGTGCTCGGTAAAGGTCAACTCCACCAGCGACAACGGGACATCGGGCCGCGCCCGGCGGAAGGCGCTGACCGCGGCCGGGGTCACCTCGGCCGATCCGTGCCCCATGACCCCGACCCGCAGCGTCCGGGGCGCCGCCGCCCCGTGGGCGGTGTCCGCCACATCGTCCATGGCCGCGTTGGCGGCGTCGAGCAGCGTACGGGCGTGGGAGACCAGCCGCCGCCCCGCCGCGGTCGGCATCACGGGGCTGCGTTCCAGCAGCAGGGTGCCGAACTCCCGCTCCAGCTGCTGGACATGGCCGGTCACCGCCGCGGGCGACAGAAACAGCCGAGCCGCCGCCCGCCCGAAGTGCCCTTCCTCGACCACGGCAAGAAAGGAGGAGAGCCGCCGCAGATCCATGCGGCCCACGATAGTTCGGGACCCGCGCCGCCGCTGGGGCCGTTCACCTTTCCTGAACGGGGGAAGCGCCACCGCCCGCACAGCCCGTATATCTCGTTCCATGACGACCACGGCGCCCCCCACGGCACCCCCCACCGCACCACTCGCCTGCCGCCCTCCCCTTCACCGCCATTGGCTGCGCACGGGCTGGGTGATGACCGCCTCGGGCTGGAGCGCCAACCAGTTTTCCGCCCTCCTGGGCGCCTACCACTCCGATCTCGGCCTGACCGCGGCCACGACCACCGCCCTCTTCGGCATCTACGTCCTGGGTCTGATCCCCGGCCTGCTCCTGGGCGGCCCGGCCGCCGACCGCCGCGGCCGCCGCCCCGTCGTCTTCTTCGCGCTCATGGTCTCCGCGCTGGCGACCGTGCTGCTGATGGCGGGTTCGGCGGCCACCGGCCTGCTGTGGCCGGGCCGCTTCCTGACCGGCATCGGCGCCGGTGCCCTGCTCAGCGCCGGCAGCGCCTGGATCAAGGAGCTGTCCTCGCCTCCGTACGACACCGTCGCCACGGGCGGCGCCGCGGCCCGCCGCTCGGGCCTCTTCCTCTCCGCGGGCTTCGCCACCGGCGGGCTGGTGGCGGCACTGATAGCCCAGTGGGCCCCGGCGCCCATGATCACGGCTTATCTGCCCCACCTCGTCCTCTCCGTGGCGGCCGCCCTCCTGGCCGCCCGCGCACCGGAAACCGCCTGCCCCGGCGGGCGGTTGGCGCCATCCGGCCATCCCGCGACGACGCTCACCACCGTGTCCGACGGCCCGACAGGCGAACGGTCCGCGGCGTCCGACGGCCCGGCCGGGGAATGGACCACGGCACCCGCGCGCCCGACGCCGGAGCGAGCCCTCGCGTCCCACGGCCCCACGACAGCGCCGTCCACCGCCCCCGGTACCGCTTTCCGCCGGCTGGTCGCCCCCGTGGCCCCCTGGGTGTTCGTCGCCCCCAGCATCGCCCTCGCCACCCTCCCCGGGCTGGTCGATGCCCGCCTCACCGGCTGGCAGACCGTGTACGCCGGGATCGTCACCGCCGTCACCCCCGGCACCGGCCTGCTCGTCGCCCCCCTCGCCCGACGCCTCGCCGCCCGGCACCGCATCGCCACCGCCGTGGCCGGACTCGCCGCCGTCATCCTCGGCCTGCTCCTGGCCGCCTTCGCCGTCGCCCGCGTCCGGCCCGACGCCGCACTGCTCGCCTCCGCCGTACTCGGCGCCGGATACGGCCTGTGTGTGGCCTACGGCCTCACCGAGGTCGCCGCCCTGGCGCCCCCGGACCGGCTGGCCCGCCTCACCGCCCGCTTCTGGGCCCTGTGCTACCTGGGCTTCTGCACCCCGTACGCGATCACTCTGCTCAGCGGGCCGTTCGCCCCGGCCACGGTGCTGCTCGCGGCGGTCCTCCCGGCCGCGGCCACCCTCGTGCTGATCGTCCTCCGGGGCGCCCGGCCCACCGCCTGACGCACGCCTCCACCGGTGCATCCGGCCCCCGTCCGTCACCACCGGCTCGCGTAAGGGAGAATCGAGAGGACTCCTGGATCAACCTACGCGGAGGAAGCGTGCCCGGTTTTGTAGAAAAGCCTGAGCCGGTGGAGGTTCCCGGGCTCACCCACCTGCACACCGGCAAGGTGCGCGACCTCTACCAGAACGCCGCCGGCGATCTGATCATGGTCGCCAGCGACCGCAGCTCCGTCTACGACTGGGTGCTGCCCACCGAGATCCCCGAGAAGGGCCGCATCCTCACCCAGCTGTCCCTGTGGTGGTTCGAGCAGCTCACCGACCTGGTCCCGCACCACGTCATCTCCACCGATGTCCCGGCCGGTGCCCCGGCCGACTGGGCGGGCCGCACCCTGGTCTGCAAGTCGCTGCGGATGGTCCCCGTCGAGTGTGTGGCCCGCGGCTACCTCACCGGCTCCGGCCTCGCCGAGTACCGGCAGACCCGTACGGTCTGCGGGCTGGCCCTCCCCGAAGGCCTGGTCGACGGCTCCGAGCTCCCCGCGCCGATCTTCACCCCGGCCACCAAGGCCGCCGTCGGCGACCACGACGAGAACGTCTCCTACGAGGAGGTCGCCCACCAGGTCGGCCCCGAGGTCGCCGCCCAACTGCGGCAGACGACCCTCGCCGTCTACGGCCGGGCCCGCGACATCGCCCGCGAGCGCGGCGTCATCCTGGCGGACACCAAGTTCGAGTTCGGCTTCGACGGTGAGCAGCTGACCCTGGCCGACGAGGTCCTGACGCCCGACTCCTCGCGCTTCTGGCCCGCCGACCTGTGGCAGCCGGGCCGCGCCCAGCCGTCCTTCGACAAGCAGTTCGTCCGCGACTGGCTGACCTCCCCGGCCGCGGAATGGGACCGTACGGGCGAGCTGCCGCCGCCCGCCCTCCCGCACGAGATCGTCGAGAGCACCCGCGCCAAGTACGTCGAGGCCTACGAGCGCCTCACGGGCCTGCGCTGGTCGTGACCCCTCCTCCGGCCCGGGTACACACTCGGGCCGGAGCACCGGCCCCCGGGCCGGGCGCCCGGCCCGGAGGCCCAGCACACGAAAAGGCCCCGGTCGGAATCACTCCCGACCGGGGCCTTCTCTTTCTGAGCGGACGACGAGGCTCGAACTCGCGACCTCAACCTTGGCAAGGTTGCGCTCTACCAACTGAGCTACGTCCGCATGCTCCGTGCACAGCTTCTGAAATCAGTCGCCGCGGCGCGGTGCGGGCACCACTATAGCCAACCTCGCTCGCGGGCGAGGCGCGCCGCGGCGTGACGGTTCTCCGCGCCCAGCTTCGCGGTCGCCGACGAGAGGTAGTTCCGCACCGTCCCCGGCGACAGTGACGCCCGCTCCGCGATCTCCGTCACCGGCGCCCCGTCCTCGGCGCATTCCAGCACCTCAGCCTCCCGGACCGTCAGCGGCGACTCCCCGGCGCTGATGGCGTCCGCCGCCAACTCCGTGTCCACATAACGGTTTCCGGCATGGACGGTACGTATGATCTCCGCCAGCCGCTGTGCCGACACCGTCTTCGGCACGAACCCCCGCACCCCGGCCTCCAGCGCCCGCTTCAGATGCCCCGGCCGTCCATGACTCGTCACGATCATGGACTGGCACCCCGGCACCTCGCCCCGCAACGATGTGGCCACCGCCACACCGTCCGCCCCCGGCATCTGTAGATCCAGCACCGCCACATCCGGTCCGTGCGCCCGGGCCATCGCCCGCGCCTCCGGCCCCGATGCCGCCTCGGCCACCACCAGCAGATCGTCCTCCAGCGACAACAACGCCGCCAGCGCTCCCCGGATCAGATGCTCGTCATCCGCGAGCAACACCCGGATCAGGCCGCCCTGCACCCCGTCGCTCACCCGCCACCCACCTCTCCAGTCACCGCGAACCCCCCGCACCGAGCCGTTTACCCCCTAGCCCCTACTCACCCCCTGGCCCTACCCCGTCGCCGCTCCCATGGGGAGTTCGACGGTCAGACGGTAGGAGCCGTTCAGGGCCGGGCCCGAGGTCAGGGTGCCGCCCAGGGGGTGGAGCCGTTCCCGCAGTCCCTTGAGACCGCTGCCGGGGAGCGAGCCGGTGCCGGCTGCGGGCGGCGGGTGGGTGACGCCGTCGTTCTCCATGGTCATCACGAGCACCGAGCGGTGCGCATCGATCCGTGTCCGCACCGCACAGCGCCGCACCTCCGCGGCATGCCGCAGGACGTTCGTGGTGCCTTCGCGTACGACCCAGCCGAGCGCCGACTCCACCTCGGGCGGCAGCCGCGTCTCCTCCTCGCCCTCGATACGGCAGTCCACCCCGGCCGCCCGCAGGATGGAGCGGGCGCCGGCCAACTCCGCCTGTAGATCGGCCCTCCGATAACCCCGCACCACCTCCCGTACCTCCCGCTGGGACTCCTGGGCGATCCGCTGCACCTCCACCATCTGCTCCGCCGCCTCCGGCCGCTCCCGCCGGGCCAGCTGGACCGCCAGCTCGCTCTTCAGGGCGATCACCGCCAGATTCCGGCCCATGACATCGTGCAGATCGCGGCCGAACCGCAGCCGTTCCTCGGCCACCGCGAGCCGTGTCTCGGTACTGCGCGCCGCATCCAGCTTCCGGATCACACCGAGCAGCCAGCCCGTGGGCCGCGCTATCCCGAGGCTCCACACACCGGCGAAGACCACCATGATCGCCAACACCAGCGAACCCAGCCAGAAACCCGTGAACAGGGCGAGCAGCAGGAGCCCCGCCGCGGCGCCGGCCAGCGCCCCCAGAAAGCGCCGCTTGGACACCACCAGACTGTGCGCCATGAAGAACGGTGTGAGGGTCGCGGCCATCGCCAAGGCCAGCGTGCCCAGGCTCTCCCTGTCGGCCGTCCCCTTGACCGCGACCAGCGCGAACAGCGCGATCTCGGCGGCTAGGGTCAGCACACCCGAGACGACCAGCAGGCCGCGCGGTGTCGCCCCCAGCTTCAGATAACGGTCCAGAGCCCGGTTCAACAGCGGTACGGCCAGCACGCCCTGCACCACATTCAGCACAACGGCGACAGTGGCCAGAGCGACCGGCAACGGCCTCCCCCCTGTGTTGCCCATAACGGGCGCCACCCCGCCGAACACGGGAAGCCAGGGGAGGACGTAGAGGGTCCAGCGGAAGTATGCGTCGACCATGCCCACCTGGCTCCGCCGCTGCCAGGCCGCCCGTAGCCGTCCGATCATGCGCTGCTCGCCCCCGTCGTGCCGATAGCCCTGCGTTGCTAGCGCCGCGGCTCCCACCGGAACCATCGCTGCACAGCAAACAGCGCGAGCCCGCTCCAGGCCAAGCCGGTAATCAGCTGCCCCAGCGTCTGCTTGACGCCCTCGCCGCCGGTCCAGCCGGCCCGTATCAGCTCCATCGCGGGCGACAGCGGGAGGACTTCGAGGAACGCGGCGACGTTCTCCGGAAAGACGTCCAGCGGAACCATCATCCCGGACCCGCCCAGCGACACCAGCATGAAGGGCAGCACGGTCAGCTGAGCGGACTCGGCCGACTTCGCGAAGGCCGAGGATGCCGCGGCGAGCCCGATCACCACGACCATGCCCAGCAGCACTCCGGCGATCAGGAGATGCGGCGCGGTGGGCAGGCCCGTGCCCAGCACCGGACTGCCGACGGCGACGAGGAGCGCGCACTGGGCCAGCCCCAGCAGTACCGACGGGAGCGCGGTGCCGGTCAGTATTTCCAGATCCCGCAGCTCTCCGGTACGCAGCCGTTTGAGCACGAGTTCCTCGCGCCGGGCGACATAGGCGGCGGTGAGGTTGGAGTAGACGGAAAAGACCAGAACGCAGCCGAGAGTGCCGGGCAGCAGCACCGTTCCGAGCGACAGTCCCATGCCGGCCAGGTTCATCGAGCTGACCGCCCGCTGCATGGCGAACGCCATGACAATCGGGATGATCAGCGACGTGTACAGCGCGGTCTTGTTGCGGCCGAGAAGCGTCAACTCGGCTCGCCCCAGGGAGAGTAGACGGCCCACCGCGCGCGTTTCCACGGGAATTTTCGGCCGCGCATTGCCGACAGCCTGGCCCGTACTTGCACTCATGTGTTCTCCAGCCCCTTTGCGATGTGCAGAAATGCCTCTTCCAGGGACGCGGATCTGACGTCCAGGCCGCGCAGCGTTATCCCCTTGTCCTGCGCCCAGAGCAGCACTCCGGTCGCGGTCCGCTGTAGTTCGTCCGTCCGCAGCCGGATCGTGCGCCCGCGCGTCTCATGGCCGATGACGCCCAGTTCCCCCAGCGGCGGAAGATCGCCGAGATGGAATCCGTCGGGCAGCTCGAAGGAGAGGTGCGAGGGATGCGCGGCGACCACGTCCGCGACATGTCCCGCCGCCGCTATCCGCCCGTTGTGCAAGATCGCCAGCCGGTCCGCCAGCTCCTCTGCTTCTTCGAGGTAGTGCGTGGTCAGCACGATCGTGGTCCCGGAGTCCCGCAGCTCGCGGACCAACTCCCAGGTGGCCCGGCGCGCTTCGGTGTCCAGCCCCGTCGTCGGCTCGTCCAGGAACAGCACCTCGGGCCGCCCCAGCAGCGCGAGGGCGAGGTCCAGCCGCCGACGCTCACCCCCGGACAGCTGCTTGACCCGGACATCCCTGCGCCGGTCCAGCCTCACTAGGGCGAGGGCTTCCTCGACCGGGCGCGCCCCGGTGGTGCACCCGGCCCACATCCGCAGGGTCTCCGCGGGCGTCAGCTCGGAGGGAAAGCCGCCCTCCTGGAGCATGACGCCGATACGGGGCCGCACCCTGCCCCGCTCACGGAACGGATCATGGCCGAGAACCCGGACCTGCCCGGCGGTGGGCGCGGCCAGGCCCTCCAGCAGTTCGAGAGTGGAGGTCTTGCCCGCGCCATTGGTCCCCAGCAACGCGAACAGCTCGCCCCGGTCGACGGAGAAGTCGATACCGCGCACGGCCTCATAGCTCTCCCGCGTGCCGGGCCGGCTCCGCGCTCCGCGCTCACCGCGCCTGCCCCCGCGCCCGCCCCGCTCCTGCCCCTCTTCGGCGCGTCGCCCGGTGGCGCCGTAGCGCCTGCGGAGTTCGGTGACTTCGATCACACCGATGCCGGAGCCGCTGCTCCCGGCGACGCCGCGGCCGGCATCCGCGATGGTTTTCTCCCCGATGTTCATGAGTCCAGCGTTTCGCCGGATCAAGGTTCCGGGCAGTGCGGACTGTCATCGCAGCCGATGACAAATGTCAGTTGCCAACGCTGGAAGGGAGGGGAGAGGCAGGAGGATCCGGAGTGGCGTCGCGGAAAATGAAGAAGGCCCCGGTCGCAATGACCGGGGCCTTCTCTTTCTGAGCGGACGACGAGGCTCGAACTCGCGACCTCAACCTTGGCAAGGTTGCGCTCTACCAACTGAGCTACGTCCGCAGGCATCCACTCGGCTTTCACCGAGCGGCGCGACAGCTACTGTACCTGATCCAATGACCGGTCGAGCTGTCAGAGCGGGTGACAGGGATTGCACACTGCGCCTCCCTCTTGGAAAGAGGGCGCTCTACTACTGAGCTACACCCGCGTGACTCCGTGAGGTCCGGCCTTTCGGCCTCGCCCCTCGGCGTGCTCCAGACTCTAGCTGATCAGTAGGGGTGCTGTGCAAGTCGGCTGCGCCCGGGCCGGGGGACGCCGGTAAGTCGGTTAGTGATTGGCGGCGTTGAAGGCTTCGTAGACCTTCTTGGGGATCCGGCCGCGCGGGGGGACGTCCATCTGGTTGGAGCGGGCCCAGGCGCGGACGGCCGCGGGGTCGGGGTTCACCGCGGTCCGGTGGTAGGCCTTGCCGGACTTGGCCCGCTTGCGGCCGGCCTCGACGAACGGAGCGAGGGCACCGCGCAGTTTCTTCGCATTGGCGGGATTGAGGTCGATCTCGTACGACTTCCCGTCCAATCCGAAGGTGACCGTCTCTGCGGCTTCTCCTCCGTCGATGTCATCGGAGAGCGTTACTACTACGCGCTGCGCCACGGATATCGGTCCTTTCGGGGAGCAACCCCTTGTTGACATGGGGTGATGCTCCGGATCCGGCTGATTGGGATCAATGCTTTTTCATTTGTACAGCGATGGGCATTGCATTGTGAAGCCCAGTTAATTTCGTCAGCGTGTCTTCCCGCAATCCGGACCCCGGATCTTTTCGAGAATTTTTCCTGAGCTGCACTCCCCCCGATACCGGACCGTGATCGGGCCCGCTGCATATCTATGCGCGTAGATTTTCGAACACGGTACTGTGTTGACACCGCCTTACGCACCACACCACCGGGAGTGCCAGTGGCACGCGTCGTAGTCGACGTCATGCTCAAGCCGGAGATCCTCGACCCGCAGGGGCAGGCGGTGCAGCGCGCACTGCCACGCCTGGGGTTCGAGGGGATCGCCGACGTCCGTCAGGGCAAGCGTTTCGAACTTGAGGTGGAGGGTCCGGTCGACGACGCCGCCCTCGCTCGCATCCAAGAGATGGCCGAGACCTTCCTCGCCAATACCGTCATCGAAGACTTCACCGTGCGGGTCGACTCATGACCTCGCGGATCGGAGTGGTGACCTTCCCCGGCACGCTCGACGACCGCGACACCCAGCGCGCGGTCCGGGTCGCCGGAGCCGAAGCGGTGCCGCTGTGGCACCGCGACAAGGACCTCAAGCAGGTCGACGCCGTGGTGCTGCCCGGCGGTTTCTCCTACGGCGACTATCTGCGGGCCGGGGCCATTTCCCGGTTCTCGCCGGTGATGGAGACCGTGATCGAGCAGGCCAGGGCCGGTATGCCGGTCCTCGGTATCTGCAACGGCTTCCAGGTGCTCACCGAGTCCCACCTGCTGCCCGGCGCGATGCTGCGCAACAACCATCTGCACTTCATCTGCCGCGACCAGAAGCTGCGGGTGGAGAACGCGGAGACCTCCTGGACGTCGGACTATGCGTCCGGTCAGGAGATCAGCGTCCCGCTGAAGAACATCGACGGCCGGTATGTCGCCGACGAGCGCACGCTCGACATGTTGGAGGCCGAGGGCCGGGTCGCCTTCCGCTACCTGGACGGCAACCCCAACGGCTCGCTCCGCGATATCGCCGGCATCACCAATGAGGCGGGCAATGTCGTCGGCCTCATGCCGCACCCCGAGCACGCCGTGGAGCCGCTGATCGGTACGGGCCGTACCGACGGCCTCGGATTCTTCACCTCGATCCTGAAGAAGCTGGTCAACGCATGAGCGACGCACGCGCGGCCGCCGCGCCGCAGTCGAAGACGAATGCCGCACCTCTGCGCCGCGCCGGCGGAGAAGCGAGTGAAAGGTGCGCGGCATGACTCTCGACACCGTCAAGCACGCAGCCGAGACGCCGGACACCGACCAGCCGTGGGCCGATCTCGGCCTGAAGCAGGACGAGTACCAGCGCATCCGTGAGATTCTCGGCCGCCGTCCCACCGGCGCCGAACTCGCCATGTATTCGGTCATGTGGTCCGAGCACTGCTCCTACAAGAGCAGCAAGGTCCATCTGAAGCAGTTCGGCGAGAAGGCCCCCGAGAACGACGCGCTGCTCGTCGGCATCGGCGAGAACGCCGGTGTCGTCGACGTCGGCCAGGGCTACGCCGTCACCTTCAAGGTGGAGTCGCACAACCACCCCTCGTACATCGAGCCCTACCAGGGCGCGGCCACCGGCGTCGGCGGCATCGTCCGCGACATCCTCGCCATGGGTGCCCGCCCCGTCGCCGTCGTCGACCCGCTGCGCTTCGGCGCCGCCGACCACCCCGACACCAAGCGCGTCCTGCCGGGCGTGGTGGCCGGAATCGGCGGCTACGGCAACTGCCTGGGCCTGCCGAACATCGGTGGGGAGGTCGTCTTCGACGCCTGCTACCAGGGCAACCCGCTGGTCAACGCCGGCTGCATCGGCGTCATGAAGCACGAGGACATCCACCTCGCCAAGGCGTCCGGCGCCGGCAACAAGGTCATCCTCTACGGCGCCCGCACCGGCGGCGACGGCATCGGCGGCGTCTCCGTGCTGGCCTCGGAGACCTTCGACGACTCCAAGCCCACCAAGCGCCCCGCCGTCCAGGTCGGTGACCCCTTCCAGGAGAAGCTCCTCATCGAGTGCACCCTGGAGATCTTCAAGGAAGACCTGGTCGACGGCATCCAGGACCTCGGTGGCGCCGGGCTGTCCTGCGCCACCAGCGAGCTGGCCTCGGCCGGTTCCGGCGGTATGCGCGTCGAGCTGGACACCGTGCCGCTGCGCGACTCCTCCCTCTCGCCCGAGGAAATCCTCATGAGCGAGTCGCAGGAGCGCATGTGCGCGATCGTCGAGCCCGGGAAGGTCGACCGCTTCCTGGAGATCTGCGAGAAGTGGGACGTCATCGCCACCGTCATCGGTGAGGTGACGGACGGCTCGCAGCTGGAGATCTTCTGGCACGGCGAGCAGATCGTGGACGTGCCGCCGCGCACCGTCGCCCATGAGGGCCCGGTCTACGAGCGCCCGTACGCCCGCCCCGACTGGCAGGACGCCCTCCAGGCCGACGACGCGGCGAAGCTGGCCCGCCCGGCGAACGCGGACGAGCTGCGTGCGCAGGTCCTGAAGCTGGTGGCCTCGCCCAACCAGGCCTCCAAGGCGTGGATCACCGACCAGTACGACCGGTTCGTGCAGGGCAACACCGTCCTTGCGCAGCCGGAGGACGCCGGCATGGTCCGGATCGACGCGGACAGCAACCTCGGTGTCGCGCTGGCCACGGACGGCAACGGGCGCTACGCCAAGCTCGACCCGTACACGGGTGCGCAGCTGGCGCTGGCCGAGGCGTACCGCAATGTCGCCGCGTCCGGTGCCAAGCCGCTGGCGGTCTCCGACTGCCTGAACTTCGGTTCGCCCGAGGACCCGGCGGTCATGTGGCAGTTCGCCGAGGCCACCCGTGGTCTCGCCGACGCCTGTCAGACCCTCGGTACGCCCGTGACCGGCGGCAATGTCTCGCTCTACAACCAGACGGGCGAGACGGCGATCCACCCGACTCCGGTCGTCGCGGTGCTCGGCGTCATCGACGATGTGAACCGCCGCACCCCGATCGCGTTCGCGGACGAGGGCCAGCTGATCTACCTCTTGGGCGACACCCGCGAGGAGCTGGGCGGCTCGGCGTGGTCGCAGGTCGTGCACGATCACCTCGGTGGTCTGCCGCCGAAGGTGGACCTGGAGCGCGAGCGGCTGCTGGCCGATGTGCTGATCTCCGCCTCCCGTGACGGCATGATCGACGCCGCGCACGACCTCTCCGACGGCGGCCTGATCCAGGCCCTGGTGGAGTCCTGCCTGCGTGGCGGCAAGGGTGCCCGCGTCGTCGTTCCGGACGGTCTCGACCCCTTCGTGCTGCTCTTCTCCGAGTCGGCGGGCCGGGCGGTCGTCGCCGTTCCGCGCAGCGAGGAGCTCCGCTTCACCGACATGTGCGGTGCGCGAGGACTGCCGGCCACCCGGATCGGTGTGATCGACGGCGACGAGATCGACGTCCAGGGGCAGTTCAGCCTCCCGCTGAGCGAGCTGAAGGACGCGCACGAGGCGACGATCCCGCACCTGATCGCCTAGTTGCTCCGCCAGTTGCTCCTCCGGGCCGCGGTCCGGAAAGCCTGAGCCGAAACGGCCCGCCAGTACATCCGGCGGGCCGTTTCGGTTGTTTCCGGGGCATTCTCACCGACCTCCTGGCGAGCCCTTGTCAAGAATTACGTAATTACGTAATCTCTCGCCATGGATCTCGAACAGCGGGTGGCCGAGCTGGAACGACGGCTGGCCGCCCTTGAGCGGTCCGCCGGCCCGGCCGCCCACTCGCCCGAGCGCGAGCCCGACGACGACCTGTGGGCCCTGCACGGCCTCCAGGCCCAGCTCACCGAGCTGGGCGCCCACAACGGCGGAGTGCTCTTCACCGGCGCCGTACGGATCCCGGCCGGACAGCGCTACGAGTGGCAGTACGGCCTGGACACCGACACCGTGCTGGAGGCCGACTGGGCGGACGCCGCCGAGTCGTTCGCGGCGCTCGGCCAGCCCGTACGGCTGCGGCTGCTGCGCGAGATCCTCCGCGGCCGCTGCACCGCCGCAGAACTCACCGAGCTGGACGGCACGGGCACGACCGGCCAGATCTACCACCACCTCCGGCAGCTCACCGCTGCCGGCTGGCTGCACTCGGCCGCCCGTGGCCGCTACGAGGTACCGGCCCAGCGCGTCGTACCGCTGCTGGTGATGCTGACCGCCGCCGGGCGCTGACGCCCGGCCGATTTCAGGGGGACAGGAATGAAGTCCATATCCATGCGGAAACTCTCCGAACAGGCCGCTCGCCTCTGCTTGTTCGCCTTCTTCGCGGTGGTCGTGGCGAGCATTTTCGTCGACATTCCGTACTGGTGTGGCTGGGTCCCGCTCGGCCTCTGGGTGGTGCTCGCCTTCGGCGTGAACCGCCGGGCGGCCCGCGCGGCGGCAAAGAGTTCGGCGGGCGCCGTCCCCGAGGCGGTGGAGGTCGCCGCGCCGGTCACCGGCCGCTGGAAGGCCCTCAACAGCCCGGCCGACAAGGTCCCCAGCCACGGCACCCGGTCATACGGGCAGGCCTACGCGATCGACATCGTGGCGGAACCCGAGCCCGGTGCCCGCCCCGGTTTCGGCTGGTGGCCGCTGGTCCGCCGCAACGAAGACTTCCCGGCGTTCGGCGCGCCCCTGCTCGCCGTCGCCGATGCCACCGTCGTACGGACCGACGACCGTCAGCGCGACCACCTCAGCCGCACCTCGTGGCCCGCGGCGATCTACATGCTCGCCGTGGAGGGGGCGGTCCGCGTGCTGGGGGGCGCCCGCCGGGTCGTCGGCAACCACGTGATCCTCGACCTGGGCGACGGTACGTACGCGCTCTACGCCCATGTGCGGCGCGGCTCGCTCACCGTCCGCACCGGCGACCGGGTACGGGCCGGGCAGCCGCTCGGCCAGTGCGGCGACTCCGGCAACAGCTCGGAGCCGCACGTCCACTTCCAGCTCATGGACGGCGAGGACCCGGAGACCGCCACGGGTGTCCCCTTCACCTGGCGGGGGATCGGCGTCCCGGCCAACGGCGAGCTCTTCGACGCCGCGGCGCCGGCGGAGACGCCCGCGGGCTGAGGGGTCTCGCCGCTTGCGCGAGGAAGGCCGGGGCCGGCGCCGGAACCCCGGTCCTGTGGTCGCCGATCCCCGGCCCGTTGTCAGAGGTGCCGCCTAGGCTGATCGTCATGTCTCCTGCCGCCCGGAAGCCGCGCGCCCGCCAGTACGACGCCCAGAAGACCCGTGCCGCCGTCGCGGCCCAGCTCGATCATCTCCTGGATGCCGTACGCGGTCTCGCGCCCGAGCAGTTCGCGCTGCCGACCCGGCTCGGTGACTGGACGGTGCGGGAGCTGGTGGCGCATCTGTCCATGGCGGCCGGCAGCGTGGCGCGCGGTCTCGAGCAGCCGGTCCCGCCGCGGGCGGAGGCCGCCCTCGTGGACTGGCCGTCCGCCGCCGGCCCCCTCGCCTCCTCCGTGGACGACCGCACCCGCGCCCTGGCCGACGCCCACGACCCCGTGGAGCTGCTGGAGCACACCGCCGACGAACTGGCCCGCGTCCTCCCGTCGGAACCGGGCGACCGGGTGGTCGCCGCCCGGCCCGGTGCGATGCGGCTGACCGATTTTCTCGTCACCCGCTGTCTCGAACTCGTTGTGCACAGCGACGATCTGTCAGCGGCGACCGGCCTGCGGATCCCGTACGACCGCCAGGCCCTGGCTGCCACCACCCGGCTGCTGGCCGATGTGCTGGCCGCCAAGGCGCCCGGCAATGCGGTCGAGGTCCGGGTGCCGCCGTTCGCGGTGGTGCAGTGCGTCGAGGGCCCCCGGCACACCCGCGGCACCCCGCCGAACGTCGTCGAGACCGACCCGATGACGTGGCTCCGGCTGGCCACCGGCCGTACGACCTGGGCCGAGGCACTGGACGCGGCGGCGGTCAGCGCCAGCGGCGAGCGGGCCGACATCGGGGGATACCTGCCCCTGCTGAGCTGAGGCGGGCTGAGGTGGGGCGGGCTGAAGTGGGCTGGGCCGAGGCGACGGACCGGTGTGGCGCCGACCGCGTTCCACGACGGTGAACTCGGGCGGTCCGCGCCCGGCCGGAGAGCGCGTCGCGTATCTCACACCGACCGGAGGGGGTCTCGCCAGTGACGAACGCCACAAGTGGGACGAATCGCCCACGCCGAGCCGCCCGCCAAGGGCCCGGAAGTGGAACGCGAAAATCCGGTGACGGGAAAGGAAAGCCCAGCTCAGCGAGGCCACCGCAAGATCGACTGAAGCGCGGAATGCGGCCACCGCACCTCACAGCCCGTCCCGCGCAGTTTCCGCGCCCCTCCGCCGCGACGGGAGGTGCCGACGGGGCGGCCGGGATCGGCGTGACGGCCTCGCCTCAGGGTCCCGCCCGCGACGGGTACTCGGCGAAAGGCCAGGTGTGCCAAGGGTTCCGGGGCTTCCGGAGGCGGAAAACCCGACGAGATGGCCGTGGTCACGTCAACCGCACCGCACTCCCCGTTTATGCACTCATCCAGATCCGCGGCCATCCCCGGTTCGGATGAATGCGCGACCTGCCCTAGACTCGGTGCCGTGCCACGTGGTGACGGACGACTCAACCACGACCTGCTCCCCGGCGAGAAGGGCCCCCAGGACGCTTGCGGCGTCTTCGGTGTCTGGGCTCCGGGTGAAGAGGTCGCCAAACTCACCTATTTCGGGCTGTATGCGCTGCAGCACCGTGGACAGGAGTCCGCGGGCATCGCAGTGAGCAACGGCTCCCAGATCCTCGTCTTCAAGGACATGGGCCTGGTTTCCCAGGTCTTCGACGAGACTTCGCTCGGCTCTCTCCAGGGCCATATCGCCGTGGGCCATGCCCGCTACTCCACCACCGGTGCCTCGGTGTGGGAGAACGCCCAGCCGACGTTCCGTGCGACCGCGCACGGCTCGATCGCGCTCGGCCACAACGGCAACCTGGTGAACACCGCCGAGCTGGCGGATCTGGTCGCCGCGCTGCCCCGTGAGGGCGGCCGGGCGACCCAGGTCGCGGCCACCAACGACACCGACCTGGTGACGGCGCTGCTGGCCGGCCAGGTCGACGAGGACGGCAAGCCGCTGACCGTCGAGGAGGCCGCACCCCGCGTCCTGCCGAAGGTCAAGGGCGCCTTCTCGCTCTGCTTCATGGACGAGCACACGCTCTATGCCGCCCGCGACCCGCAGGGCATCCGCCCGCTGGTCCTGGGCCGGCTGGAGCGCGGCTGGGTGGTGGCCTCCGAGTCCGCCGCCCTGGACATCTGCGGCGCCAGCTTCATCCGGGAGATCGAGCCCGGTGAGATGGTCGCCATCGACGAGGACGGTCTGCGCAGCAGCCGCTTCGCCGAGGCCCGCCCCAAGGGCTGTGTCTTCGAGTACGTCTACCTCGCCCGCCCGGACACCGACATCGCCGGCCGCAATGTGTACCTCTCCCGTGTGGAGATGGGCCGCAAGCTGGCCGCCGAGGCGCCGGCCGACGCCGACCTGGTGATAGCGACGCCGGAGTCCGGCACTCCCGCCGCCGTCGGATACGCCGAGGCCAGTGGCATCCCCTACGGCTCCGGCCTGGTCAAGAACTCCTACGTCGGCCGGACCTTCATCCAGCCCTCGCAGACCATCCGCCAGCTCGGTATCCGCCTCAAGCTCAACCCGCTCAAGGAAGTCATCCGCGGCAAGCGCCTGGTGGTCGTCGACGACTCGATCGTCCGCGGCAACACCCAGCGCGCCCTGGTCCGGATGCTGCGCGAGGCCGGCGCCGCCGAGGTCCACATCCGGATCTCGTCCCCGCCGATCAAGTGGCCGTGCTTCTTCGGCATCGACTTCGCCACCCGCGCCGAGCTGATCGCCAACGGGCTGAGCGTGGAGGAGATCGGCAAGTCGCTGGGCGCCGATTCACTCGCGTACATCTCCATCGACGGCATGATCGAGGCGACCACGATCGCCAAGCCGAATCTGTGCCGCGCCTGCTTCGACGGCGAATACCCGATGGATCTGCCCGACCCGGAGCTGCTGGGCAAGCACCTCCTGGAGTCGGAGACCGCGAGCCAGGCGAAGTCCGATGTGGACGGCGTCCAGACGCTCACCGCCGGGGTCGGCGGGGCCGACGCGCTGCGTCGCCCGTAGAGCTCGTCACCCACCCGACACGAAAGTTCTCCGTCATGTCAGAGACCACTGGTGCCAGCTACGCGAGCGCGGGCGTCGACATCGAAGCCGGCGACCGCGCCGTGGACCTGATGAAGGAGTGGGTGAAGAAGGCCACCCGCCCCGAGGTCGTCGGCGGCCTGGGCGGTTTCGCCGGCCTCTTCGACGCCTCCGCCCTCAAGCGGTACGAGCGCCCGCTGCTCGCCTCCGCGACCGACGGCGTCGGCACGAAGGTCGACATCGCCCGCAAGATGGGCGTCTACGACAGCATCGGCCACGACCTCGTCGGCATGGTCGTCGACGACCTGGTCGTCTGCGGCGCCGAGCCGCTGTTCATGACCGACTACATCTGCGTCGGCAAGGTCTACCCGGAACGGGTCGCCGCGATCGTCAAGGGCATCGCCGAGGGCTGTGTGCTGGCCGGCTGCGCGCTGGTCGGCGGCGAGACCGCGGAGCACCCGGGGCTGCTGGGCGCGGACGAGTTCGATGTCGCCGGTGCCGGCACCGGCGTCGTCGAGGCGGACCGGGTACTGGGCGCGGATCGTATCCGTACGGGCGACGCGGTGATCGCCATGGCGTCCTCCGGGCTTCACTCGAACGGGTACTCGCTGGTCCGCCATGTGCTGTTCGACCGCGCGGGATTCGCCCTGGACCGGGACATCCCGGAGTTCGGCCGCTCGCTCGGCGAGGAGCTCCTGGAGCCCACCAAGATCTACTCGCTGGACTGCCTGGCGCTGACCCGTACGACCGAGGTGCACGCCTTCTCGCACATCACCGGCGGCGGCCTGGCCAACAACCTCGCCCGGGTGATCCCGGACGGCCTGCACGCCACCGTCGACCGCGCCACCTGGACGCCGGGCCCGGTCTTCGACCTGGTCGGTTCGGCCGGCTCGGTCGAGCGCCGGGAGCTGGAGAAGACCCTGAACATGGGCGTCGGCATGATCGCCGTCGTCCCGCAGGAGTCGGTGGAGGCCGCCCTGACCACGCTGGCCGACCGGGGTGTGGACGCCTGGGTCAGCGGCGAGATCGTCGAGCGCGGTGACCACGCAGAGGCAGTGACCCTGACCGGTGACTACGCGAGCTGAGCGGACGGGCGCCTTCCACAGCCCCGCGCGGTACATGGGTGGGGGCGCCCCCGGCGTCGGCTGGGGGCGTGCCCCACTCTCCGGCAGTCCCCGGTGCGGCCGGCGCACGGGCAGTCGCCGGTACGCCCACCGCCCGCCCCATGGTCATCTGGGCAGCACAGGACCCGGCCCGGGCGATGCCCAGGACCGGGTCCGTGATGCTGTTATGGGTGCCGCGAGCGCACAGGGTCAAGCGCGACGACGCTGCTGGGACGAGTCGCCCTCGTCCTCTTCGTCGTCGTCGCTGTTGTACAGATCTGCGTACCGTGCGTACGGGTCGTCGTCCTCGTCCTCCTCGAACGGCTCTGCGTTCGGAGGCTGCTGGTTCGACGGTGATGCACCCAGCTCGTCGGCCAGTCGTGAGAGATCCGTCCCACCGCTGCTGTACTTCAGCTGGCGGGCGACCTTCGTCTGCTTGGCCTTGGCCCGGCCGCGCCCCATGGGTCGACCCCCTCAATGACGGGGCTCGATGGCCCCAGAGTCTTGACACGCGTTCATGGATCAGAGCGGGCTCTCGACAGAGAGACCGGCCCGTAGGGCTTTAACGGTACCTGCTTCCGCGGCCATACGGTACGTCGCCCGCATCACCCGCCGCTCGGCACGACCTGCAAGGTGCCCCGTCCCCGCTGGTCAACTGCGATTTTAACCTGTCCCGCACGGCGACCCGCCGACGGGTGGTGAGGGATGTCTCCCTGACCACCCGTGGCGGGCCGCGCAAGGCTGTGTTTCCGGCCGACGAGACCGCTTTTCGGGCCCGGGTCAGGCGTGCCGCGCCTCCGCCATGCGCTGCTCGGCAAGACGGTCGGCGGCCGCGGCGGGCGGAATGCCGTCGGCCTTCGCACGAGCGAATATCGCCAGCGTGGTGTCGAAGATCTTCGTCGCCTTGGTCTTGCAGCGGTCGAAATCAAAGCCGTGCAGCTCATCGGCCACCTGGATGACACCGCCGGCGTTCACGACGTAGTCGGGGGCGTAGAGGATGCCGCGGTCGGACAGCTCCTTCTCGACGCCGGGGTGGTCGAGCTGGTTGTTGGCCGCACCGCACACCACCTTCGCGGTCAGCACCGGCAACGACTCGTCACTCAGCGCACCGCCCAGCGCGCACGGCGCATAGACGTCCAGGCCTTTGGTACGGATCAGCGCTTCGGTATCCGCCACGGCCGTGACCTGCGGGTACTTGGTGCGGACCCGCGCCACCGAGTCGGCCCGGACGTCCGTGATCACGACCTCGGCGCCGTCCTGGAGGAGGTGCTCGACGAGGAGGTGGCCGACCTTGCCGACGCCCGCGATGCCCACCTTGCGGCCCCGCAGCGTCGGATCACCCCAGGCGTGCTGGGCCGAGGCGCGCATGCCCTGGAAGACGCCGTAGGCGGTCAGGACGGAGGAGTCGCCGGCGCCGCCGTTCTCGGGGGAGCGGCCGGTGGTCCACTTGTTCGTACGGGAGACCACATCCATGTCGGCGACGTACGTACCGACATCGCAGGCGGTGACGTAGCGGCCGCCCAGGGAGGACACGAACCGGCCGTAGGCGAGCAGGAGTTCCTCGGTCTTGATCAGATCCGGGTCACCGATGATCACGGCCTTGCCGCCACCGTGGTCCAGCCCGGCGAGGGCGTTCTTGTAGGACATGCCGCGCGCCAGATTCAGGGCGTCCAGCACGGCCTCCTCCTCGGAGGCGTAGGCGTGGAAGCGGGTGCCGCCGAGGGCGGGGCCCAGGGCGGTGCTGTGGATGGCGATCACGGCCTTCAGGCCGCTGGCGCGGTCCTGGCAGAGAACGACCTGCTCATGGCCCCCCTGCTCCGATCGGAACAGGGTGTGCAGAACGCCGCCGTCGGTGCCGGCGTGGGCCGGACGTACGTCAGTCACTGTGGTGACTCCCATAAGTCGCGAAGGACGCCCTCCTACGGGTGGGGAGGGCCGGTTGAAAAGAGCGTAAGACCTGCGGGGCCGGTTGATCCGCCGGGTGCCCGGGATCACCCTCTCCCGGGGGACGGGCATGGGACGATCTGGTCGTATCGCAGGCCGGCGGGGCCCTCGGGACCACCCGGCGGTGGACTTCCCCTTTGAAGGAGCGGGCGTGGCCCTGGCGTCGTCGGTGAAGATCCCGTACATGGCATATCTACGGGTCTACGAGCCGCTGGCTGCGTTCCCCGAGCCGGAACGCTCCCATTGGGCGCGCTACGCCAAACGGGAGGACACCCCCACCGCCCAGGACGAGCAGCGCCGGGCGCTGGCCGATCTGCTGGCGACCCCGCCGGTCCCGGTGCCGGTCCACGAGAGCGCGGACGCCTTCATCGCCGTCGTGAACGAGGTGACCTGCGTCTGTCCCTGGCGCACCCGGCTGCGCGGCTGGCAGGCCCTCGAGGCGCTGGAGGAACTGCTGCCGGCATCGGTGCTGGATGCCGCGCTGCCCCCGGTCGTGCGCCTCCAGGCGGCCGGCGACTACGAGCAGTGGCGGGAGCGCAACCCGGACGCCCGGCCCTGGATCCGCGGTGCGGCCTGGCATGTCCCGGTCCGCTGGTTCGTGCTGTTCGACGACGACGAGCGGGAGTACACGAAGAGTGACCAGGAGCCGGTGCTGCGTTACCGGACGCCCATGGTGCAGGCGCGACGGCGGGTCGCGCGGGGGCTGCGCACGCTGCGGGACGCCCTGGAAGAGGGGCCGCTGATCGACGGCCTGGTAGATGTGGGGCGCTGGCTCGAGGAATTCCATCCGCGTTCGCTCGTGGAGCTGGATTACGGAGGGCTGGTGCACGCGGTGCCCGAGGGGCAGCTCGCCGAGGACCGTTCCGCCGCCGAGGTGGCGGAGGGACTGGCGGCGCTGCGCGACGGGGACGGCGAGCGGGCCGGGGTCGCGTACGAGAAACTTTCCGAGCGGTGGCGTGCGGTGCGTGAGCGGCAGTTCTCCAGCTGAGCGGCGGTGCGTATCAGGGGTTCGTGGCGCGGAAGTGCCGTGTCCGCTTTTCGCTGGTCGGGCGGCAAGGGACGTAGGTCCTGATCCGGGCGAATGCCTCGAGCGTGACCTAAAGCACTGACTTCGGGTCTTGCTCCCAAGCCATACCCTCGTGCCAAAATAGGACAAGGAGCCCGACGTGGGCTCCTTCCGTCCAACTAAGGGCGGATAGATCGGTATTGCGCTCCTTGAGGGGTCTCGTGGCGGCTGAGCACGTTGTGACTGATCGTCACGGACGGGTGACTGTCCGCTATGGCACGGTCCATCGGCTTCCGCCGAGGTTGAACACCTGAGAGGGCAATTCCATCGGTTTGGCCGACGAGGCTGGACGGATGGTGTAGTTGTAGTGCCGAGGACAAGCCGTTCGTCCTATAACCGACTCGGCCCGCGTCCGCCATTTCGGGCAACGTGGGTCAAGGTGCAGAATTTAGAGGAAAGAACCGTGATGGTTCGGTTCTCCCGAGGAGGCCGCTCATGACCGCTCGCACCCCTGACGCCGAGCCGCTGCTTACCCCTGCTGAGGTCGCCACGATGTTCCGCGTGGACCCGAAGACGGTGACCCGCTGGGCCAAGGCAGGCAAGCTCACGTCCATCCGCACGCTCGGAGGACACCGGCGTTACCGCGAGGCTGAGGTCCGCGCACTGCTCGCGGGTATCCCGCAGCAGCGTAGCGAGGCCTGAATAACCGCATAACCAGGTCGTTTTCGGGGCCCCCAACCCGAAAATGCCTGCTTTGTACCCCTGGCTCGACCTGCTCCACCTTGCTTGACACAGCTTCATACGACGCGGCGCCTGCCCCAACAGGCCCCACACCCGCTCCATCTGGGTACGTCATTGATCGCGCTGGACTCCGCCGGGTCCAGCGCGATTTTTTTGTGTGCGCCCGCTTCAGGGCCCTTCGGGGCGGTCGGGTCGGCACGGCGCCGACGCCACCCCGGACGCCGGTCAGGGTGCCTTCACGGCTCCTGTGAGGATGTTTGTGCGCGGACCCTGCGGGCTCGTTACTGAGCCGTTCACAGGTAGTGCAATTGCACATATTAAATTGACCGGTTGTATGGGGGGTGTAAGTTCCACATCTCGCCGAACTTGTTCGGTGACACCCGTCACACTACGCGGCGCTTGAAGACGATACGTCCGCTGCGGTAGAGAACTTCCCCCCGCCACGCCCAATAGCCCGCTACCGCACAGCGGGTGGGATATGCGGCCCGGGTCACCGGATCGCGGGACTTTCGCCCTCGGCCGCCGGCGGCTCGGAGACGTCCGAAGGCGGGGTCGGAGCGGACGCGGCCGCCGGAGGCCCGGAGCGGGCCGTGTGCGGCTCCATGGCGAGCCGCAGCAGCCGATGGCAGACAGGGCAGTGCCGTGTCAGATGGCGATAGCCCGTGGCCGCCGCCAGATGGGCCCGTAGCAGCGCCCTGGTCTCGTGCCGTACCGCAGTCGTCATTGCGCATACCTCCCCGGCCCACACCTTCCTCAGTGAGTACCGGCGGTGCGTGCCGCCGTCAACACAGCGGGGCGCAAACCGGCTACGCACCGCATTCGGAGGGGGCGGATGTGGACAGGGGTGCGACCCGCGCCTGTCGGAGGCCGCGGAGGGAGGACAGCAGTGCGGCGGGCGGAGGGCAGCGGCGCGGCCCGCACCGTTTCGCGATACGGGCCGTGCGGGCGGGGCCTGACGGGATGTGCGGTGCCCGAGGGGCGGCCGCATGGGCGGGGCGGCCCGGGTGCGGCCCGTTGCGGACAGCAGTACGGCCCGCATCCGGAGAGGATGCGGGCCGTAGAAATGCGGTCCTGACGGGATTTGAACCCGCGGCCTCCACCTTGACAGGGTGGCGAGCACTCCAAACTGCTCCACAGGACCTTGCGTTTCGCTTTCCGCTTGCGGCGGGCTGCGAAGCAAGACTCTACAGCAGGTCAGGGGGTGCGGTCGAACTCGGTACCGGTGGCCCTGATTCCTACGGCGCGGCGGCGTCCACGGCCTTCACGATGCGCTTGTCGGAGACCGGGTACGCGGTGCCCAGAGCGTGCGCGAAGTAGCTCACCCGGAGCTCCTCGATCATCCAGCGGATCTCCAGCGCCGCGGCCGGCACCGGGCGGCCCTGCGGGAACTGCTCCAGCAGCCAGGCGTATTCGTCCTGCATCTCCTTCACCTTCGCCATACGGGTGCGGTCCCGCTCGGCGTGGGTGGGCAGCTGCTGGAGCCGGCGGTCGGCGGCCACCAGATAGCGCATCAGGTCCGGCAGCCGCTTGGCGCCGTGCGCCGTCACGAAGCCCGGCTTGATCAGCGCCGCCAGCTGCTCCTTGATGTCCGTGAGGGACGGCAGCAGCGAGGGGAACGTCGTCTCCTTCAGTCGGCGCTCGCACGCCTGCCAGGCGGCCAGCACCTCCTGGACCTGCTGGATGGTCTTGAGCGTGACATCCACCAGATCGGCGCGGACCGCGTCGAACAGCTTCCGGAAGGACTCCTCGTCCCAGGCCGGGCCGCCCCGGGCCGCGATCAGGCGGTCGGCGGCGGCGGTCACACAGTCCTCGAAGAGCGCCGTGATGGAGCCGTGCGGATTACGGGACAGCGCCAGCTTGTGCTGATTGCTCAGCTTGCCCTGCGCGAACTTGGCCGGATTGGACGGGATGTTGAGCAGGATGAGCCGGCGGGTGCCCGCCCACATCGCCGTGAGCTGCTCGGCCTCGGTGTCGAAGAGGCGCACGGCGACGCTGCTGCCCTCGTCGACCAGTGCCGGGTACGCCTTCAGCGGCTGGCCGGCGCGCCGGGTCTCGAAGGTGCGCGGCAGCGTGCCGATCGTCCAGGACGTCAGCCCGGTCCGCTGCTCCGGGCCGGCCGGCGCCGGTCCGGAGCCCGCGCCGCCCTTGCGGTCCCCGGCGGGCCGCTCGGCGGCCTGCTCGAAGGCCTTGGAGATGGCCGCCCTGGTCTTCGGCTTGAGCTCCAGCTGGAGCGCCTCCAGGTCCTTGTCCTCGGCGAGCTTGCGACGGCGCTCGTCGACGACCCGGAAGGTGATCTTGAGGTGGTCCGGGATCTTGCCCGGATCAAAGTCCGCTGCGTCGACAGGTACGCCCACCATCCGCTGCAATCCCGCGGCCAGAGACGTCGTCAGGGTGCCCTGGAGGGGGACCGTGGAGTCCAGGAAGCGGGCGGCGAAGTTCGGTGCCGGGACGTAGTTGCGCCGGATCGGCTTGGGAAGCGACCGGATCAGCTCCGTCACCAGCTGCTCGCGCAGGCCCGGGATCTGCCAGTCGAAGCCCTCGGAGGAGACCTGGTTGAGGACCTGGAGGGGGACGTGGACGGTCACGCCGTCCGCGTCCGCGCCCGGCTCGAACTGGTAGGTGACCTTGAACTTCAGCTTTCCCTGCCGCCAGGAATCCGGGTAGTCGTCCTTCGTGACGGCCTCGGCGGATTCGTTGATGAGCATCGAGTGCTCGAAGTTCAGCAGCTCCGGCTCGTCCCGGTGCTGCTTCTTCCACCAGGCGTCGAAGTGCGCGCCGGAGACCACATCGGCCGGAATGCGCTGGTCGTAGAAGTCGAAGAGCGTCTCGTCGTCCACGAGAATGTCGCGGCGCCGGGCGCGGTGCTCCAACTCCTCGACCTCGCCGAGGAGTTTGCGGTTGTCATGGAAGAACTGGTGGTGGGTGCGCCAGTCGCCCTCGACCAGGGCATTGCGGATGAACAGGTCCCGCGAGGTCTCCGGGTCGATACGGCCGTAGGCGATCTTGCGTTGGGCGACGATCGGGACGCCGTAGAGCGTCACCCGCTCGTACGCCATCACCGCGGCCATCTTCTGTTCCCAGTGCGGCTCGCTGTATGTCCGCTTGACCAGGTGCTGGGCGAGCGGCTCGATCCACTCCGGCTCGATCTTCGCATTCACCCGCGCCCACAGCCGGGACGTCTCGACCAGCTCGGCGGACATCACCCAGCGCGGCGTCTTCTTGAAGAGCGCGGAGCCGGGGAACACCGCGAACTTGGCGCTGCGGGCGCCGAGATATTCGTTCTTGGCGTCCGTGTCCTTGATGCCGATGTGCGAGAGCAAACCAGAAAGCAGGGCGGTGTGGATGTGGTCGGGGGCCGCATCCTCCTCGCTGAGGTGAATGCCCATGGTCTTGGCGACCGAACGCAGCTGGGAGTAGATGTCCTGCCACTCGCGTATCCGGAGATAGTTCAGGAATTCACTCCGGCACATGCGGCGGAAGGCGGAGGAGGACAGCTCCTTCTGCTGCTCGCGGATATAACGCCAGAGGTTGAGGAAGGCGAGGAAGTCGGAGGTCTCGTCCTTGAACCGGGCGTGCTGCTGATCGGCCTGCTGCTGCTTGTCGGCGGGCCGCTCGCGCGGGTCCTGGATGGACAGTGCCGCCGCGATGACCATGACCTCGCGGACACAGCCGTTGCGGTCCGCCTCCAGCACCATCCGCGCCAGCCGTGGGTCGACCGGCAGCTGGGAGAGCTTGCGGCCGAGCGGGGTCAGGCGCTTCTTGGGGTCCTTCTGCTTGCTGTCGAGCGCGCCGAGCTCGCTCAGCAGGTCGACGCCGTCCTTGATGTTGCGGCGGTCCGGCGGATCGATGAAGGGGAACTTCTCGATGTCGCCGAGGCCGGCCGCGGTCATCTGGAGGATGACGGAGGCGAGGTTCGTCCGGAGGATCTCCGCGTCCGTGAACTCGGTACGGGAGAGGAAGTCGTCCTCGGAGTAGAGGCGGATGCAGATGCCGTCGCTGGTACGGCCGCAGCGGCCCTTGCGCTGATTGGCGCTGGCCTGCGAGACCGGCTCGATGGGCAGCCGCTGGACCTTGGTGCGGTAGCTGTAGCGGGAGATACGGGCCATGCCCGGGTCGATGACGTACCGGATGCCCGGGACGGTCAGCGAGGTCTCGGCGACGTTCGTGGCCAGCACGATCCGTCTGCCCGTATGCCGCTGGAAGACGCGGTGCTGCTCGGCGTGCGACAGCCGCGCGTACAGGGGGAGGACCTCGGTGAAGGGCAGGGCCTTCTTGTTGAGCGCGTCCGCGGTGTCGCGGATCTCCCGCTCGCCGGAGAGGAAGACCAGGATGTCGCCGGGCCCCTCGGACTGGAGCTCGTCCACGGCGTCGCAGATCGCGGTGATCTGGTCGCGGTCGGCGTCCTGGCCGCCCTCCTCCAGCAGCGGGCGGTAGCGCACCTCCACCGGATACGTACGGCCGGAGACCTCGACGACCGGCGCGGTCGGCTTCGCCTCGTCGCCGCTCCCGGAGGCGTCCGGGGCAGCCGGGGAACCGGCGCGGCCCGGCGCCGCCCCCACGGTCGCGAAGCTGCCGAAGTGCCGCGCGAACCGCTCCGGGTCGATGGTCGCCGAGGTGATGACGACCTTGAGGTCCGGGCGCCGGGGCAGCAACTGGGCCAGATAGCCGAGGATGAAGTCGATGTTGAGGCTGCGCTCGTGGGCCTCGTCGATGATGATCGTGTCGTACTGGCGCAGCTCGCGGTCCGTCTGGATCTCGGCGAGCAGGATGCCGTCCGTCATCAGCTTGACGAGGGTGTCGCCGCCGACCTGGTCCGTGAACCGGACCTTCCAGCCGACCGCCTCGCCCAGCGGGGTCTTCAGCTCCTCGGCCACCCGCTCGGCGACCGTACGGGCCGCGATCCGGCGGGGCTGGGTGTGCCCGATCAGGCCCCGGATGCCGCGGCCGAGCTCCAGACAGATCTTGGGGATCTGTGTCGTCTTGCCGGAGCCGGTCTCACCGGCGACGATCACGACCTGGTGGTCGCGGATCGCGGCGAGAATGTCGTCCTTCTTCTGGCTGACCGGAAGCTCTTCCGGATACCTGATCTCGGGCACCGCGGAGCGCCGCTGGGCGACCCGCAGCTCGGCTTCGTCGATGCCGTCGGAGATCTCGGCGAGGACGGCCGCCCGGGCTTCGGGCTTACGGATCCGGCGCGCACCGTCGAGCCGGCGTCCCAGCCGCTGCTGATCGCGCAGCATCAGCTCGGGCAGCCGCTCCAGCAGTGCGTGGAGGGTGGGAGCAGGGGTGCCCGGCAGGGCGGGAGCAGTGCCGTCGGGCAGGGCGGAGGCAGGCTGACTGGACATACGTCCCCCAGGATCTCACCTCACGTAATCGACTGGCGAACCATTTGCCCGCACGGCCGGATCATGGACACCTGGGAGGCCGCACACGGGGCATCTGCCCGGGTATGCCCGGCATTGCTGCCTTAGCGTGTCCCTATGGCTGATCACCGCGGCCCCTCGGGCGATTCGGGTCCGCCCGGCGAACCCGCCCGGCACGGCGCACACGGCAGGCCGCGGACCGTGGCGGAGAAGTGGGCGGACTTCAAGGCGTCGCCCCACTTCCCCGCGGTCGTGCTGGTCTTCATCGTCGCCGCGGCGGCCGGCCTCTTCGCCGGCTCGTACACGTACGCCATGGCCAATCCGACCCCGCGGTCGATCCCGACCGCCGTGGTCGGCTCCCCCGGCGTCCCGCAGGTGAAGGCGTTCACCCTGGGGATGGAGAAGGCGCTGAAGGCTTCGCTGCAAGTGACGCAGTACGCCACGTACGGCCAGGCCCGGCGGGCCGTCGACGAGCAGGAGGAGTTCGCGATCCTGGGCGCCCGCGGCAAGAGCGTGGAGCTGGACGTGTCCGGCGCCTCGGGTGCCACGGTGGCGCAGCTGCTGGCCGAGTCGGGCGCGAAGGTCGGCAGGGCGATCGGCGTGGACGTCCGGATCCGGGACATCAAGCCGCTGCAAAAGGGTGACCCGCGCGGCCTGGCGCTGTTCTACATCTCGCTGGCCGCGGTGATCATCGGCTTCGTCGGGGCGATCCAGCTCAGCGTGCACGCCCGGGCCCTGGAGCCGGCCGAGCGGATCGCCTTCACGGTGGTCTATGCGCTGCTCGGAGGTTTCTGCATCGCGGCGGTCGTCGACTGGTGGCTGGGCGCGCTGCGGCTGCCGTTCGTGGAGTCCTGGCTGATCCTGGCGCTGACGATGTTCACGTCCGGGATGGTCTTCACGATGTTCAACGCCCTCATGGGGCGCTGGGCGATGATCCCCACCTGGGGACTGATGGTGCTGCTGGGCAACCCCTCCTCGGGCGGTGCGGTCTCCTGGCCGCTGCTGCCGTCCGGCCTCGGCCACATCGGCCGCTGGCTGCCCCCGGGCGGTTCGGTCAACGCCCAGCACACCGCCGTCTACTTCGGCGGTCACCAGCACGCCTTCCCCTTCCTGGTACTGGCCGGCTGGCTGGTGGTCTCGTGCACGGTCTTCTGGGTCCTGCGGCACCGCCACCCGGGTGGCCGGGAGACGGCACCGGCCCCTGCCGCGGACGCCTGAGCCGGCGACTGGAAGAAAGCGCGACGCCGAAAAGGGGATTACGAGGCCTTTGTGCGTACGCAAGGATGGCCGTATGGACAAGGGATTACGACGAATAGCGGGCGTCGTCTTGATGGTCGCAGGTATCGCGTGCGCAGCCTGGCTGGTCTTCGGCGCGCCGCACGACTGGGACGGCGATGTGCGGCTGGTGCGGATGGCGCTGGGCCTTGCGGCAACGGGGGTGATCAGCGGCGGTGCCCGGCTGATCTTCTGGCAGCCGAAGAGCGAGAGTGTCGAGGCCGCCGACGTCGCATAGCAACGAAGAAGGCCCCGATTCGATGAATCGGGGCCTTCTCCCAATGGGTGTGGCTGGGGCCGGGGTCGAACCGGCGACCTATCGCTTTTCAGGCGATCGCTCGTACCAACTGAGCTACCCAGCCGCAGCGGTCCTGACGGGATTTGAACCCGCGGCCTCCACCTTGACAGGGTGGCGAGCACTCCAAACTGCTCCACAGGACCTTGCATTGTGCGAAAGCGGCGTGAACCAGTCTCGCACACGGTGATGCGTGCCCCCAACGGGATTCGAACCCGTGCTACCGCCTTGAAAGGGCGGCGTCCTGGGCCACTAGACGATGAGGGCTGGTGGCCACCTTGGCGTCGTTACCGGCGCCGTCGGGGACGTGAGAAGCATATGGGATGGGAGGACGGTTCGCCAAAACGGTTTACCGGGGGCCGTCGGAAGGGCTCCCGGACGGGTGTGAAGGCGGGCCGGACGGTGGGCCGGACGAGTGAGGGGAGCCGGACGGCGCGGGCGTGGCGCCGGGTTGGTTCTCGCGGGGGAGGTGGCGGCTGACCTCGGCCCGGGACAGGCCCAGTCCGCCGAGGGTGATCTCGTCCCACGCCTGGAGCCGTTTCGTCGTGCGGTCCAGATAGAGCACGGACGCCTCGACCGGTGCGGGCTTCTTGTTCTGCACCGCCCGCAGCCCGCCGCCGCCCGTGGAGCCCTCGACCATCAGCCGGGTGCCCTGGGGGAGCAGGGTGTTCTCGCGGTGGTGGATATGGCCGGCCAGTGCCAGCGGGGCCAGTCCGTCCGCTTCGGTCACCGCGGTGGGGTTGTGGGCCAGCGCGATGTCGACCGGGGTGCCGGCCAGCCGCTGGGTGCGCAGCGAGTCGGCGAGCCGGCCGCCGGCGGTGCGCTCGGCGGGCTCGCCGGCCGCCACCACGGAGCGGTCCGGGGTGAACTGCGGGTCGCCGACGCCCGCGATGCGCACGCCGGCGACCTGGGCGACCTTGCCGTGGTCGAGGACGGTGACGTGGGCGCGGCGGGTCAGGTACTTCTGCGTGCTGCGCGAGTCGTGGTTGCCGCGCACCCAGACGTACGGGGCGCCGAGGGCGGAGACCGGGGCCAGGAAGTGGTTCTCGGCGGCCGAGCCGTGGTCCATGGTGTCGCCGGTATCGATGATCACGTTGATCCGGTACTGCTTCACCAGGGAGGCGATGATCCGCCAGCTGCCCGGGTTGAGGTGGATGTCGGAGACGTGCAGCACCCGGATGGTGGTGGGGTCCGGCTGGTACACCGGCAGCGTCGAGGTGGCGTCGTAGAGCTTGGTGACATTGGTGACCAGGCGCGCCAACTCCTTTTGGTAGACGTCGAATTCGCTGACGATGTTGCGGGCGTTGCCGACCACGGACGGGGCCGAGGAGAGCAGCCCGGAGAACTTCGGCTCCAGTACGGACTTGGGGTTCCACGTGGCGTACGCGGTGCCCGCGGAGGCGGCGAGCAGGGCGAGCGCCAGCCCGCCGGCGGCCAGCGCGCGGCGCGGACGGCGGTAGACGGCCAGTGCCAGCGCGGTCGCGCCGGACGCCACGGCGACACCGGAGTGCAGCGCCAGCCCCAGTGCGCCGCGGGTGACGTCATGGGTGACCTCGGCCTGGAGGCCGGCGAATCTCTCGGGGTGGTCGACCAGCGTCTGGGAGCGGACCGGGTCCAGCCGGTCGACGTCGACATCGAGCCGTACGGGCGCAAAGTGGCTGCTCAGTTCCAGGTCGCCGAGCGGCGGGACATTGATCGTCGTGCCGCCGGTCAGTGAGGGGCGCAGCGCCATGCTGGTGTCCATGGGGCCGACGGGGGCGTGGACGCGGCCGATGAGGAGCAGCCCCAGCCAGGCACCGAGGACGGCGACGGCTATCAGGCCGAGCGAACGGGCCAGGGGGTGCGGCGGCTCGATGAGGATCGCAGTGGGGGCCGTACGGCGGGAGCGGTAGGTGCGGCGGACGGTCGCGGGCGGCGCGGGTACGCCGTCGAACCAGGTACGGAGCAGCCGGTGCAGCGGGTGGTGCGGTGGGTCGGGGTTCGGTGTCCGGGAGCGCGCGGCGCGGGCCATTGGTCCCGTATGCCCTGCCATGGCCGCCGTTAAGCGGGGAGCGGCGGCTTCCGGTTGGGGTGCGGAGTGACGGGCGGGCCGCGACGATCGGGGGTGGGGCCGGGTGGCGGAGAATGGTGGTGTGCTGGAAATGACGCGCGAGGAGTTCGAGGAACTGGTTGCCGAGGCGCTGGACCGGATCCCGCCGGAACTGACCCGGCTGATGGACAACGTGGCGGTGTTCGTCGAGGACGAGCCGCCGGCCGACGACCCCGGGCTGCTGGGGCTGTACGAGGGGACGCCGCTGACCGACCGCGGGGAGTGGTACGCGGGTGTGCTGCCGGACCGGATCACCGTCTACCGGGGGCCGACGCTGCGGATGTGCGACACGCGTGAGGACGTGGTCGCGGAGACCGAAGTGACGGTCGTTCATGAGATCGCGCACCACTTCGGGATCGACGACGAGCGGCTGCACGCGCTCGGCTACGGCTAGAGCGGCCTGGGGGCGGGGCGGCGCAGAGCTCGAATGGCGGGCTCTCATCGGCCGGGTCTTCCGGGCCGGCCTCACGGGGCGGGCCCGGCGGGCCGGTTCTGCGGGACGGCGTGCGTCCGGGCCCGGTCCGAAGGTGCGGCCGGCGCGATCGGCCGGGCCCCGTGCGTGTCCTCAGGTGGGGAGCGGGAGTTGGGCAGGGCGTCCGTGCCGCTGTCCCTGCGCTCCGGATCCGGAGGTCCCGCCGTGCGCCCGAGCCCTTACGACCACTCGCCCCTGACGCCGACACCGTCCCCGTCGTCGTCCGTCACCGCCGCCCCCTCGTCGCGCCCGCCGACGAGCCGGATGCGCTCCCGGGCCACCGCCGCGGCGGTGGCCGTCTCCGCGCTGGCCGCGTCGCTGGCCGGCTGTATGAGCGTGAGCGACGCGGAAAAACCGAGACCCTCGGGCAGTACCGCGCAGCACGACGGGAAGGACGGGACCGGCCCCGGCGGGGTGACCGCGGACGGCCGTGGCACCGGTCCGCGGCGGATGGGCCACAAGGGCGCCGGGAAACCGGCCGGTGGCGACGACAAGGCGAAGAAGTCGTCCGGGAGCGCGGAACCGACGCCGTCCGAGCCCGGTGTGCCGTCCCACCCCGTGCAGCCGTCGGGCCCCGAGCCGGGTGCGGGCGGCGCCCCTGGCGGCTCCGACGGTCAGGGCGGCCGCCCCGGGCACCCGAAGCCGTCGCCGTCCCACCCCGAGCACCCCGCCACTCCGCCGGCCTCGCCCCCGCCCAGTACGCCCACCGCCGCGCCGACCCCGCCGCCGAGCAGCCCCCCGCCGCCGCCGAGCTCGCAGGCCTCCGGACCGTCCCCCGTGGCACCGATGTCGTCACAGCCCGACCTCTACGAGGAAGGGGCGTAGGGGGAGATAGCGGAAGGGACGCACGGGCGCGTGGCGTTGTCCGGGCAGGGGGCTACAGGGGGCGGAAGGCCCGGGCCGGAAGGTCATTTGCCATCCGGGGGGCGGAGTGCGTATGGTGGTAGATCGTTTGATCCCATTTGCCCGGCGCCAGAAAAGAAGCGCGCCGCGTGGCGCGTTCTCTCCCTTGCCGTGGCTGACCGCATAGAGGCGGTCGTGTGAAACACACGGAGTTTGGGCGCGTGCCGAGACTCCGGAAGGTTTCGCATTTCGCATGTCCATTTCCACTGAGCAGTCCGTCATGCCCGCATCCGACGAGCAGACGGTTCCCGAGGTGACGGCGGCCGACGAGTCGCCCGAGACCCCCGCGGCGGAAGCCGCCACCGACACCGTCACCTTCGCCGACCTCGGACTGCCCGAGGGCGTCGTCCGCAAGCTCGCGCAGAACGGCGTCACCACCCCCTTCCCGATCCAGGCCGCGACCATCCCGGACGCGCTGGCCGGCAAGGACATCCTCGGCCGCGGCCGCACCGGCTCCGGCAAGACGCTCTCCTTCGGTCTGCCGACCCTGGCCCAGCTCGCCGGCGGCAGCACCGAGAAGAAGAAGCCCCGCGCGATCATCCTCACCCCGACCCGTGAGCTCGCGATGCAGGTCGCGGACGCGCTCCAGCCCTACGGCGACGTGCTCGGCCTGAAGATGAAGGTCGTCTGCGGCGGTACGTCCATGGGCAACCAGATCTACGCCCTGGAGCGCGGTGTCGACGTCCTCGTCGCCACCCCGGGCCGGCTGCGCGACATCATCAACCGTGGCGCCTGCTCCCTGGAGAACGTCCAGGTCGCGGTCCTCGACGAGGCCGACCAGATGTCCGACCTGGGCTTCCTGCCCGAGGTCACCGAGCTGCTCGACCAGATCCCCGGCGGCGGCCAGCGGATGCTCTTCTCCGCCACCATGGAGAACGAGATCGGCACCCTGGTCAAGCGCTACCTGACCAACCCGGTCACCCACGAGGTCGACAGCGCCCAGGGCAACGTCACGACCATGACCCACCACGTCCTCGTCGTGAAGCCGAAGGACAAGGCGCCGGTCACCGCCGCCATCGCCGCCCGCAAGGGCCGCACCATCATCTTCGTCCGCACCCAGCTGGGCGCCGACCGCATCGCCGAGCAGCTCGTCGAGTCCGGTGTGAAGGCCGACGCGCTGCACGGCGGCATGACGCAGGGCGCGCGGACCCGGGTGCTCGCGGACTTCAAGGACGGCTACGTCAACGCGCTGGTCGCCACCGACGTCGCCGCCCGCGGTATCCACGTCGACGGCATCGACCTGGTCCTGAACGTCGACCCGGCCGGTGACCACAAGGACTACCTGCACCGCTCGGGCCGTACCGCCCGCGCCGGCCAGTCCGGCACCGTCGTCTCGCTGTCGCTGCCGCACCAGCGCCGCCAGATCTTCCGCCTGATGGAGGACGCGGGCGTGGACGCCTCGCGCCACATCGTCGGCGGCTCCGGTGCCTTCGACGAGGACGTCGCCCGGATCACCGGTGCGCGTTCGCTCACCGAGGTCCAGGCCGACGGCGCCAACAACTCCGCCAAGCAGGCCGAGCGTGAGGTGGCCGAGCTGGCCCGCGAGCTGGAGCGCCTTCAGCGCCGCGCCACCGAGCTGCGCGAGGAGGCCGACCGGCTGACCGCCCGTGCCGCCCGTGAGCGTGGCGAGGACCCGGCCGAGGCGCTTGCCGCCGCGGCCGTCACCGCCGAGGCCGAGGCCGCCGCCGAGGCCGCCGTACCGGCCCAGGCCGGTGGGTCGGACGAGCGCCGCGACGACCGGGGCAACTTCGACCGCCGCGACCGTCGTGACGACCGCTCGGGTGGCCGTTCTTTCGACCGTGACCGTCGCGATGACCGTTCCGGTGGTGGCTTCAACCGCGACCGTCGTGACGACCGTTCCGGTGGGCGTTCCTCCGACCGTCGTGACGACCGCTCGGGTGGCCGTTCTTTCGACCGTGACCGTCGCGATGACCGTTCCGGTGGTGGCTTCAACCGCGACCGCCGCGATGACCGTTCCGGTGGGCGCTCCTTCGACCGTCGCGATGACCGTTCCGGTGGTGGCTTCAACCGCGACCGCCGTGACGACCGTTCCGGTGGGCGCTCCTTCGACCGTCGTGACGACCGTTCCGGTGGCGGCTTCAACCGCGACCGCGGCGACCGTCCGAGCCGTCCGTTCAACCGTGACGACCGTTCCGGTGGCCGTCCGGCCTCCGGTGGCTACCGCTCCGGTGGCGGCGACCGTCCGTTCAACCGTGACGACCGTTCCGGTGGCCGTCCGGCCTCCGGTGGCTACCGCTCCGGTGGCGGCGACCGTCCGTACGGCCGTCGTGACGACCACCGTGGCGCGACGACCGGCTCCATCGGCCGCCGTGACGACAAGCCCCGTTGGAAGCGCAACGGCTGATCATCCAGGCTGACCGCAGGGCCCGTACGCACTCAAGTGGCGTACGGGCCCTGCGTGTTGAGCGGGGGTGCCGACCCCGTGGAGGTCCGCCGAAGGGGCCTGTGGCACCCTTCGGGGCAGCCTGATCCCTAATGCCTTCGGGCTGTGGCACGTCCTCGGGCTATGCTGCTCGGTGCGGGCCATTAGCTCAATTGGCAGAGCAGTGGACTTTTAATCCATTGGTTCAGGGTTCGAGCCCCTGATGGCCCACCAGAAGTGGACGGGAGAACCGTCCGGCCTGCTGAGCAGGACCCGAAGGGCCCGGACCGTATGCGGTCCGGGCCCTTCGCGCTGCCCGGGCCGTGAGCGGCCGCCAAGTGGGCCTGAGGGGGGCGATCTTGTGCTGTCGGCTGTCGGCTGTCGGCTGTCGGCTGTCGGCTGCGGACTGCTGACTGCCGTCTGGGGTCTGCCGTCTGCTGCCCTGGCCTGTCCCGTGACCCGTCCGGCCCCTGAGGATTCGCCGCCCGGTGCCGTACCGGAAACGCTGGGGACATCGACGCGGCCGCCACCACGGTGCTCGTACGGACGGGCGGGAGCGGGAAGAGGCCGGTGCGGATGCTCCAGGACGAAGCGCCTCCCATGGATGAGGGGGAGCGGCGGGTGCGCCGCGGCCGGCGGGCCCCCTCCGGCCGCTACCTGATGCGCAGGCTCCCCGCCCTTCTGATCGTCTGCGGCCTCGCCCTCGGCATCGGCATGCCGGCCGGCTACACCGCCGCCCCCTTCTTCTGTGCCGCCCCGCTGGTCGCCGCCTCGCTCTCCTCCCTGCGTACCACCGCCGTCGCGGCCCTGGCCGCCGTGCTCGGCGAGATCTGGGCCGTCACCTACCGCGGCGCCGCACCCGGCTACGGCGAGTCGCTGGCGGAGACGGCCATGGTCTTCGTCATCGCGCTGCTGGCCCTCGGCGTCAACCGGGTCGTCCGGAGGAGCGATGCCCACCTCGCGTCCGTACGGGACATCGCAGAGGCCGCCCAGCGCGCCGTACTGCCCACGCCGCCCGAGCAGCTCGCCGGCCTCGCCGTAGCCGCCCGCTACGTGGGCGCGCGGGCGGATGCCCGGATCGGCGGCGACCTCTACGCGGTGCAGGACACCCCGCACGGCGTACGGCTGATCGTCGGCGACGTACGGGGCAAGGGGCTGGAGGCGGTGGAGGCCGCGGTGATCGTCATCGGGGCCTTCCGTGAGGCGGCGGAACAGGAGACGACCCTGGAGGCGGTGGCGGGCCGGCTGGAGCGGGCGCTGCAACGGGAGGGCGGGCGACGTGCGGGGCTCGACCAGTTCGAGGGGTTCACCACTGCCGTCCTGGCCGAGATCCCCGCCAACGGGCAGTCCGTACTGCGCGTGCTCAACCGTGGCCACCCGTCCCCACTGCTGCTCACCCCGGACGGCGGTCTGCGCGAGCTGGTGCCCGCGGCGCCGGCGCTGCCCCTGGGGATGGGCGAGGTGGCGAGCTGGCCGGACCGGTCGGACGAGACGTTCTTCCCGGCCGGTGGCCTGCTGCTCTTCTTCACCGACGGGGTGACCGAGGCCCGCGATCTGCTGGGCCGCTTCTACAACCCGTCGAGCAGACTGCGCGGCCGCCGCTTCACGGGCCCGGACGACCTGCTGGAGACCCTCGTCGAGGACGTCGCACGGCATACGGGCGGTGCGCCGGCTGACGATATGGCCTTGTTGGCGGTGCAGCGGCCGATGGGGGTGTAGCGGTCGAGGGGGCATGGCGGCTGGTGGGGGTGTAGCGGCCGGTGGGGGCATGGCGGCCGATGGGGGCGTGGGGAGGCGTTGCGGGGTGCCGTGACGGGGCGTATGGGGGCGTGTGCGGGGGCGTCGTCCGTTCAGCCCCCGGCCAGGCCCTCCGCGCCCGGGAGCCGTCGCAGGATCTCGCCGTGGGGACCGGTGAGCGCGACCGGGCGCTCGTCCAGGGCGAGGGTCAGCAGTGCGTCATCCGGGTGCGGTGGGTGGTGCGCCGGCGGGGTGGTCCAGGGCAGGACGGAGTGGTGCTCGTTGGCGAGCCAGTGCCCGCCGCCGGCCCGGCCGTCCAGCAGCGACCGTACGAGCCGTGCGAACTCCTCGCGGCGGGCGGGCGGGAGGTGGATCAGCGCGTCGGTGTGGAAGACGACCAGGGTCGCCTCGGGCGGCGCCTCGGCGGCGAGCGCGGGCAGCTCGTCGAGCAGATCGCCGCGCACCATCCGCGGCCGCGGCACCGACCGCACCGCGTCGACGGCCGCGGACAGCCGCGCCGCCCGCGCCCCGTCGCCCGGCCAGACCAGTGCCTGTAGCCAGCGCAGATCGTCCGGTTCGGCAGCCGGGTCGAGCGGGTCGAGGCCGATCCCGCCCCGCCAGACGATGTGGGGCAGCCGGTCGGGCAGCTCGTCGGCCGGCCATCCCGTACGGCACCCGAGCACCAGCGGATTGCCCGGCTCCCCTACCTCGGCCCGGAGGGGGTCTGGTCGGTGGGCGTCTCCGTGGAGGGCGTCTCCATGATGGACGTCTCCTTGGAGGGAGTCTCCCGGGAGGGCGCCTCCCGGGAGGGCACCCCCGCCCGCGCCCCGGTCGTCCTCGTAGCGGTAGTGGTAGCGATAGCGGTCGGGGTGCAGACACAGGCCCGCCGACGTGCCGACCTCCAGCAGCGCCAGCGGTTGCGGCAGGCGGGCGAGCAGTGGCAGCAGCGTGGCGCAGTGGGCCGGCTCGTCGGTCCGGGCGGAGCGCTGCATGATCACCGCGCGCACTTCGTCCCAGTGCCGGATGGTCCACTCGCGCCAGCGCCCGTACGCCATGTCACCGCGCGGGCCCAGCTCGGCGTGCGGCCCGTCGAGATAGCGGACGGCGGCGAGCAGGAGGTCCGGCTGCTGTTTGTCGCCGGCCGGCAGCGACCCCGACAGCAGATCGCAGAGCTCCGGGTCGTGGCCGATCCGCGCGCTCAGCTCCTCATGCGCGGTGCACCGCCCCCGGGCCTGACGCCAGGAGAACTCCCGGTACCGCCCCGCCACTCCCCAGGCGCCGGCGGCAGCGCTCTCGACGTTCCCGGTGTTCCCGACGTTGACGACCATGATCCGACGTTACTGCTCTCACGTTCCGTAACCGAGGGGCACCCCTCCGCATAACAACTGACGCACAATCAACGGGAGATCGTTTAGAGGTGGACGGTCAACTCGCCCGTTTTGCGGCCATGGTGGCCGAAAAAGTCCATGCCAAACCTTGTGCGGAGACGACAGGGATTCACGGGAAGGCTTGGAATTCGGCTGCGATCTCTATTACTGTCCGATAACGCAGCGCGGTCGTCCCAGCCGTCGCAAGAGGCGGCACCGCGCGCCGACGCCGAATCCCGCACGCGCTTTTCACGCACCTCCAGCACCTCGAACTGCACCAAGGGAACCGGGGAACCACTTCCTTGGGGTGAATCGGACGCCCTCCGCCAGCGGGCGCCCGTAGGAGACCTTCCTGCTCCGAACCCGTCAGCTAACCCGGTAGGCGAGAAGGAAGGAAAGGAGAGCGCCCCCGTGGCGTCCAACAGGCCTGCCCCCGAGGGTCCGTCCGCCTACGACCTCGATCACCGAGGTGCCTTTCAAGGCCCCGGTGATGCGGACAACATGAACGACGGACCGTGGGAGGAATGGAATCCCACCGAGGACTCCATCCGCTCCGTCCGCGGCAAGCACCGGGTGGCCAAGCAGCGCGGCGGCGGACTCGCCCGCAGCGGCACGGTCCTGGGCGTCGGCGTCATCGCCGCGGTCGGCGCCGGCGGAATGGCCACGGCCGAGGGCCGCCCGGCGGTTCCGATCTCCATGCCGGACGTCGGCGGAATGGCCGACGACCTCGCCGACAAGCTCCCGGACGCCGAGTCCCTCCCCGGCGTCGGCGACCTCATATCGGACTCGGACTCGGGCACGGACTCCGCCGCGGCCGCGGCCTCCGCGACGGACGGTGCGGTTCAGGACGTTTCCGGCCCCCTGACCCAGGCCTCCCGGACGGACTCGGGCACGGGCGCCGGCGAGGCGCTGCGCAGCCGCATCCTCCAGCAGGCCGACGCGCAGCAGGACGCGGCCGAGCACGAGGCCCGTGAGGCCGCCGAACACGCCGCTTTCCAGCAGGCCGAGACCGAAGCCGCCACGCACCAGAAGTCGGCCGAAAAGGCCGCAGCAGCCAAGAAGGCGGCCGAGATGGAGGCCAAGCGCGAGGCCGAAGAAGCGGCCCGCCGGAAGGCGGAGGCCGCCCGCCTCGCCAAGCTGGCGAAGAACTTCATCGCGCCGGTCTCCTCGTACACCCTCACCGCCGGCTTCGGCCAGGCCGGCGACCGCTGGGCCGCGGACCACACCGGACAGGACTTCGCCGCGCCGACCGGCACTCCCGTCAAGGCCGTCCACTCCGGCACCATCACCCAGGCCGGCTGGGCCGGCTCGTACGGCTACCGCATCGTCCTCACCCTCGACGACGGCACCGAACTCTGGTTCTGCCACCTGTCCTCGATGGTGAAGACCTCCGGCAAGATCAACACGGGCGATGTCATCGGCCGCGTCGGCGCCACCGGCAACGTCACCGGCCCGCACCTTCACCTGGAGGTGCGCCCTGACGCCGGGGACCCGATCGACCCGATGCCGTGGCTGCGCGATCATGGCATCAATGTGTGACGTACGGCTTCAGGGCAGGTGTGATGCGGGGCCTCAGGGTGTGACGCGCGGCTTCAGGGCTGGCGTGGCGCGTGGCCTCAACGTCTGGCGCGTGGCCTCAGGGCGTGACGTGCGGCCTCAAGGTATGACGCGCGGCTTCAACGTGTGACACCTCTGGTGACACCGCTGACGGACGTGGCTGCTGGGGGGCAGCGGAAGGAATAACTCCGCGCCCCCCGACGCTGCCACCACGCATGACCGCGACACAAAGCCCCCGAAACCACCGGCCGCTCGGCTCGCTCACCGTTTCCCTGCTGTCCCTCGGCGGGAACGTCTTCGGCTGGACGGCCGACGAAGCCGACTCCTTCGCCGTGCTCGACGCCTATGTGGCGGGCGGTGGCAACTTCATCGACACCGCCGACGCCTACTCGGCCTGGGTCCCCGGCAACAAGGGCGGCGAATCCGAGACGGTCCTCGGCAACTGGCTGGCCTCCCGCGGCAACCGCTCCGATGTCGTCATCGCCACCAAGGTCGGCGCCCACCCGGACCTCAAGGGCCTGTCCGCCGCCACCATCAAGTCCGCGGTCGACGGATCCCTCACCCGTCTGCGCACCGACTACATCGACCTCTACTACACCCACTATGACGACGAATCGCTCGAGGTCGGGGAGTTCCTCACCGCTCTCGACGACCTCGTGCGGGCCGGCAAGGTCCGCGAGATCGCCGCGTCCAACATCTCGGCGAAGCGCCTGGAGGAGTCCCTGGCCTTCTCCGCCCGCGAGGGCCTGGCCCGCTATGTCGCCCTCCAGCCCCACTACAACCTGGTCTCCCGCGACACCTACGAGGGTGAACTCGCCGACGTGGCCGCCCGCCACGGCCTCGCCGCGGTCCCGTACTTCGCCCTCGCCTCCGGCTTCCTGACCGGCAAGTACCGCCCGGGGACGACCGTCGACAGCGCCCGCTCCGGAGGCGCGCTCAAGTACGTGGACACCGACCGCGGTCAGCGCGTCCTCCAGGCCCTCGACACCGTCGCCACCGCCCACGAGGCCGAGCCGGCCACCGTCGCCCTCGCCTGGCTCGCCGCCCAGCCCACCGTCGCGGCACCCATCGCCAGCGCCCGCACGGTGGAACAGCTGCCGGCGCTGCTCGCGGTGGCCGACCTGACGCTGACGGAGGCGGAACTGGCGCTGCTGAATGAGGCATCGGCCTGAACCACGCCAGACGAGGGGCGGAGGGGGCGGGGCCACCAAGGCCCCGCCCCCTCCCCGCACTCCGCTCCTGCTCTGCGCCCGCTCTACATTCCGCTCCACATTCCGCTCTGCTCCCGCCCTACTTCCGGCGGTCCACCGCCACCCAGGACGCGAGGGCCACCCCACCCGCCACCGCACACACCGAAGGCCAGGCCCCGATCTTCTTGGCCAACGGATGCGACCCGGCAAACGCCGCCACGTACGCCCCACCCAACGCCGCCGCCGTCGCGTTCCCCGCCTTCTCCTGCCACCCCTTGGCCGCCACGGCCCCGGCCACAGCGAGCGCCACCCCGCCGAGCGGCCGCTTCTTGGTCCAGCGGGCCACGGCGTAGCCGCCCAGCAGGCCGGTTGCTGCAATCACGCTTGTCGGTACGCCGGTCATCACAGAAACCTCCACATCAGGGGATAACTCTGACGACCCTACGCGCGGTTTTCGCGGATCCCGCACGATGTGCTGCCTCAGGCGTGGGCGCTCCGGTCGGGGTGCCAATGAGGGGTGTCAGATGAGGGGCGCCGTGTGAGTAAAGGCGCTCCGTACCCCGCTGTCGACGGAGATAGGGGTCCGTCGGCGACGAACGGTGTGGGGCCGGCGGTCGCTGTTGTGCGGGTCAGGGTCGGCGCTAATTGGTGCGGTTGCGCGAGTCTTCGGGGCCGTATGGCTGCTCCCCGGTCACCCACGCATCCACCAACGCCGTTTGCCCCCAAGCCTGGTAATGCCGCAAATGCTGCAACAAGTGCTGTTCCCTGGTCATGAAGTCCGGGGAGGGGCCCAAGAGGCAAGCCCGCCGTCGATGGAACGACAGCGTGGTGGCGATGGTGGCGTATTCGGTGACGGCGCGGGCGGCGGCGGGGCCCTGGGTGTGGCGGGCGATGTCGCGGGCCAGGGCGCGGGTTTTGAGGGAGGAGAGGGCGGCGGGTTCGGTGGGGGTGAGCCAGCCGGCGGTGATGTAGGGGGCGAGGTAGCCGCGCAGGGAGAGCAGTTCTTGGTTGCGGGCCCAGATCGCCAGCCAGGTGAGGGCGATGAGGACGGGGACCATGAAGAGGCCGTAGACGGTGAGGAAGCCGAGGTCGCCGAGGGAGGAGGCGCCGTTCCAGATGGCGTGCAGGAGGACCGAGGTGAGCAGGCCGAGGAGGGCGAGTGCGATGCGGGCGGCGCGGCGGCGGGGGTAGCGGGTGGCGGCGATGCCGAAGGCGAGGCCGGTGAGGATCGTGAAGAGCGGGTGGGCGAAGGGGGAGACGATGATGCGGAGGAAGAAGGTGCCGGCGGTGAGTGAGTCCAGGCCGGAGTGGCCCAGGGACTGGTCCTCGCCGAAGGCGTTGCCCAGGTAGAGGACGTTCTCGGTGAAGGCGAAACCGGTGGCGGTGATGCCGGCGATGACGATGCCGTCCGTGATGCCGTCGAAGTCGCCTCGCCGGAAGCGGTAGAGGAGGAGTACGGCGGCGGCCTTGACCACCTCCTCGACGACCGGGGCGATGGCCGTGGCGCCCCAGGCCTCGGCCTCGGAGGCGGAGGCGGAGGCGATGTTGGCGGCCAGCCAGTCGGTCGCGAAGCCGTTGGCCAGGAGCGCTACCAGGGTCGCGGCACAGGCGCCCCAGGCGAAGGCGAAGGCGAGGTTGCGCCAGGGCTCGGGCGCGACGCGGTCGAGCCAGCAGAACGCCGCGATGAGGAGCGGTACCGGGAAGACGGCCAGGCCGAGGCCGACCAGGAAGCCCTCGGTGCCGGTCTCCTGGCGGACCATGCCGACGATGATCACGCCGGAGAGCGCGAACATCGAGATCAGCGCGATGGCGCGGAGCGTTCTGCTGTGCCAGGGGGCCGTCCGGCGGCGGTGCGCGCCCGCGTGTTCGTGCGCGTGGGGTGTGTACGGGGGAGGGGTGGGCGCGGACGGCGGGTGCGGGGGCGGCTGGGACGGGTACACCCGTCGACCCTAACGAGCGGCGATCGCCTACGCGTCGCGGCGGCGGAAGACGAGGTCGTGGACGACATGCCCCTTGTCCAGGCCCTGACCCTCGAACTTGGTGAGGGGGCGGAAGTCCGGACGCGGCGCATAGCCGGGGTAGAGGTTTTCGAGCGTCGGCTCGGCGGAGAGGACCTCGAGCATCTGCTCGGCGTACGGCTCCCAGTCGGTCGCGCAGTGGACGAGGGCGCCGGGCGCGAGCCGGGTGGTCGCCAGGGCGATGAACTCCGGCTGGACGAGGCGGCGCTTGTGGTGGCGCTTCTTCGGCCAGGGGTCGGGGAAGTAGATGCGCAGGCCGGCGAGGGAGGCGGGCGCCAGCATCTCGCGCAGCAGGATGATCGCGTCGCCGTTGGCCACCCGGATGTTGGACAGCCCGTTCCGCTCCGCGAGACCGAGCAGATTGCCCTGCCCGGGGGTGTGGACGTCGCAGCCGAGGATGCCGGTGGCCGGGTCGGCGGCGGCCATCTGTGCCGTGGCCTCGCCCATGCCGAAGCCGATCTCCAGGACGACCGGCAGCCCGTCGAAGAACGCGTCGAGGTCGATACGGGAGAGCCCGTCGATGTCCAGCCCCCATGTCGGCCACAGGCGGCGCAGCGCATCGGCCTGGGTGGGCGAGACACGGCTGCGGCGGGGCTGGAAGGAACGGATGCGCCGCTCGTGATGCGAACCCGCGGGGTCGGCGGCGGGGCCGGTTCCGTCGGGGAACATGGGCTCACCGCGGCGCGGGGTGGCGGCCGAGACGGCGGTGGAGCCGAGGCTGCGGGCTTCCGGCGCGTCGGCTTCCTGGGGGACGGCTTCGCGGGCGGGGGCCTGGGGGGCGGCGGCCGGAGCGTCGGCGTCCAGGGCGTTCGCTGCGCGGGCGTCGGTTTCGGGGGTGGCGGGATTCTCGGACACAGTGAGGTGATTCTACGGATGGTGGGGCGGGGGAGGGGCGGCTGAGGGCCCCGGCGGGACGCGGCGCGCGGTCGGGCCCGGTGGCTGGTGGGTGTTGGTCGGTGGGTGGGGCGCAGGGGGCTGCCCCGGCGTCCGTCAGCGCCCCAGCACCCCCAGTACTCGTCGTGCCACCTCGCGTCCGATGGGGAGCGAGGCCGTGGCGGCCGGGGACGGGGCGTTGAGGACGTGGAACATGCCGGGGGATTCGGCGAAGAGGAAGTCGTCGACGAGGGTGCCGTCGGGGAGGACGGCCTGGGCGCGGACGCCGGCCGGGGACGGGCGCAGGTCCTCCTCGCGGGCGGCGGGGAGCAGGCGGCGGACCGCGTCGGCGAAGGCGCGCCGGGACAGTGAGCGGTGGAGTTCGCCGGCGCCGTAGCGCCAGTGGCGGCGGGCTATCCGCCAGGCGCCGGGGTAGGCGAGGGTGCCGGCCAGCTCGGCGGGGCGGAGGGTGCGCCAGTCGTAGCCCTCGCGGGCCAGGGCGGGGACGGCGTTCGGGCCGATGTGGACGGCGCCGTCGATGCCGCGGGTCAGATGGACGCCGAGGAAGGGGAAAGCCGGGTCGGGGACCGGATAGACCAGGCCGCGGACGAGCGAGGCGCGCTCCGGAGCGAGGGTGAAGTACTCGCCGCGGAACGGGACGATCCGCATGCCCGGGGCGTCGCCGGCCAGCCGGGCGATCCGGTCGCAGTGCAGACCGGCGCAGTTGACCAGGGCGCGGGCGCGGTGGACCGTGCCGTCGGCGCTGCGGACCGCCACCCGGCCGGGGCGGCGGCCGATGGCCGTCACCTCGGTGCCGTACACGATCCGGGTGCCGGCGTCCTCGGCGAGCCGGGCGAAGCGGCGGGCGACCGCGCCGAAGTCGCAGACGCCGGTCGTGCCGACATGGATGGCGGCCAGGCCGCGCACCTCGGGTTCGTACTCCGCTATCTGGGCGGGGCCCAGTTCGCGCACCGGCAGGCCGTGTTCCCGGCCGCGCTGGATCAGGCCGTGCAGCCGCGGCAGCTCGCTGCGGTCCGTGGCGACGATCAGCTTGCCGGTGACCTCATGCGGAATGTCGTGTTCGGTGCAGAATTTCACCATCTCCGCCGAGCCCTGGAGGGCGAAGCGGGCCTTGAGCGAGCCGGGTGGGTAGTAGATGCCGCTGTGGATCACGCCGCTGTTGCGCCCGGTCTGATGGCGGGCCGGACCGGGCTCCTTCTCCAGGACCACGACGCGCGTGCCGGGTGCGGCGCGCGTGATCGCGTAGGCCGTAGAGAGTCCGACGATGCCGGCACCGATCACCAGCACATCGCAGTCGTACGCCGCCACTGCACCTCCCCAACCGCATGACCGCAGGCCCGCCCGTCGCCGCGGACCCGCGCATCATCGCCGACGACGTATCCCATCATGACGGCCGGCACTGACAATGCCGATCGGACAGCCCCGGAACGCCGACGCGACGGTGTCCGGAGCCGCTCCTCCGCGGCCCGCTCTTCGGGCGCACGACGGGAGTGCGACGACTCAGGGCCCAGGAGGTGTCTCCACGGAGACCGGGGAGGCATCCCCTAGGCCGGCGCCGCCAGCAGCGGTCTCGCCCGCTCCCGCAGCTCCACCACCCGCGGCTCGTCGCCGTACGGCTCCAGGCGGTGCAGCAGATCACGGACGTACTCGGTGGTGCGGGCGGAGGAGATGCGGCCGGCCACCTCGACCGCGCGGGTACCCGCCGCGCAGGCCGCGTCCAGGTTGCCGGACTCCAGTTCGGCGACCGCGGACACGACCAGGCGCAGACCGTGGGAGCGGACGAACTCCTCGGTGGGGCGGGACAGCGCCTGCTCGGTGAAGCGGCGGACCTGACGCGGCAGCCGCAGATCGCGGTAGCACTCGGCGGCGTCGGCCGCGAAGCGTTCGTACGAGTAGAAGTCCAGCCACGACGGGTCGGGGTCGCCGCTGCGGGAGCGCTCCAGCCAGCCTTCGGAGGCCTTCAGCGCCACCTCGCAGGCACGTGCCTCGCCGGCCTTGGCCTGCGCCCGCGCCTCCACCAGGCGGAAGAAGCTCATGGTCCGGGCCGTGGCCAGACCGCGGTTGCGTTCCAGGGCGGCCTGGGCGAGGTCGACGCCCTCGTCGGCGAAGCCGCGGTAGGTCGCCTGGAGGGACATCGAGGCGAGAACGTATCCCCCCAGGGGGACGTCGGCGGCCGCGCGGGCCAGTCGCAGCGCCTGGATGTAGTACCGCTGTGCGGCCTCCTGCTGGCCCGTGTCGAAGGCCATCCACCCGGCGAGCCGGGTGAGCTCGGAGGTCGCCCCGAACAGCGCCCGGCCCACTTCGTCGCTGTACGAGGCGAGAAGTAACGGCGCCGCATCCACCCGCAGGCACTCCGGGACCATCGAGGAACGCCAGTCCCCGCCGCCGTACTTGGAGTCCCAGCGGCGCGCGTCCTCCGCCGCCTCGCGCAGCTTGCTGACATCGCTGTGGCCGACGTGCTGCGGAATCCCGCCGTCGCCGGCCGCCGCGGCGTCCTTGTCGCGGGCCTCGGCCGCCTCCCGCGCCACCGAACTGTCGGCCGGGGATATCAGCCAGCGCGAGGCGGGGGTGGCGTATGCGCTCACGGCGAAGGATCCGGCCAGGCTCTGCCAGATGCCGCCGCCGCCCGCCCGTCGTCCGGCCAGATCGAGTCGGTACAGCTCGGTCGCGGAGCGCACCGCGGCGCCCACATCGCGGGGAAATGCCAGGCCCACCTCGGGCGCGGGGTCCGCGTCGGCCAGCCCGATCTCGTGCAGCGGGACCGGCCGGCCGAGTTTGCTGCCGATCGCGGACGCGATCAGATGGGGCGCGGCGCCCTGGGGCACCATGCCCTTCGAGACCCATCGCGCCACCGACGTCTTGTCATAGCGAAGCGTCAGTCCGCGCTGCGCACCGAGGTCGTTGACCCGGCGCGCCAGTCCGGCATTGCTGATACCCGCGAGGGCGAGAACAGTGCCGAGCTTTTCGTTCGGCCCGCGTATATCCCTGGACATGCGCACCCCTCGACACAGCGACGGCCGCCCCGGTACCCCGGGGCATGCGTCCACCCAGAGTAGTTCGCCGGATCCCGACCGTTAAGAGTCGGTGTCCCGGATGGCGAGATTCGTGTTCAAACAGGGGTGCGGGAATTGGCATGTGCTCCGGGTACGTGTGCCCGTGCGCCCGTCCGTGCGCGCTGGCCGCCCGATATCGGGAGCGCTTCCATGTCTTCTGCGTGGGTCGGCCCGCTGCACTGGATCCAGTGGGCTGGGGGATACCGTCACCCCATTCCCCGCGGGTGACGGTCCGGTCCGGGGGGCGCAGCCCGCCTCCCGGACCGTCGCACAGACCGGTCGCCGGCCGTCCCTGTCGCCGGTTGACGCAACGCCCGAATGCGTCAACTGGACTGTATGGAGCGGACTTTGGCCGAAAATCGACGGGTGATGATTTCACGCCGTCGCATGCTCGGGGGTCGCCCCGGGGGCCACACGGGGGGCCTCCCGGGGTCGATGTGACGGAGTGGTCGCGCCGGGTGCGAGGAGTACCGGGGGCCCGGCGCGCACGGCCGTGCCGTCCATGCTCCGCGCCCTGCCCGCTTCACCGTTCACGGCCCGTCCGTGGTGACCCCGTGACGCTCCCGAGGGTCCGCCCGCGGGCCCTCGGTGGCCGCCGGCGCCGCGAACCGCCCGTATACAGGCCCGCTTCGGCACCTCCCCCGTGCCCCTGTCATGGCAGCATGGTCGCCACAACAGCTCGGCGACAGCCGGGCAATCCGCTGTACGGGGTGGCCGTTGGCCCCGGCGCACGGGGAAATCGGGTGGAGGCGGCGATGCGCTGGTTGGTGGGGTGGAGCAGTGCCGCCACGGGGCCGTCCCTCACAGGGCCGACGGCCGGCGAGGAAAGCCGCGCGGTCCTCCCCGTAGGCGCCCAACTCCTGTGGAACGAGCCGGATCCCCTCTGGGCGGTCGGCGACTGGCGGCCGGACGAGGTCCGCGTCGTACAGGCCGACCCCGAGACCCGGCTCGCGGTCTTCGGGGTCTGCGGGGCCACCGACGACCAACTGCGGGTGGGGCTGTTCGCGGCCCGCGGGGGCGCACTGCGCCATCTCACCGCCTGGCCCGGCAGTTACACCGCCGTCGTCCAGGTAGGGCGGCGGATCACCGTCACCGGCGACCTGGCCGGTGCCCGTCCCGTCTTCCACACCCCCTGGGCCGGTGGCACCGCCTACGCCACCGCCGCCCTCCCGCTCGCCGACCTCGTCGAGGCCAGCCTCGACGTCGGCCACCTGGCCGCGCTGCTGGCCTGCCCGGACATCCCCGAGGCGCTCGGCGCCGGCACGCCGTACGAAGGGGTCCGCCGGATCCCGCCCGGACACGCCCTGGTGCTGCGCGGCGGCGCCGGCGAGATCACCTCCTTCGAACCGACCGCCTCGCTCGCCGTCGCCGCGCCCCAACTCGCCCCCGAACAGGCCGTGGACGGTGTCCGCGACGCCCTGGTCGAAGCCGTCCGCGCCCGGCTCGCCGGGCCCCGGCACGCCCCCGATCCGGACGGGCTCGACGGCCTCGACCCCGGCCCGGTGCCCGGTATGGGGCCCGCCGAGCGGCGCGCGGCGCGCGGGGCACCGGCCCCCGGCATCGGCGCCGACCTCTCCGGCGGCAGCGCCTCCGGGACCCTCGCCCTGCTGGCCGCGGGCCTTCCCGGCCAGCCCGGAAGGCTCAACGGTCACGGCGAACGCCTCCTGGCCGTCACCTTCAACGACCGCGCCACCAACGGCGGACAGACCTACCGCGACGCCGAGTTGGAGCGCGCCCGCACCATCGCCGACAATCCGCGGCTGCACCATGTCGTCGTCGCGGCGGGCGAAGAGGCCCTCCCGTACGCGGACCTCTCCACCGGCCCGCTCACGGACGAGCCGGGCCCCTCCCTCACCACCGCGAGCCGTCACCGCCGACGGCTGCTGGCCGGCAGCGCGGACCACTTCGTCGGACACGGCGCCCGCCAGGTTCTCGACGCCCACCCCGCCCGCCTCGCCGACCTGCTCATGGACCGCCGCCGACGCCATCTCTTGCGCCCGGTCACCGCGCTGGCCAAGGCGGACGGCCCCTCCGCGCAGTCCGTCCTCGTCCCCTTCACCGTCTACCGCGCCGCCCGCAGGCTCGCCCGTACGCCGTACTCGGCCGGTGTCGCCGATACGGCGCGCCGCCTCCTGGAGCGGCAGTTCGCCGACGAGCCGGTGGCCGGCGGGGCCGTGGACGCCTCGCTGGCCGCGCTCGCCTGGTGCCGGCCGGGGCCCGCCGCGCGCTGGCTCACGGGCGAGGCGCTGGCTGAAGTATCGGTTCGGCTCAGCGATGCGGCGCACCGCTCGCCCGCCGTCGGCCGCCCCGGCGAGCGGCGCGCCCGTGCCGCGCTGGCCCGCCAGGCCGCCGACCACCGCGTCTTCGAGCAGGCCGCCGAGGTCCGCAACCAGCGGCTGCACGCCCCGTTCCTCGACAACCAGGTGGTGCTCGCCTGCCGCGCCCTGCCGGACACCCTGCGGGTGCAGCCGGGGGCGCGGGCGGCCGTGCTGCGCTCCGTACTGGCCGGGGCCGGGGTACGGGATCTGCCGCCCGGCTGGGGCGCCACCTCGCACGTCACCCATGCGGCGGCGGTACGTGCCGGGCTGCGCGGCGCCGTCGGTGACCTGGTGCAGCTCTTCGACACGCCGCTGCTGGCCGATGCGGGGCTGGTGGAGGCGCGGGTGGTCCGCAAGGCGCTGCGGTCGGCGGCGGAGGGGGCGGCGCTGCCGTTGGACGGTCTGGCCGAGCTGGTGTCCACGGAGCTGTGGCTCCGGCGGCTGGTGGCGCGGCGGGGGACGTGTTGGACGGGTGCGGGGGCGCCGCGCCAAAAGGCGGTCGCGGGGGGAGTGGTTCCGCGGGCGCGGCTGGCTTGAGGCCGGGGCATCGGACGTTGTCGTCGGCGGGGGGCCGGGCGCGGGCGGGTGGCAAGGCGCGGGCGGGGTGGGTTCTGCCGCCCCGTTTTGGGAGCGTCATCCGTGGCGGGAGGGTCGCGGGCGGGAGGTTGTCCGCGCGGGAGCGGGTGCGCGGGTGTCCGCCCCGGACGCTGGTGAGGGGCGGCGGGAGGGGTGTCCTCCGGCCGGTGGTCCCGGCCTGCTTCGCCTGACGCACGGAAGCGCACCGTGTCGGGCCCACCGTCTCGGGCCCGTCGCCTCCCAGTGTTCGGGGCTTCCCGGTGTTCGCGGCCGCCTCCGGGCAGGGAGCGGCGACGCCACGGCCCCGCCGGTGCGTGACTGTGGATAACTGAGGTCCGAGTCCAATCGGCCTGTGGATAAAAATCGGGGGAGCGGCGTGGGGCTGGACAATGACCGGGTGAGATTTCGGATTCTGGGTGCGACGGAGGTCCTGGACGCACGGGGGCAGCCGGTGTCGCTGGGCGGGGCGCGGGTGCGGGCGCTGGTGGCCGCGCTGGCCCTGCGCGGTGGGCGGCCGGTGGCCGTGGAGACGTTGATCGACGAGGTGTGGGCGGTGGATGCGCCGCCGCAGGACGCACCGGGTGCGTTGCAGGCGCTGGTGGGGCGGCTGCGCCGGGCCCTGGGCAAGCAGGCGGTGGAGTCACTGCCGGGGGCATATCGGCTGGTCACGGGGCCGTACGAGGTCGATCTGCATCAGTTCGAGCGGCTGGTCGCCATGGGGACGCGTCAGTTGCAGGAGGGGGATCCGGCCGCGGCGGCCGGGACGTTGCGCACCGGGCTTGCGCTGTGGCGTGGACCGGCGCTGCTGGACCTGCCCGACAGGGCGGGAGCGGCCCATGGCCCGGAGGCGTTGCGGCTGGCGGCGCTGCATCAGCGGATCGATGCGGATCTGGCGCTCGGCCGTACCGAGGAGCTGCTGCCCGAGCTGCGGCAGCTGACCGAGGACCACCCCCTGGACGAGCCGTTCCGGTCCCAGCTCATGCGGGCCCTGTACGGCGCGGGCCGGGGCGCCGATGCGCTGGCCGCGTACGACGAGACCCGGCAGCTGCTCGCGGACCGGCTAGGGGCGGACCCGGGCCCCGAACTACGGGCGCTGCACGCCCAGTTGCTCGCACAGAAGGTGAAGCCGACGCCGGCGGCCGCCCCTCCGGCCCCGGATGCGGGCCCCCGCTCCGGCAATCTCCGCTCCCGCCTCAACTCCTTCGTCGGCCGCGAGTCCGAACTCTCCTCCCTCCAGTACGAGTTGAGGTCACACCGGGCGCGCCTCGTCACGCTCACCGGAGCGGGCGGATCCGGCAAGACCCGGCTCGCCGAGCAGCTGGCCGGCTCGCTGGCCGGGGAACACCCCGACGGGGTCTGGATCGCCGAGCTCGCGCCGCTGGACGCTCCGGAGGCCGTGCCGGGGGCCGTCCTCTCCGCGCTCGGCCGCCGGGACACGACCGTCTTCTCCCCGGCCATGGAGGCCCGTACGGCCGCCGAGCACACCGACCCGGCGGCCCGGATCGTCGACCACTGCGCGCCGCGCAGACTCCTGCTCGTCCTCGACAACTGCGAGCATGTGGTGGGCGCCGCCGCCGAGCTGGCCGACCGGCTGCTGCGGCACTGCCCGGGACTGACCGTGGTGGCCACGAGCCGGGAACCGCTCGGCGTACCCGGCGAGGTCGTACGGCCGCTGGAGCCACTGCCGCCGGCCCCCGCGCACCAGCTGTTCGCCGAGCGGGCGGTGGCGGTGCGGCCGGATTTCCGGGCCGCGGACGACCCCGCGGCGGTGGACGAGATCTGCCGCCGGCTGGACGGGCTGCCGCTCGCCATCGAGCTGGCCGCGGCGCGGCTGCGGCTGCTCTCCCCGCGCCAGATCGCCGACCGCCTCGACGACCGCTTCCGGCTCCTGACCAGCGGAAGCCGGACCGCGCTGCCCCGCCAGCAGACGCTGCGCGCGGTCGTCGACTGGTCCTGGGACCTGCTCGACGAGCCCGAGCGCGCGCTGCTGCGCCGGCTGTCGGTGTTCGCCGGCGGCTGCACCCTCGCGGCGGCCGAGGCGGTGTGCGGCGAACGGGCCGAGGAGGTGCTCGACCGGCTCGGAGCGCTGGTGGACAAGTCGCTGCTGATCGTCGACCACCGGGGCGCCGAGCCCCGCTACCAGATGCTGGAGACCATCCACGCCTACTCCAGGGAGCGGGCCGCCGGCCGCCCCGAGGAGCACGAGCACACCCTCGCCCGGCACACCGGTCACTTCCTGGACTTCCTGACGGACGCCGAACCGCGTATCCGTTCCGCCGAGCAGCTGCCGTGGCTGGCGCGTATCGAGGCCGAGCTGGACAACGTACGGGCGGTGCTGCACCGCGCGGTCACCGGCCGGGACGCGGACACCGCGCAGCGGGTCGTCCTGGCCATGGGCTGGTTCTGGTGGCTGCGCAACTACCGTGAGGAGGGCGCCTCCTGGGCGGAGCGGACCGCTGCCCTCCGTCCCGGTCCGGAGCAGCTCGCCGACACGGACCCGGCGTTCTGGGCGCAGGCGGACCTACAGTCGCTGCTCCTCTTCCTGCTCCAGGACCAGAGCCGCGACCGCCACGACGAGACCCCGAAGCAGCGCGCCCTGATCGAGCGGCTGCTGACGGCCTACCGCCGCCCGCATCCGCGCAGCGCCCGCTTCCCCGGACTGCTGTGGCCGTTCACCGCGTTCTTCCTCGGCGGCTACGACCAGATACTGCCGCTCGCGGACGGTGCCGTGACCACCACCCGTGCACTGGGCGGGAGTTGGGAGCTGGGCATTTCGCTGATGTTCCGTACGCATCTCGCGCTCGGCCTGCCCGGCGGCCTGGAATCGGCAGAGGCGGACGAGCCGGAGCTGGTCGCACTGGCCCGGCGGGTCGGCGACCGCTGGATGCTCGCCCAGGTCGCCGCCGCCACAGCGGAGATGCGGCAGATCCGTGGCCGCTACGACGAGGCACGTACCGCCTACGAGGAGGCACTCGCGCTGACCTGCGAGCTGGGCGCGTACACAGAGGGGCCGTTCCTCCTGTCCCGGCTGGCCGAACTCCACTTCGCCGACGGTGATGTGGACAGCGCCGAGCAGGCGCTGGTGCGGGCGGACGAGCAGGCCACCGAGTGGGGCGTGCAGGACCCGCTGGCCTTCAACCACTCGCTGCACGCCCGCATCGCGCTGCGCCGGGGGAAGCTCGAGGTGGCGCGCGAGGAGTGCGAGGCGGCGCGTACGGCCGCCGCGCTGGGGACTCCGCCGCCCCATTTCACGTTCGTGCTGGACGCGTTGGCGGGCCGGATCGCGGCGGAAGCAGGTGAGCTGACGGACGCGCTGAGCCGGTGCCATCAGGCGCTGAGGTCGGGGCTGGCGCACTACTGCACCCAGCCGGTGCTGGCGGCCGTCGTGGAATCCGCGGCCGTGGCACTCCAGCGCGCCGGCCGCCCGCAGGATGCGGCCCGGCTGCTGGGTGCCGCCGGCGCCTGGCGCGGCGAACTTCCACGGCTCGTCCCCGAAGAGGAGGACGTACAGCACACGGCGGACACGCTGCGCGCCGAGCTGAACGGCGCATCCGACGACGACCTACGGGGCGGCCTACGCGGCGGCATACGGGACGACCTTCGCGGCGACATACGGGACGGCCTGCACGAGGACACAGGGAGTGGCCTGCACCAAGCCACGGAGGGCGGTGGCCTGCACCAGGCCATGGAGGGTGGCGGCCTGCACGAGGGCATACGGGACGACACACGTGGCGACACGGTCGGCGGCCCACGCAGCGACATGGACGGTGGCACTAGCGGCGACATGGCCGGCGACCTACGCGGCGGCGTCTACGAGGCGCTGTACGCCGAGGGAGCGCGCCTCACCCCCGCCGAGGCCGTCACGCTCCTGGCACCGCGCCTCGATGCTCCCGACCGGGAGCCATCCCCCGGCGCTGCTGACCGGGAGCCGTCCCCCCGGCGCTGCTGACGGGAGCCGTCCCCCGACGCCGCCGACCGAGAGCCGCCCCCCGACGCTGTCGGCCAGAAGCTGTCCCGCGACGCCACCAGCCAGAAACCATCCCCCGACGCTGCCGCCCCAACGCCGTCCCCCGACGCCGCCGGTCACCAGCCACCCCGCCTCCTCAACGACAGCTGATCGTCGACTGTGCCCAGTCCCCCAGCGCCACCGAGCCAACGGGCGACGCAGGCTCGGCCACCAGCCGCAGCGTCTTACGGCCCGCCAGCGGGACATGCACCGGCACCGCCCTCTCCCCGCCGCGCACCACCGCCGACTGCCAGAGCCGCACGCCGTCCGCGTAGACGGAGAAGCGCACCGCACCCCGCCCCAGGCTCAGATCGTCGATGCCCGCAACGGCGTCGTACGCGGTGCACCGGCGGTTGAGGTCGACGGTCACCGAGGACCGCGCGTGCACGCTCACGCCATGTGCATACGTGGTGCCGGCGATCTCCGGTTCCTGCCGCTGCCACAGCCAGCTGCTTCCGAGGGTGCGCACCTCCGGCCTGCTGCCGTCGCCCATGAAGTCGTGGTCGAGCGCATTGAGGCGGTACGCGGTCGGGGCGGGGAGCGGCGGCTTGGGTGAGGGCTTCGGCGGAGTGGGCCGGGGGACCGGCGTCGAAGGCGGCGTTGAAGGCGCGGGCGATCCGGGCGTCGGCCGCTGCGGAGCCCGCGGCGGGGCGGGCGTCGGCTCGGGGCGCGGCGTGCGTGTCGGAGGCGGCGACGGGTGCGGCTTCGCGGTCTGCTTCGGTGGTGCCGGCGCGGCGCCGGCCGCCGGCGGGAGCGCCGACCTCGACGGCTCGGGGGCCGGCTGCTGCGGCGCGGACGGGCGCGGCTGCGCGGGCTGCGCATGGGGCGTCGGCGCCGGCTCGGGGGAGCCGGTCAGTGCCAGCGCCAGTGCCGCGCCCGCCACCACCGTCGCCCCGACCCCGATACCGACCTTCACCGTCGCGCCCAGCCCCTTACCCGCGGCGGCGCCACCGCTGCCGCCCGCCACACCGGACCCGCCACCGCCCGCGACACCCGCCGCCGCACCGGCACCGGCCGCCGCACCCGCGACACCCACCGCCGCGGCCGCCGCCTTGACGGCGTACCCGGCGGCGAACCAGCCGATGACCGCGACCGGCAGCAGCGCCCCGATCCGCTGGTTGACGTCCTCGACCTCCAGCGCGGCCAGCCGGCAACGGGCACATGCGTCCAGATGCTTGCGCAGCCCCCGCTCGGCCCGCATCCGCAGCCCACCGCGGGCATAGGCGCCGAGCCGGTCGGCGTACCGGGCGCAGTCGCCACCGGCGGTCAGCGATTGGCTGACATGCGCCTGCAAATAGGCCTGTTTGAGGCCCTCCCGGGCGCGGTGCGCCAGTACGGCGGTGGCGTTCGCGGTCAGCCCGAGCAGCGGGGCGACCTCGCTGGGCGACTCGTCCTCGACGGCGGTGTGCCACAGCACCGTCTGATAGCGCTCGGGCAGACTGCGGAACGCCTGCACGGCCATCGACTGCTCGGCCTCGTGCAGAGCGCGCACGTCCGCGCCCAGATCCACGGTGTCCCGGTCCCCCGGCGCACCGGCGGCGGACACCGCGAACACCGCGAAGTCCTCGACCAGTTGCTCCCGGCGTGCGGTCTTCGCCCAGGACGCGGCGACCCGGCGGACGGTCGTGAGCAGATAGGCACGCACCGCGGAATCCGGTCCCGCGCCGCCGCGCACCGCCTGAAGCGTGCGCGCGAAGACCTCGCCGGTCAGATCCTCCGCGGTGTGCGCGTCCCGGCAGCAGCTGCGGGCATAGCGCCGGACCGCGTCGGCATGCCTGCGGTACATCTCCTCGTACGCACTGTCGTCCCCGGCCCGCAGATCGGCGAGCAACTGGGCGTCGGACGGCGGGAGTTCACCGCCTTCGGGGTCGGTGGCCGGGGCCGTCCGGCGGCGGGAGCGGTCCCGCTGCGGCGGCACGCTGTGGCCCTCGCCCGCCGGCTCACCGGCGCGATCGTGCCGCTCGGCGGCCGGCCCGGTCCGCCCCGGGGCCTGCCCGGACGGCGTCCCCGCGCGCTCTTCCACCCCGGCCTCGCCGTCGCGCCGCCCGTCCCGCCCGTCAACACCCATCTTCGAGGCCCCCGAAGCCGCCGTCACACCGGAACACCGCGCCAGCGTGCCACACCGAACCCCGGTGGTTGAGGGCCCTGACGGTCATCCACTCATCCGGGGTGAGAACGCGGACGACCGCACGGACGTTCACTCGTACGAGCAACCACACATACGGGATGAAGCGCGCATACGGCCTGAACCGCCCCGCACTCCACCCACGACACCACCCCGCGGCGCGGCCCCGCCCGATGAACCCGGCACACGGGTCCACCCGGACGGGGCCGGCCACCGGACCTCACCGAGCGGGGCGCGAACGCAGCCCTTCCAGCAGAATCTCCAGCAACCGCGCGGAGGCGGCCTGCTGATGGCCGGGATCGGGCAGCGTGGGCGCGCCCGTGGCAATCACTAAAAGGATGTCGGAGACCGTCACGTCGGCGCGCAGTTCGCCCGCCGTCCTGGCGCGCTCCACGAGTCGGCCGACGACCTCCAGCAGCGCATCGGCGCCGGTCGTCTCCTCGGCCGAGCCCGAGACCGAGCCCGAGGCTGAGACCGAAGCCGCAGCCGAAGCGGCCTCTGCCGCCGGGGCCGCCTCGCCCTCCGGAGCGGACCCGCCCTCCGAGGCGCCCTCCGGGGCGACCAGCCGGAGATCGACCGGTACCCCGTCCGCGCCGGGCGCCATCCGCTGCTGCGGCACCCGTGCGTCACTCAGGCCGTCCGGCACCCGGGGCCCTTCCCCGCCGTCCGCCGTCTCCGCGAGCCGGTCGGCCTCCGCGCTACCCCGCAGAATGCCCGGCGGCAGGAGCCGTCCGGCACCCGAGGCGACCGACGTCCGCAGAAAGCGGGACAGCGCCGACCACGGGTCGTCCTCCTGGCCCAGCGCCGTACGCGCCTGGTCCGTCAGCCGTGAGGTCTCCTCCTCGGCTATCCGGCGGACCAGTACGTCCTTGCTCGGGAACCGGCGGTAGACCGTGCCGACCCCGACCCGGGCCCGCCGGGCCACGTCCTCCATGGGCGCGCCGTACCCCAGCTCGCCGAAGACCTCGCGCGCGGCGCGCAGCACATGTTCCAGATTGCGCTGGGCGTCCACCCGCAGCGGCGTGCTCCGGCCGCCCGCCCCCGAGCGGGCACCGTTGCTCACGCCGGAGCCGTTGCCGGCGCCGCTGCTTCTGTCGTTTCTGCTACTGCTACCGCTCCCGGCATCGTCGGCGGCAGGTGCCACAGCGACGTTGGTCGGCCAATGAGAGCCCTGAATGTGCATAGTGATCCCCCGGTAATGTCGTCTCCCCCCGGAGACTCCCCGCCCTGACAGTCAGGGCGTACCGATGACAGGGTGCACCCCAACGGATACGAACATAGTTGAGCCTGCGTCAAGAATGAAGGGGGCGTTCCGCGCAATGCGCCCCCCGATCGGCCCAAGGGGCCTGATCCGCCCGGATTACACCCCCGTTCTCCCGTCGTCACCCACCCCCTGACCAGGGCACCTCCGCCCGCATACACGGAATGAGCCGTTCCGTCCCCAGGGCCGCGACCGGTCATACATTTCGACGGGCCTGTGGACAAAGGCGCTCCGGCGGTGCGTCATGGAACAGTGCTGTGCTTTCCCGGGGGTGCAGCTCCCGATGGTGGCCGTGCCGCCGGCCGCCGTCCGGACCGGTGCTGCCCGGGCCTGGTCGACACCGCGAGGAGAACCTCTGTGAAGACTGAGTCTTCGAACGACGTGACGCGCATTCTCGTGGTCGGCGGTGGCTACGTGGGGATGTATACCGCCCTGCGATTGCAGCGGAAGCTGAAGCAGGAGCTCCAGCAGGGCACTGTCGAGGTCATCGTGGTCGACCCCGAGCCCTATATGACGTACCAGCCCTTCCTGCCCGAGGCCGCGGCCGGTTCGATCTCCCCGCGCCATGTCGTCGTCCCGCTGCGCCGCGTGCTGCCGCAGTGCAAGGTCGTCATCGGTGAGGTCACCGCCCTCGACCACACCGACCGCCGGGCCACGATCACCACCCTGGCCGCGGAGGAGACCGGCAACGGCGCCATCGAGGTGGAGTACGACGAAGTGGTCCTGGCACCGGGCTCGGTCTCGCGCGCCCTGCCTGTCCCCGGACTCGCCGACGTCGGCATCGGCTTCAAGACCGTCGAAGAGGCCATCGGACTGCGCAACCACGTCCTCGGGCAGCTCGACATCGCCTCCTCCACCCGCGACCCCGCGGTCCGCGACGCCGCGCTCACCTTCGTCTTCGTGGGCGGCGGCTACGCGGGCGTCGAGGCGCTGGCCGAACTGGAGGACATGGCCCGCTATGCCGTCCGCTACTACCACAACATCCAGCCCGAGGACATGAAGTGGATCCTCGTCGAGGCGACCGACCGGATCCTGCCCGAAGTGGGACCCGACATGGGCCGTTACGCCGTCCGTGAGCTGCGCGCCCGCAACATCGACGTACGGATGGAGACCCGGCTGGACTCCTGTGAGAAGCGGGTCGCCCAGCTCAGCGACGGCTCCCGCTTCCCGACCCGGACCCTGGTGTGGACCGCGGGCGTCAAACCGCACCCCATCCTGGCCGCGACCGGCCTGCCGCTGAACGCGCACGGCCGCCTCAAGTGCACCCCCGCGCTCCAGGTGGACGGCGTCGAACACGCCTGGTCCGCCGGCGACGCGGCCGAGGTCCCCGACCTGACGGCCCCGCCGCCCGCCAAGCCCGACGAGCCCCGCGCCGTGTGCGCCCCCAACGCGCAACACGCCGTCCGCCAGGCCAAGGTGCTCGCCGAGAACATCGCGGCGGCCGTCCGCGGCGGCCCGATCCAGGACTACGAGCACAAATACGTCGGCTCGGTGGCCTCACTCGGCCTGCACAAGGGCGTCGCGCACGTCTACGGGCGCAAGCTGAAGGGCTACCCGGCGTGGTTCATGCACCGTGCCTACCACCTCAGCCGGGTGCCGACCTTCAACCGCAAGGCGCGGGTGCTCGCCGAATGGACGCTGGCCGGCCTGTTCAAACGCGAGATCGTCTCGCTCGGCTCGCTGGAGAACCCGCGCGCCGAGTTCGAACTCGCCGCGGGGACCGGACGGCACAACGAAGCCAGTTGACGCGCCGTACCCCACAAGAGTTGCCGTGCCGTCAGCCCTGGTACGCCGGATGTTCCGGAGTGCGGAACTCCACGCGGGCACCCGGGCGTCTGACGGATGTCCGTCCGGTCGGCCACACTGGACGTGTGACCATGGGTGGGCTCGTATCTGCAAAGAGTGACAATCACGAGGATTCTGGACGTTTGCTGCATTCCGCAAATGGACGCCGAGAGTGTCCCCAGCCGACCTTTCCCCGGCCCCCGGCCGGGAGGTCCCGCCATGCCGACGGCCCGATCCCGCGCGACGACGCGAAGTAAGAGGTACCCCTCCGTGATCTTCACGCGCTGGAGCGCCAAACTCCCCGGCACACAGCGGCGTGCCGCCGCCCGGTCCGACCGCGCCGCACCCCGCCCCGCGTCCGGCACACCGGCCGCCCCGCCCGTCGCGGCCCCGGCACCGTCCACCGTGCCCGCGGCCCCGGACGGCACGCCCGCCGCCCCGACGGCAGCCACCACGGGCACCGTCCCCGCGGCCCGCGCCGAGCACGCGGAAACGGCGCCGTCCCAGGACCCCGCCCCCGTGGCCCTGCCGCCCACCGTCGACGCACTGTCCGTCCACGACATCCTCGGCACGATCCCCGCCCTCGTCGCCGTCGTCTACGGCCCCGAGCACCGCCTCGCCTACGTCAACGGCGCCTATGCCGCCGCCTTCGGCCCCCGCCCGGCCGGCCACACCGCCCGCGAAGCCCTCCCCGAACTCGACGCCCTGGGCCTGCTCCCCCTGATGGACCAGGTCCTGCGCAGCGGCAAACCGCGGACGGTCAAGTCCCGCAAGGTCCCCGGCGGCGCGGGCGGCGACCGCTCCCGCGACGGCTACTACACCTTCACCTGCACCCCGATCGAGGTCGCGGCCAGCGGCCCGGCACCCGACCCCGAGGTCGCCTGCGTCGCCCCGCACAAGGGCGTCCTGGTTTTCGGCGCCGAGGTCACCGACCAGATCGAGTCCGCCGAACGGCTGCGGGCCAGCGAGGCCCGCCAGCGCGAGGCCGCCGTCACCCTCCAGCGCTCCCTGCTGCCCCAGGAACTGGAACAGCCCGACGATCTCTGCGTCGCCGCCACGTACCAGCCGGGCGGCACGGACGCCGCGGTCGGCGGCGACTGGTACGACGTCATCACCCTCGGCGCCGGCCGTACGGCCCTGGTCATCGGCGACGTCATGGGCCGCGGGGTGCGCGCCGCCGCCGTCATGGGCCAGCTGCGCACCGCGGTCCGCGCCTACGCCCGCCTCGACCTCCCGCCCCACGAGGTCCTCCAGCTCCTGGACGGCCTGGCCGCCGAGATCGACGCCAGCCAGATCGCCACCTGCGTCTACGCCGTCCACGACCCGAACGAGGGCCGGCTGGTCTACGCCTCGGCCGGCCATCTGCCGATCCTCGTACGCGACCCGGACGGCACGATCCGCCGCGCCGCCGAGCCCACCGGGCCGCCCCTGGGCACCGGCGGCTGGCTGCACACCTCGGGTTCCGTCCCGCTGGGCCCCGGCAGCAGCGCCGTCCTCTACACCGACGGCCTGGTGGAGCGCCGCGACAAGGACATCGACCACGGCGTCGAGGCCCTGGAGCGCGCCTTCGCCGGTGCCGCCGGCGCCCCGGACATCGTCTGCGACCGCCTGCTGCGCTCCCTGGGCATCACCGCCAGCCACGACGACGATGTCGCCATCCTGGTCCTCCAGCACCCGGAGCGGACCGGCCATGACGCCGAGCTGTTCCACAACGCCGCGCTCGAACTCCACGGCGGCACCGAAGCGGCCCCGCGCGCCCGCGCCTTCGCCTCCGGGGTCCTCGCCTCCTGGCGCTTCCCGACCGAGCTGCACGACCTCGGTGTGCTGGCCGCCAGCGAACTGGTCGCCAACTCCCTCCAGCACGGCACCCCGCCGATGCGCCTCCGGCTGCGCCGCACGGACCGCCGCCTGATCGTCGAGGTCACCGACGGCGACGACCACCTCCCGCGCCGCCGCCGCGCCGAACCGGCCGACGAGGCCGGCCGGGGCATCTCCATCGTCGCCACCATCGCCTCGTCCTGGGGCTCCCGCCGCACCCCGGGCGGCGGCAAGGCCGTCTGGTGCGAATTCGCCCTGCCGCGCGGATAGCCGTACGCCACCGGCCCCCGGCCTGATCCGATCGGACCAGGCCGGGGGCCGGTGGACGCGCCGCTCTCACGGCGCCGGAAGCGTGGGCTCAACGACCGCCCATGGGCCCGGCGGTCCGGGCCGCTGCTCAGGCGCCGCAGACCACCGCTTCCGCGGCCGGCTCCGACGGCACCCGCGCCGCGGGCAGGGACGCCACCGCCCGGTGCGGATTGTCCTGCTCCGGACGCAGCATCCGCCCCAGCCGCAACGACAACACCGTGATCCCCAGCGCACACACCACGAGCATCCCGATGTACGCCAGGTACATCCCATGCCCCACCATCAGCGCACCCACGGCCGGACCGACCGCCAGCGCCAGCTGCTTGACCAGGGCGAATGCCGAGTTGTACTGGCCGATCAGGGAAGGCGGCGCCAGATCGGCCACCAGCGGAGCCACCGTCGGCGACAGCATCGACTCACCGATACCGAACAGCGCATACGTCGAGATCAGCAGCGTCGTCGCCACCACCTGAGCGCCGTGCACCAGCCCGGACAGCCCGGCGGCTATCCACGCCACCGTCCAGATCATCCCGACCAGCGCCATCACCCGGCTGCGCCGCCGGCGCTCGACCAGCTTGAGCACCACGAACTGTGCCGCCACGATCGCCGCCGTATTGGCCGCAAGCGCGATCCCCAGGCTCGCCGGCGGGATCCGGGTGACCTCGGTCGCGTAGGCCGCCAGCCCCGACTCGAACTGCCCGTAGCAGGCGAAGAACAGCACGAACCCCAGGACGCACAGCCACACCATCCGCCGGTCGGCGAACATCGCACGCCAGGCGCCCTTGGCCCGCTCCTCGGTCGGCACCGGGTCCTCGACCTTCGGCGTCCGCGGCAGCCGCACGGTCGCCACCGCCGCGCCGAGCACCAGGAACATCACGGCCTCGATGGCGAACAGCCGCACAAAGCTCGACGCATGCGACTCGTCGACCAGCAGCCCGCCGACCAGTCCGCCGACGCCCAGCCCCAGGTTGTTCAGAAAGAACTGGGTGGCGAATGCCCGCGACCGCGTGACCGTCGTCGAGCACCACACGATCATCGTCGCGAGCGCCGGCTGAATGACCGCTATCCCGGCGCCGAGGGCAATGGCCGCCGCAATGACCAGCGGCTCGCTGGCGGACAGCCCGATCCCCAGGGAGCCGATGGCGGCGCAGACCGAACCGATGACGGCCACCGGCAGCGGCCCGCGCCGGTCGATGACGCGACCGGTCAGCGGCAGGACGACCAGCGCGGCCACCGCCAGCATCGCCAGTACGGCACCGGCCGTACTCGCGCCGAGGTCCCGCACCTTCGCCACATAGACGTACAGATACGGAACGGTGAAGCCGCTCCCGAACGCGCTCAACGCGTTCCCGAGCTGGATCCGGCGCAACGCGGCGCCCATCGCGGTGGTCACACTCACCTACCTAGGTCAGGTCATCAGACGGATAAGAGGGACGAACCCACGAGCTGCGACAGATGCCAGGGTGAGACCGTCCGGAGCCGGACAGTCTCACCCTGAAGACTTCAACTCTAAAGTTCGAAGCTAAAGACTACACGCCGAAGAACTTCAACGCCAATGACTTCCATGTCATACTGCGCCGCATGCCTGAGCCCTCCGATGCGGCCGCCGACACCGCCGAGCCGAGCCTCGAGGAACAGATCGCGGCCTACCAGCGCGAATTCCAGGACCTCGACCCCCAGGTGGAGCAGGTCGTCTCCGCACTTCAGCGCCTCAACCGCCGGATGAACGTCGCCTACGGCCGGCAGACCGCCACCCTCGGCCTGAGCAACGCCGAATGGGAGGTCCTCAAGGCCCTCGTCGTCTCCGGAGTCCCCTACCAATTGGGCCCCGGCGAACTCGCCAAGCTCCTCGGCCTCACGCCGGCCGCCATGACCCACCGCATCGACCGCATGGCGAACGAGGGTCTGGTCACGCGCGAGCGCGACGAGAACAACCGGGTCCGCGTCATCGTCGCGCTGACCCACGAGGGCCGCGAGAAGTGGCTCGAGGCGATGCGCCTGGCCTCGGTCTTCGAGGAGGACCTCCTCCAGGACCTCTCCGGAGAGGAACGGCAGTTGCTCGGCCAGGTCCTGACCCGTCTGCTGCGCCGCGTCGAGGACGCCCAGCCCGACGCCGACGGGCGTCTGAGTGACCTTGACTGACGCGTGTTGACACGGCCCTTCCCCATCCGTAGTGTTCTCCGAGTTGCCACAGAGCCGGAACGGTTCCGCGGCGA